>JAUNCS010000051.1 GCA_030526485.1 Erysipelotrichaceae bacterium | reverse complement strand
GCATCTTAAACGGCATCTGCTCAATCCAGCCAAAGATTGATGGAACAAATGCTGTAGTTTGGTTGGGTGAAGATGGTATCGTACATGCCGGATCTAGAAAAAGAAATCTGACATTAGAAAACGATAATGCCTATTTCTATAACAGCATCATCAAGGATGAAAATGTTAGAACTTACCTTTTAGATCATCCAAATAACTATCTATATGGTGAGTGGCTTGTTCCTCATACAATCCGTTATTATTCACCGGATGCCTGGGAAAAGTTCTACGTGTTCGATGTATTCAATACCGAAAGAGGATATCTCCCATATAATGAATACACAAAGGAACTGGATGAATATGGAATTACTTATATTCCTGAAATCAAAAAACTCATTAATCCAACAATGGATGACTTAAAAGCAGCAATGCTTGAAGCGAAGTTCCTGATTCCAGAAGATAAGATGTCAGAAGGAATTGTCATTAAGAACTACGAATATAAGAATCCTTATGGTAGAACTACCTGGGCAAAGATTATCTCTGAAGAATTCTTTGGAAGAAAGTATGAATTAAAGAGCAAAAACCGTTCTGTTAAGAAACAGGAACTCGATGAAGGGGAGATTGTTACAAAACTGTTATCAGAGCCATTGATCAGAAAAGAATATGCAAAAATCTGCATCGAGTTCCCTGAAAGTTCGAGACAGGAGAGAATCGGTAGAATTCTTACATCTATCTGGCATGTTTTCCTTAAAGAGGAATTTATGGACTACGCCGAGAAGAAAAAGCCAAAAGTTGAGTTCAATTTATTAAAGAAAGCATGTGATAATCAGGTGAGAGAAGTGCTTAAAACAGAATTGTTTTCTTAGTTTTTTTGTTTGACATTATCAAACAAAAATATTTGTTAAAAATTATATAACAAAAACTATGAAATCGCTTTCAGCGGTGCTATAATATAAATACAAAATTGGCGAGGAAGTTATTACTGAATCATTGGTAAGCTTAAGCTCGTTTGCATTGAAGGTAGTATTACTATGCAAACGGGCTTTTTCTGTTTTGTAATAGTAAGTTTACTACTAAACAAAAACAGAAAGGAGGAAAAAGAATGAAGATAAGAAAAATACTTAACAATAACAGTGCTTTAGTTTTAGATGAAGATAATCAAGAAGTCGTTGTTATTGGTAAGGCAATTGCGTTCAAGAAAAAAGTTGGTGATGTAATCAATCCGGCAGCAATAGAAAAAAAGTTTTGCTTATCTTCGCAAAGTTTAAATGCAAAATTTCAAGAAGTGCTTGTCAGCTTACCACTGGAGGAAATTTCAGTGGTCTCAAAAATTATTGATGAAATCAAAATGCGATTAGGCAAAAAAATCAGTGATTCTATTTATGTTTCTTTAAGTGATCATATCCATTTTGCACTTAAAAACTATGAAAAAGGGAATTCATATTACAAATAATCTTATGCAGGATATTCAACGTTTTTATCCAGATGAATTCATATTAGGGAAAAGAGGACTAGAAATCATTGAAAATGAAACGGGAGTAAAACTAAAACTTGATGAGGCAGGATTCATAGCACTACATATTGTTAATGCTGAAACAGATAATGGAATTAACACAAACAAAGTGGAAAAGGCAACGAAGATAATTGAAGAAATTCTTGATATTGTTTTTGAATTCTCCAATCAAAAGTTTGACGAAGAATCTTTAGCTTATTACCGTTTTATTACGCATTTAAAGTATTTTGCATATCGTATTGTGAATCAGTCAAATCTTTTTACTAGTGATAAAAAAGATAAAGAACTCTTGGATATGATGAAAATTACATATGAAAAATCTTATATGTGCGCAGTTAATATAATGGAGTTTGTGCGTGCAAAATATGGTGTTGATATAGGAGATGAAGAACTTCTATATTTAGTAATTCATATCCAAAGGGCGATGTTTAACAATTAGGAGGACATTATGAGTAAGTATGATAGTTTAGCATCGTTTATTATTTCGAATGTTGGTGGTAGCGATAATGTTGTAAATGTTACACATTGTATGACGCGATTACGTATCAAATTAAAGGATTTAGAAAAAGCAAATATTACTGCATTGGAAGAAAACAAAGGTATTGTCTCTTGCCAAAAAGCAGAAGGAAAACTGCAGGTCATTATTGGAACACATGTTGGAGAAGTATATGAAGATGTAATTCGTAAGCTTGGTATTACCGAATCATCCAATGAAGTTGCAGAAGAAAAAGGGTCATTTATTAATAGGTTTGCAGCTACAATTACAAAAATTGTTGTTCCAGTGTTAGGAGTTTTGTGTGCTTGCGGTATTATTGCCGGTGTAAATTCAGTATTAATTGCAACAAAGATAATTGAAACAGGTTCTGGTGCAAATATTTTATTAAATGCAATGGGAAATGCATGTTTAACATTCTTCCCTGTTATTTTGGGATATACTAGTGCAGTTGCATTTGGAATGGATCCATTCGTTGGTATGATTCTAGGTGCTGTTCTGATTTTCCCAAATATTGCTGTAGATATGAACTCTGGAGATGTATTATTTAGCATCTTCTCAGGAAGTCCATTTGAAATGGGTATTTTTAAAACATTCTTTGGATTGCCAATTGTATTCCCGTCAAATGGATATACTTCAACGCTTATTCCAATTATGTTAATTAACTTTTTCGCATCAAAAGTTGAAAAAGTTTTGAAGGAAAAACTTCCAGCGGTAACAAAACAGTTTTTAGCACCATTCTTAACAATTCTAGTTGCAGGAACATTTGGTATTTTGATTATTGGTCCAGTATCAATGATTATTCAGAATGGTTTACAGGCTGCTTTAGCATGGTTAATTGATAAGTCACAGATTTTAGCATTTGCAGTTATTACACTGATTTATCAGCCATTGGTTATTTTTGGATTACATTGGCCATTAGTTACATTAGGTATTATGGAATTTATGACTGTGGGTTCATCATTAATCGTTGCGTCTATTTTCCCTGCAAGTTTTACTCATATGGCAGCGTGTTTAGCAGTGTTCTTAAGAACAAAGAGCACTAAGATGAAGAATATTGCACTTCCTGCATTCTTATCAGCATGCTTCTGTATTATCGAACCATCTATTTATGGAGTCACATTACCGGTTAAAAAACGTTTTGGTTTCTGCATGTTAGGTGGATTAGTTGGTGGTTTGATTTTAACAATTACAAATTCTCCAATGTTTGCTATTAGCATGGGAACTACTGGTATCATGTCTTTCGTCAATCCACAGGCAAGTAGTTTCGCAGGATTAATTTGGTGCTTAGTAGCCTGCATAGCGGCAATGGCTGTGACATTTACATTAACTTGGATAACATATAAACCAGGTGAAGATGGGAAAAATGAGGATGATGTAAATTACAATAAAAAAAGCAACAAGGAAACCATTGTGTCTCCCATGAATGGCAAAGTAAAAGCATTAAGTTCTATGTGTGATCCTGCATTTGCTAATGGCGGATTGGGAAAAGGTATTTGTATTACACCGGATGATGGTAATATCTACGCACCATGTGATGGAGAAGTAACTGCATTATTTCCAACAGGACATGCAATAGGTATTACAAGTGATTCTGGCGCAGAAATCTTAATTCACGTTGGTACAAATTTATATGAAGGTAAAGAAGCTTTATTTGTAAAACACATAAAACAAGGAGAAAAAGTAAAGCAAGGACAACTTCTTATTTCTTTTGATCTGAAGAAGATGCATGAAAGTAATCTAGATACAGAAACTGCAGTAGTTGTTTCTAATTCGGACGATTATATTGATGTCATATTTAATGATGATAAATCTGTTAAAGCTAAAAATCCTATTTATACATTAATTCGCTCTAAGACGGAAGCCAACTTAAGTTTAAAGGAAGCTTAAATGAAAGATAGAATTCTTGGATTATTAATTGGATGTGCCTACGGTGATGCTATGGGAATGCCTAGCGAAATGATGTCTAGGGAAACTCTTGAAAAAGCATTTCCGGAAGGAGTTCATGGATTTTTAGCTTCTACACCGTATGATTTTATTGGAAGAAATTTTGAATCAGGAACAGTTACTGATGATACGATAAATACTTTACTTGTGTGTGATTCTATTATAGAAACCAACGGAAAGTTCAATACAGAAAAATATATTCAATCTCTTCAAAAGTGGGTGAAAGAAAATGGCGATAAAAACCCGTATATTATGGGGCCGAGTACATTGAAAGCACTGACTTCAATTTCAAATGGTACACCAATCAGTAAATCAGGATTATTTGGGACAACAAATGGCTCTGCCATGAAAGTTTCTCCATTAGGAATCATCTGCGATTATAAAAATTTAAAAAATCTTGTTGATACAGTTGAGTCCTTGTGCATGCCAACACATAATACAAGTATTGCAATAGCAGGAGCAAGTGTCATTGCAACTTTAGCTAGTTATGCATTAAGAGAAAATGTTGATATTGAGACTATGTGGAATTTAGCAAGTTCTGTTATTGATGAATGCAAAGGCAAAGGAAATGACTTACCTAGTGCATCATTAAAAAAGCGTTTGGAATGTGTTAAAAAATTGCTTTTAAGCAAATCAGAAGAAGAGATTTTATCTGAAATAGAAACTATTTATGGAGCAGGCATGGAAACAATTGAAACAATTCCAACGGTAATGGTCTTGCTACATTTGAGTCAATTTGAACCTCATCGATGTGCTGAACTTGCGGCAAATTTAAGTGGGGATACCGATACCATTGGCGCTATTGCAACCGCAATATGTGGTGCAGCAAACAATAATTTTACGAGTGAAGAAATCGAATTTCTTGAAAATGTAAATAATATCAATTTTGAAGATTATGCATTGAAATTAGAAAAGTATTTTGTAAAGTAGAATTATCATTAAAAGCTAGGGAGTTGAAATCAATTTCCTAGCTTTTTATAAAATAACTGCCACTATTAAAAATGGCAGTATTTTTTAGATATTTAACTTGGAACCATCATCAAGAATGACAAAGTCACTGGATGCTGGTTCTTTGTTTTTCATGTTCTTAAAGAACGAATAGATATATCGATCTAAAATCGCTCCTCTTACAAGACTTTCGTATGCAACGGTGAACTCATGTGGTTCCGGGCAAAAGTAATTAACTTCTTGACGATGTCTTCTGATATGGATATTTGGAACTTTATTAGCAACTAGGTCCTTATAAATTGGCCACTTGTATACAGGTTCAAGATGAGTTAGATAGGGTTGCTGACGCTGCAACAGATAAATAGCCGAGCCTTCTTCCATCTGCATGATTTCCTGTGGTGTAAAAAGGTCTCGTCCTGTAGTTGAGGTGGATGTCGATGTACTTGAGCCATTATCCCTGGAAGATGTTGAAATGGAATTTACTTCAATGGTTGTCTTACCGATTCTTTCACTGATTTCCTTGGCTGTGCCGGTGTTATTTGAAAGAATATATAGAATATTCGAGTTTTCTCTTATGGTGTCATAGCTTTCCTTGTAATGGGATTTAAGCTGTTCGTATGACTGAATAACTAATGAAAATCGCATATTCTTGCTTCGAGCCAATGAAATCTTTGAACCAAGTTCCGGGATAGGTGGAATGTTGGCAATTTCATCTAGAAGGAAATAAACCGGTCTATCCAAGGTCATTTCTTCACTTTTGGAAAGAAGTCTGTTTAATGCTGAATAAACTTCCTCAATAAACAGTGTTGAAAGGATAGTATACTGCGCAGTTCCGGCGTCATCATTTCCCGGGGAAACAAGAAAGACTGCTGTTTTCTCATTTACCAGTGTTTCTGGATCAAAATCATTTCTTGCGGCCTGGTCAGCTACCGAATAATCACCAAAAATCTCCGTTGCGACGCTGGCTGACGCCAGAATAGAACCTTTTGTCTTATCTGGCGCAAGTCGAACTTCTGACATTGCCAATTTGACAATATCAGATGGCAGGAATCTGTCAGTGATGTTATCAAGTGCCGATTTGCCTGTATTTGGATCAGGATTAGATAAGTTAGCCAGGATTCTATTTACTGAACCTAAATGCTTTGAATAGGGCAGATGTGATTCTCTACAAACAAAAAGAATTAATGCCTTTTGCATGGAAGTAGCTGTCTGGTCCCAAAACTTGTCACCTTTATCATTTTTGCCAACTAGCATAGTTGCAATACTTCCGGCATATGTAACAGCGGCTGTCTCGTGATCTATCCAAATATCTTCGTTTTCTTCTTTTAAGACCTTAAGGTAGTTTAATAAAATTTCGATATTTAATTGATTGGAATTTAGGTAGTTTAAAGTGCTCTGATATCTGTCGTGCAGTTCTTCCGCCTGTTTATAGGAAGAAGTCCCAGGATTCAATCTCTCTAACATTTCTTTTGTGTTAGATAAGTTGCTTTGATAATAAGAACATACCGATTCCTTATTAATAGATTCTAATAATGATTCAGCTTCCTTTAACACTTCCTGTTCGCGGTAGAATAGATATTCATTGTTATACAGAACTGATTCAAGTCCTTCGATATTGGTTTTATTTTTAAAATCGTGACTCTTTTTGTGTAAATATTCTAAAATCTCATTTAATAATAATTTCAATTCTTCGATGTTGGTTGATGAAGGAGAGAACCCAAAAGTTCTTTCAAGTTTTGGTGATTTATCTATTCTTAATACTTCATATCCAGCAGTTGAATTTGTATATCTGTCTTTTGCTAAATCGTTTTGGAGAGCAATTGGCATGGAACCTCTTGTTCCTTTAAACTGAACAGTTTGGAAGAATTCAAGATTATTAACTTTGCAGTTAGTAACTACAAGGTTAATAACTTTAATAATTGCATCGAGTGCCTTTGCTCGATATAAGTGTGGCAATCCTTTTTTATATTCTTCTTCAACTAGAAACAACTGGTTGAAGCAGGTACCAGCCAAAGGCTCAAAGTAATCCATTATGAATACCTTGTATCCTTTTGATTTTAGGTATTCACTGGTCTTTTGCGCCAATTCTCCCTTTGGATCATTGATGACCATTGATGAATCACTATCCGCAATCGATAGGATACTAGGGAGAATATAACTTTGTGTTTTTCCAGATCCTGTGGTTCCAATAATTAAGTTGTGAGTTTGTGTATCGTTATAGGAAAGAAGGATATCGTTGTTTCGTTTGAATCTGCTTCTGACAACAACTCCTCCAACGTTATTTTCTTTCTTCATTTTCATAAGAAAGTATAGAAAAAGCAGGCCTATAGCCTGCAAATATATACTAGGTTGTTTCTGTTATTTCTTTTTAAAAAGATCATTAGAAAAAAGTTCTATCATCTCAACGATTGCGACACCTTCCCAGAATTCTTCTTTATTTCTTTTCTTTTGAGATAAGGCATCAGTTGTTTTGATGTTTGGGTGTAAGTAGCAATTTTCTGCAGCAATAAAATCATCTATAGCTCTGTTGATTGCGTACTTCTGTGGTTTGTTGGCATACTTCTTAACATCTACCAAAACGCCATACTCAAAACAGGCTTTTTCGTAGTGTTTGTCTTTTGTTTCTTGTTTTGATGCGTTAAGTATTTTATGAATGCTATCATATAGTCTTTTTGCATGGCACTGAATGAACTTATCCGTTTGCTCCACTAAATAGTCTTCGCTTAAAGGTGTCCCTGAAGTGTAATTATCAATCACAACGTATGCCCAACGTTCAAAATTTTTCTTAGGTTTTAAAAGTATCACTATTTCACCACCAATATTATTTTAATCAAAGAATAATGCATTGATTGCTTCAATTCTATCAATCCAGTCTAATGGATCTATAGAATTGGCCTCTCTTAAGTCATCGATAAAGTATCTGTCTGGATATTGTTCCATTAGTTTTCTTTTTAACTCACGTTGTTCCTTTTTGCTTCTTGGAACTAGTTTCTTTTGACCAAATATTCCTTTTACTTCCTTTTTTGTTATGTTGATTGCAGGTAAATCTTTTCTATATTTCTTTCTTCCAAACATTACGTTGCCTCATCTATATGGATAGTATGAGTCAACATGACTCATCGTGCAAGAAAAAAGAAGATTCTTCATCTTCTTTATTTGTAATGTTTAAGCTTTTTGGATTAGTCTTTTAAATTTAACATCTCTTGCTTCAATATATTCATCAATTGATTTGCTTTCATTTCTTGTGTTTGCATATGCGGTAATAGTGATTGTTTTTCTTTTCCAATCTTTAGTATATGAATCAGACGCAACATTTGTAATGTGCTTTTCTGCAAGGAAATCTCTTAACAGTTTCATCTCTTCGAAATCATCTGACATAATCACATTCACATAAGTCTTATCCTTGGAAAAGAAGTTTGATAAAAGACATGCAAGGATACATCCAATAGCTGATGCCAATGAAACTATTAGCAGTTCTGTATTGCTTGTGGCGCTTACTATCACCTTAGCTATATAGAAATAAATAAATGTTGATGCAAAGACACAAATGCCAGACAAGAGCCATCTATTCCTTTGAAGTAACAATGTCTTTGTTGTTGATAAGCCATTATCAATCACTTTGGCAATAAACAATACCATTAAATATACATAAATGTTCTCCATTATTAATAAAACCTCCTTCTTTCAAACTTCAAAGAAGTATAGAAAAGGGAGGTTATATATATTTACAAATTCAGTAATTATTTATCATTTTTGTTAAATAAGTAGTTAGGAATAAGCTTATCAAACTCCTCATCAGTCAAAAGTCTTGCAGATCCATGTTCATCGCCATGTGCAAACGAAGGCTTAATACTTGATGCATATAGTGCTGCAAAGCCGGCAAAGATCATAATTTCAAATCCAACTGTAATCTGTGTCGCAACCATTCCATCAAAACACTTTGACCAGTTGAGTATTCCGATGCCACCTGCAGGCGTGCCAGTAAGTAAAGGTAATAACACCAGATTCATTAAGACAGGAAAGAAAACAACATCAATCAGCAAGACCACGCCAATAAAGATAAGTATTCCTTTAGTATTCGATTTCTTCTTCATTCATCATTTTCCTTTCGTTCTGGATATCCTGGTTATAGCTTTCGTAGGCTTCAAGTAATGATAAATACTTGGCTTCATATTCTTCCTTTGTTAATGGAATATGAGTTAATGATGATAAAGATTCAGTTAATACTGATACTGGCCCTTCAATTCTATAGACATCTGCATATGTATCGAGTGCCTTTAAAGATTCTTTGGTTATTGGTTCTAAGAGAATACTATTGGCTAAAGAATGACCATTAATTACTGACTCATAAATGGAAATGTTATTGGCATTAATCCCAACACATTTCATTGCATTCCAGAAATCGGCAGTGGAAACCGTCATACCAACTTCAAGTTTTTTATAAACGCGATCCATTTCAGCTAGGGCCAGCTTTCGTTTTCTTTCATCTTCTGTTGTTTCTAATAACTTCTTAAGTTCTGCTTTCGCATCATCTTTTGATACGCCACATTCCTTTAAAAGGGTAGAGATAACGCGAGTCGAATCCATTAAGTCATGTATCTTTATATTCTGCTTAAATGTCCCTAGTTCCATCCTCTCAAGCAACATTCCTTTAAACTTCTTGGTGATAAAACGAGATTGCGTTGATAGCTGCTTGGCTTCCTTAAGAATAGAATTACCAATTTCTCTTTTAAGTGAATTAAGATCTTTTTCAGTTTGCTTACCTGATAACTCATATCCTTGAGCTGAACGCATTGAATTAGAAACCTGCTTCCATTCATCAACCAGAGCTTTGGCTTCATCGGTTGATAATAATTTATTGGTGATTGTTTCAAGTCTATCGAGTATTGATACATATAAACCAAATGCCCTGATCGCATCATCTTTATCTTCAATATCCAATAACTTCTTATAAAACTTCTCTTCATTACTTAATGGTTTCTTGAGAGATAAAGAAGTAATTAATGAATCCGTAACATCTCTGGCGTGTTCAAACTCACCGATGGATAACTTGCCTTTACCGTGTGTTAAAGATTCTATATCCCATAAAAGAGTATGAACATCATCAACAGCTTCCTTTAAATCAGATGCCTTATCCTTTATTTCTTTTCTTAGACTGTTTCTTTCTTCATAGGATTTAGACATATATTCTCTTGATAGGATACTTGCAGTTTTGCTTCTTATCTCATCAAGTTTCTTATGTCTAATAGTTGGAGATTTATGTGGATCAGGATTCTTTTCGTAAATGATGAAGTGAAGATGTGGTTGGCATCCTGCATCACTGTTATCATTTTGACTTACTTCAGGTTTGGTATGGAAGGCAGCAACCCAGCCATAATTATCAGACTTAATATTTAATTCTCTTCTATATACTTCAGCAAGTTCTCGTGCTTTTTCACTCCACTTGCTTTCGAAGTCTAAACCAAATTCATAAGCCCATTCTTCTTTTAGAGAAACAATTGGTATCCATAATGTTCCTTTGTGTGTCTTAATTTCTTCAACCAGTTCATTAATATCAGCACCACTTGATGAGAAAAGTTCATGACTTCCAAGTCGCTCATCTATATAGGAAATGTATTTGTTTATATCATTTACTGATGAGTTTTCATTTATTAGTACTTCAGAATTAAATGAATTAACATTACTTTCAAACTCAAATCTCCCTGTCTGGTTACGTCTTTCATTTACCTGGGAGCTAACGTAATCAATGTAGCCATCAATGGAATCAGAAGAACTGTTTGGTTTATTTACCTTATACCTCCATTTAACAACAATTGGCTTATCCATCATTTTCTTCCTCATCTTCTAAGAAATAATCTTCCTTAGACATGTCACCTGTCAGAAATCCTGCATAGTTTTTCATCATCTTTCTTGAAGCTTCTCTTCTAAGATTTAGTGTTGGCTTTAATACTTTAGTAGAAGTATTGGTATCAAATATTGGAAGTCCACCATTAATTAACTGATTAAGATAGTTAATACTTCGATACATACTCTTATTCATTTCAATTAAAGAAGATAAATCGTTTTTAACTTCAATCATTTCTACTTCATCAGCATTTTCATCACCAATTCTTCTTTTGAAGTAATTTTTCATCACCTTATTAACAAAACTTGATCTTGAATCAGCGTCATTATTTCTGCAGTTTGAATCAATAAGAGCCACTATCTCTTCATCAAGTCTTAGTGTTATCTGTTTTCTATTTCTCATGTATTATTTAAATTCACCTCATAATTATTCTTTAAATTATAGAAAACATCATTTTTAGGTATGAGTAGCAGGATAA
>JAUNCS010000050.1 GCA_030526485.1 Erysipelotrichaceae bacterium | reverse complement strand
AACTCAATTGTTCCAGGAGGTTTTGAAGTGATATCGTAGAATACTCTGTTAACGCCTCTTACTTCGTTAATGATACGAGACATTACTGTCTGTAATACTTCAAATGGAATGTCGCTTGCTTCAGCGGTCATGAAGTCAATAGTCTTAACAGCTCTTAATACTACTGCATAGTCATAAGTTCTTTCATCACCCATAACACCTACAGAACGCATATTTGATAAAGCTGCGAAGTACTGATTGATATCCTGATCAATACCAGCCTTAGCAATTTCTTCACGGAAGATGTAGTCAGCATCCTGAACGATTCTAACTTTTTCTTCAGTGATATCACCAATGATACGGATACCTAAACCTGGACCTGGGAATGGCTGTCTGAATACTAATGATTCAGGTAAACCAATTTCTAGACCAACTTTTCTTACTTCATCCTTGAATAAGTCTCTTAATGGTTCAATGATTTCCTTGAAATCAACATAGTCAGGTAAACCACCAACATTGTGGTGTGACTTGATTACAGCTGATTCACCACCTAGACCACTTTCAACAACATCTGGATAAATAGTACCCTGGGCTAAGAAATCAACAGCACCAATTTTCTTAGATTCTTCTTCAAAGATTCTGATGAATTCTTCACCGATGATTTTTCTCTTTCTTTCTGGCTCTATTTCACCAGCAAGCTTTACATAGTAACGCTGTTGAGCATTCACTCTGATGAAATTAAGATCGAAGTTACCATTTGGACCAAAGATATTTTCAACTTCGTCACCTTCATTTTTTCTTAATAGACCATGGTCAACAAAGACACAAGTTAACTGATTGCCAATAGCCTTAGCTAATAGGCCTGCACAAACAGAAGAGTCAACGCCGCCTGATAAAGCAAGTAATACCTTACCATCGCCAACTTTTTCTCTGATAGTCTTGATAGATTCTTCCACAAAAGAAGACATTACCCAGTCACCCTTACAGCCACAGATGCCTCTTACGAAGTTGTAAAGCATCTTAGTGCCATCTGGTGTATGTAATACTTCTGGATGGAACTGAATACCATATAATTTTGCTTCAGCATTTTCCATCGCACCAACTGGACAATTGTCAGTATGAGCGATTGATTTGAAGCCTGGAGCCAGTCTTGAGATGTAATCAAAATGTGACATCCAGCAGGTATTTTCTTCCTTAATACCAGTAAATAATGGACTTGTAGAATCTAATTTAATATCTGTCTTGCCGTATTCACGGTTATCAGCTCTTTTAACTTCGCCGCCTAATACATGAGACATTAACTGTGCACCATAACATAGTCCTAATACAGGAATACCTAGTTCAAATAATTCTTTTGAACAAGTAGCTGCATTTTCTTCATAAACACTGCTTGGACCACCTGTTAAAATGATGCCCATTGGATTTTTTTCTTTAATCTTTTCAAGTGGTGTCTTGTAAGAATAGATTTCACAATAAACATTGCATTCTCTTACTCTTCTAGCCACCAGCTGGTTATACTGACCACCAAAGTCAATAACTACCACTAGTTCTCTGCTCATCGTCTTCCTCCCGAAAATATTTATTATTTTATCATTTAAATAATGATTCCATCCAAGTGATTACACTCATGTTGAATGATTTGTGCAATGTAACCGCTATAATTGTTTTTATGCTTAACAAAAGACTCATCAAAGTACTCAACAGTAATATCTTTATAGCGGGTAGTTTCTCTTTG
Organism: Erysipelotrichaceae bacterium; assembly: GCA_030526485.1. GTDB lineage: Bacteria > Bacillota_I > Bacilli_A > Erysipelotrichales > Erysipelotrichaceae > Colivicinus. The sequence goes on along the minus strand of JAUNCS010000050.1, from coordinate 10,064 downwards.
ACCCATTAAAGACAGACAGCCCTCAACCGCCTTATAAGGATTCTTTTGGGAAGTGATTTTAGGATTATACATAACCACATCCACAAGACCCATATTAACGATAATGATAGCCTTATTGTAGCCAATCATATTAGCTGCCATGCCTACACAAGCTTCTCTATTAGCCTTTAAAGTATCTCTTAAGTCCTGACCGATATACAAGTCGTCCTTAGTAGCTTTAATAGCTTTCTGTCTTAAGAAAAAGACATCTCTTACAATTTCTTTAACCATCTTAGTACTTAGTCTTAATATCTTCTTCCTTAGAGAAAACCAGCGAGAACATTTCTAAGCCAAATAGTTCAGTAAACATATCACACTTACATAAGAAAATAAAATATGGATTTAAAGGTGATTCACCATATAGGCCTTCAAAGTTACCCAGGCCCTTGGCAATTACTACATCCGCATTTTTTAATGCTTCCTTACTTTCATCATTAATACTTTCAAAAACAGTACCTGGCATATTAGTACCATTACCAATACACTTGGTAATCTTATCCAAGCCAATTTCCACTACATCATCCATAGTGGCATCGTTGCCAGCTTCCTTGCCTCTTACAATGACTGTGATATCAAGTTCCGGATATAGTTTCTTTAAAACTTTTACAAAGACTTTATCTAAAACCACTTCACCACAGTTATCGGTTAAATAAGCCAGTTTCTTCGCCTTATCTAAATCGTTTTTAAACTTATTTAAAGATACTTCATCAACCTTTTGATCAAGAACCTTATCCATAACCTTTAGTAAGCCATCACCACTGATTTCATAGCTTTGTGAATAATCAATATAGTTACCACTAGCTGCATATTTGATAGCCATCATGATCGGATCTTCTGAATTAAGAATTCTCTCTTCAATCTCATTTTCAATCTTTAAGACCAGCATATTAAAAGACTTATTGTATTCTCTAAATGACCTCTCATTTGGAAACAGTTCATCATACTTGTCATTTAGCTGACCAATAATCCAAGGAGTACACTTCTTATCAGATTCTCTTGCGATGATATCTCTTACAAATTCTGCATACTCTTCTCTTTTCTTTTCATCCTTATCCGCTACTGATTCAATTTGCTTATTAGCCAGACAAGACTTACATTTTTCCTTTAAATTCATGGTATCCCTTTCTAAAAAAGCCAAAGCAAAATGCCCTGGCTTTAAAATTATCCTTTAATAGTTACAGTATTTCCATCAGGTCCTGGTGTATTAGCCAGATAATCAATGATTTCCTGTTTCTTTTCCGGTTTAGCAACCTTACAGTTAAATGTAGTTACTTCACCTTCAACCATTGAATGAGCTAAGCCACTGCAACCTGGATAGCCGCAGGCACCACAATTATAACCCGGAAGCATAGAAGTAACAGCTTCTTCTCTTTTATCTACTTCAACATGGAAGACAACTGAGGCAATTGATAGTATTGCACCAAGCACCGCGCCAATTACCAGCATTACCAACATAGCACTAAGCATTTTCTTCTTCTCCTTTTATTCTATTAGGGCAGCCATGCATAGAACAGCCCTTACAATCTTCACTCAGTTTTTCACAACCCTCAGGAACCGGTGTTTTACTATTAAAATAAAAACTGATTCCAAATACGCAGGCCAGAAAAACAAATAACAGTACAGCCGCCAGCATTAAATAATACCAGCTAAGCCTGAGAAGGCAAGTGCCATTAAAGCAGCAACCACAAGGCCTACCGGATTACCCTTCCAAGAAGGAAGTGTATCAGCATAGTCCAGTCTTTCTCTAATACAAGAGAACAAGAATAGAACCAGCATAAAGCCAAGTGGAACCGCTAAAGAGTTAACACAGGTTTCAAGGAAAGTGTAACCCTTGGCAATATTGTCCTGTGCCACATATAGTACAGCACAGTTAGTAGTGATAAGTGGAAGATAAACACCTAATGACTTATATAAGGCTGGTGAATACTTCTTAACAATCATTTCAACCAGTTGCACAAAAGAAGCAATGATTAAGATGAAAGAAATAAGCTGCATATATTCAATATGGAATGGTACAAGCACCAGATACTGAATAGCATAAGTAATAACAGAGGCAGCGAAGATAACAAATGTAACTGCCAAGCCCATACCAACAGCTGACTTACTAGACTTGGAAACGCCCATGAAAGGACAGATACCTAAAAACTTGGTAAGAACGATATTGTTGGTAAGGATAGCCATAAAAATCATACTGATAAGTTTCATTATTTACCTTCCTCCTTTTTAGCAGCCTCATTTCTGATTTTAGTAAAGATAGCTGCAAATACTGCGAAAGTTAAGAAAGCACCAACCGGACTTGAGAATAGAGTGATCTTAAATGAATCAAACGGTAAAGTGAACTTAAACAGAATATGTTCCGCATTAAATGGATTATAGAAAGCCAAGCCCCAGGTAGATAATAATTCTCTGGTAGCTGATATTAGTAACAATGCAAATGTATAGCCTAAGCCCATACCTAAGCCATCGATAGCTGATGGACCAATAGGATTCTTAGAAGCAAAGGCTTCAGCTCTTCCCAGGATAATGCAGTTAACAACAATCAAAGATAAGAAAGCACCTAAACTTGTATATACTTCTGGCATATATGCGTGAAGCAACATTTGCAGAATAGATACCAGTGTGGCGATAACCACGATATATACCGGGATTCTGATTTCATCAGGAATAATCTTTCGCATTGCAGAAATAATCACATTGGAAAGAATTAAGACAAAGGTAACAGATAAGCCCATACCAATAGCGTTATTCAAAGAAGTTGAAATCGCCAAAGTAGAGCACATACCAAGGAATAGTCCAAATACCGGATTATCTTTGATAAAACAATCTTTAAAACTCTTCCACATAATTATTTAATCTCCCTGATTACATTTTGAGCTTCAGTAATCATTTCTCTCATCGCATTAGAAGTAAAAGTCGCACCAGCAAGCAGATCCACTTCAGTATCCAGATCTCTACCCACATATAAACTTTCAATATTGGCTTTTTCAAAACACTTTGAACCAAAGCCATCAGTTTCCTGCTGACGCAAAGGCTTCACCGCAACAGTATTACCTTCTGTGTCAAAACCAACAAGAATAATAATTGGCTCAGAAGCATTAAAACCAATTGTAGTAGCCTTAACAACATAGCCCTTGTCTTCAGCCTTATAAACAGTTAGAATCTTTTCATTTTCATATTCAATCTGTTCAAATTCACTTTCAGGGAAAATAGCAGACAGATTCTTCTTTTCAGCCTTGATATCATTTTCTTCAATAACTGGAGCTACTACACTATTTACAGCACCAATAGCCAAACCAGATACAGCAGAAACAATTCCTAGGAATAACAATAATTTTAAAGTCTTATTCATATCATTGCCTCCTATAGATTATTGGCATTATTGCCAATAGTATAAACAACAGCGCTCTTTTCACTAGCCTTGTATTCACCTGGTTTTAAACCACTTGTAGCAAGCACGATGCAAGCAATTGATAAGACGATAGTTACATAAGTAATGATTGAATTACGCTTGTAAGAATCAACCTGCTTACAAGAGAACAGCTTATCAATTAATGGTGAAAGCATATTGGCAATCAAGATACCATAGCACATACCTTCTGGTAAGTTTCCTAAGAAACGGATTAAGCAGGTAACAACAGCAGCGATGCAAGCAAAGACCATTCTGCCAGGAACCGTAAATGGTGAGGTAACCGGGTCAGTAAGCATAAATACGCCACCATATACCAGACCACCAGTTGATAAGAAGGCAATCGCATATTCAATACCTAAACCATTGATAGCACCAATGATCCAGGCACTTACAAAGCAGACAGTTAAGAAAGTAAGTGGCACACGATTATCTACAACACCATCCTTTAAGAAGATGATTAAGATTGCGATTAATAATAAGGCACTTGTTTCACCTAAGGCACCATGGTACTGACCAAAGAAGAGGTTCCAGATACCACCGTACTGATTAGTAAAAATATCAAATGTCTCTGGAGTCATTAACCAGTTAACACTGGCAAATGCCTTGGCAGGAGTAGCCGAAGCAATTAAATCAACACTGGCAACTGATACGAAAGATGTTGTAATGAAACATCTGCCAACAGCCGCCGGATTAAAAGTATTTTGACCGAAGCCACCAAAGACCAGCTTGCCAAAGAAAATAGCTAAGACTGTTGAAACAAAGATAGCGTAAACCGAAGTATCGCATGGAACGATTTCAGTAATAATTAAACAGGTTACCCATGGGAAAGATGTTGAAAGATATTCCTTAACATCTTTCTTTAAGACATAGGCATATAAGGCTTCCGTACCAACACCAGCAACCAGCGATACAGCCAGCATATCCAGTGTATGGAAGAAGTATTCCATACCATATCTTGATGAATTCCATAAGCCAAAGATATAGACAATCACAAGACCAATAGTTAAACGGAACATAACGTTCTTGGTATCAAGTTTCTGTCTAAACATTGGCGTAGCTCTAAATTTATAGTTAGCCATTATTTCTTTCTCCTTAAGCCATAGAAACGCTTAGCTCTTCTCACTTCTTCTGTCACTTCAATCTTACTTGGACAGATATAAGTACACATACCGCATTCAACACAATCCATTACATGTAAGTGTTCAAGACGGTCAACGTCATTAATCTTGAAAGCTTCTTTAATAGAAACTGGTTCTAGAGATGATGGACAGTGTTCAACACAACGTCCACATCTAAGACATGGCATCGCCTCGATTTCCTTATGTTTATAAATAGTTACACCATTAGTGATGGTATTAATACATACTTCATCCTTGGTAACACAGGTGCCCATCATTGGACCACCCATCAGGATGTTTACATTCTCACACTTACAGCCACCACATAGTTCTAGCAAGTCATGGATAGAAGTACCTAATGGACAGATGATATTGTGTGGTTCATTTAGCTGTTCACCAGACACGGTCACAATACGTTTATGCATTGGTAACTTAGTCATCATAGCTTCTGCTAAAGTAATGGCACTTGTCGCATTACTTACAATGGCACCAGCTTCAATTGGCAGCATGCCATATCTTTTCTTCATTAATTCAAAGACTAGAGTTCTTTCCCAACCCATTGGATAAACATCTCTAACTGGGCAGACATTGATCTTTTCATCATCTTTGAATAATTCATTTAATTTCTTAATCATCTCAGTATGATACTTCTTGATACCAATCTTACATTCCTTGGCACCAGAAGCCTTAAACATCATTCTTACGCCTAATAAGAATTCATCATAATGAGTTTCAATATTTAACATATCAGCAGTTAAATATGGTTCACATTCAACTGCGTTGATAATTAAGCATTCACACTTGTCAGTGTTGTATTTGATATAAGCAGGGAAACCAGCACCACCCTGACCTAATAAACCAATTCTCTTCATGAAATCGATGATTTCTTCTTTTGAAGCATTTTCATCAATTACATTTTCAAGATACTCAGGTTCATCCTTGAAATCATTTTTGATAATCACATGATCACAAGGTTTAAGTCTGGCAGACATTCTCTTTTCAAATCCAATTACTTCACCTGAAACCGGTGAGAAAAATGGAACATAAAAACGGTCATCCCTCAGTCCTACCATCTGGCCCAACTTTACATGGTCACCAACCTGTACCAGTGGTTTGCCCTCTTGGGCACCAGTAGTTAGTGGTAAAGCGATAATTTCCGGGTTATGGTATAAAACTTCAGAATGCTCGGTTAAGTGTTTTTCTGAGCGGATCTTCTTGCTCATAGGTCCAATTAAAAACGGCATATAAATCTCCTCTAACATACCCATTATAGATACAAAAAATCATAATTGTAAGCGATATCAACAAGTTCTTTTTTTAACAAATATATGTTTATTTTTTAACAAAATTATTACCTTTTTCACAAGCAAAAAAGCCAATAAAAAAGGCTTATTTTTTAGATAAGCCCTTAGATATGGAAACACTTTTTCATGTCTTCGTATTTAGCTAAAACCAGAATAGAATCAGTAGCACTAAACTTGGTATCAGGAGTAATTACATAGTTCTTTACACCATTCTGTTTGATAGCTAAAATGTTGAAACCATAATTCTTTCTGACATTGATTTGACCGATGGTCTTATCAATCCATTCAAGTGGTGTTTCAACCTCATATAAAGAATATTCTTCATCAAGACCGATATAGTCTAATAAGTGATTTGAACAGTAATGAATAGCTGTCCACTTAGCCAGCTGCTTTTCAGGATAAATAATACCTTCAGCGCCATTTCTCTTTAAGAACTTAGCCTGTGAATCCTTGCTGGCTCTGGCCACGATTTTCTTGGCACCATGTTCTTTTAAAAGATAAGTAGTTTCCAGCGAACTTTCAAAGTTATCGCCAATAGCTACAATACAGACATCATAGTTATTTACACCTAAACTCTTAATAAATTCTTCATTAGTACAGTCACCAATCTGACAGCTTGTCGCATATGGTAAAGCATCGTTTACACGATCTTCATCAATATCGATAGCCATGATTTCATGACCCAGTAAATTGATTTCCTTGGCTACATGAATACCAAAGTTTCCTAAACCAATCAGTAATACAGTTTTCATTTTCCTCTCCTACAGCATCAGCTTTTCTTGTGGATATCTTACAAAGTCCTTGCCAGCATTATTAGCAGCATAAATTAAAGTAATACCACCAACTCTACCCAAGAACATCAAACCAATAATTAATATTTTTGAAACAGTCGATAGACTTGAAGTGATACCTGTTGACATACCAACAGTACCAATGGCACTGGCAGCTTCATACAAGGCATCAATCAAAGGTACATTTTCAATTAAATGAATAGTGATACCTACACCCATCATCAAGAAGATATAAAGAGTAAAGATAGCAATCGCTCCTCTTAGAGTATCTTCAGCAATTCTTCTTTTAAAAACCGTTGTTTCATTCTTACGGCGATAAATATTAATCGCAATAAGGAAAATCATTGAAATAGTAACAACTTTCATACCACCAGCTGTTGAACCTGGTGCACCACCTATCAGCATTAAGATGATAGTAATCAACTTGCCCGATTCATCCAAAGCAGCCTGATCAACATTGTTGAAACCTGCCGTACGGGTTGTAACTGACTGGAAGAAAGCATAATAGAATCTTTCAGTCAAAGCATAGTTTTTAAATTCAATAAAGAAGAAATAAATAAACGATAAAGATAAGATAATCACTGTAGCTGATAAAACTACTTTTGATTGTGTCGAATATCTCTTGAAGTTAAATTTATAGTCTCTGATATCGTGCCAAGTCAAGAAACCAATACCACCTACAACAATCAGAATAGATATCGGAAAAATAATAAATGGGTTAGTCGCATTAGTAGTTAAGGAATTAAAGTTACCAATAAGGTCAAAACCACCATTACAGAAAGCACTGATTGAATGGAACAAACCATAATAAGGAGCTTTGATTCCATAGTCCTTAATGAAAGCTAATGTTAATAAAATCGCCCCTAACATTTCAATATAGAAGACATACTTGATTAAGAATCTTAGCATATGCACCATGCCACCAACCTTTGGTGAAGCAAGTGATTCCTGAATTACTTCTCTTTGTTTTAAGGATATTTTCTTACCACTTATCGATAAGAACAGAAAGGCAATGGATAAGACACCCAAACCGCCAATCTGAATTAAAACCAGAATTACCAGTTGGCCAAATAGCGTGAAGTGGGTTGCTGTATCATATACCACCAGGCCTGTTACACAACTTGCGGAAGTTGCGGTAAATAAGGCGTTGATAAATGAAGCACTTTCCCCTTCAACGGTTGCAAACGGAAGCATTAATAATAATGTTCCGGCAATAATAACCCCTATAAAGCTCAAAATAATAATCTGGGATACTGTTAGATTTCTTTTGCGCATATCACTATTTTATACCTGAAAGTAGTAAAATGTTGAATATGAAAATTCAAGGTAGAGTAATACACGGATTAGGGAACGGTAAAAAAGTAGATATGCCAACTGCCAATCTGGACATCAGCAATCTATCAATCGATATCGATTATGGTGTTTATGCTTGCGAAGTATATGTAGAAGAAAAGAAATATCTGGGTGTCTGCAATATTGGTAACCGTCCCACTGTCGACAATTCTAAAACTATTGAAGTTTTAATTATTGATTTCAATAAGGATATCTATGGTCAAGAAATTATTATCGATACCAAGTTTAAACTTCGTGGCATCTTTAAGTTTAATTCTTTGGAAGATGTCAAAAAACAGGTCGACAAGGATATTAAGACTACCATTGAAAGACTTAAATAAGGAGGCAACATGAATCAGGAAAAATTACTAAAAGCTATTGAAAGTAACGCCCGTTACTCAACTGAAGATCTGGCCAGAATGCTGGAAGAAAGTGAAGAAAATGTCGCCGCCTCAATTAAGGAACTGGAAGACAATAAAACAATCTGTGGCTATAACACAGTAATCAACTATGATAAATCGCCATTTGAAACAGTTACTGCCGTTATTGAAGTAGGCTGTACACCAAGAAGAGATACTGGATATGAAGAAATCGCCAAAGAAATCTATTCATATGATGAAGTATCAACTATGTACTTAATGTCAGGCAAGTCTGAATTTATCGTTATCATCAAGGGCAAGACTATGAAAGAAGTAGCGAGCTTTGTTACTCATCATTTAGCACCAATTGATAATGTAACCAGAACCGAAACATATTTCGTATTAAAACAATACAAAGTAGAAGGAATTGAAATAGGTGGCGAAAGAAAAGAAGATGAACGTCTCCTATTTAAGTTATAGTTATGAGCAAGTATTTAAACAGTAAGGTCAATAGAATTCCTCAGAGTGTCATTGGTGAAATGCAGGTACTATGCGCATCACAAAAAGGCATCATCCCATTATCAATCGGTGAACCTGATTTTGATACACCATGGCATATTCGTGAAGAAGCTATTTATGCCCTAAAAAACAATAAAACCCACTATACCGTTTCCTATGGTATGGGTGATCTTAGAGAAGAAATCGCTAATTATTTAAATCGAAAATTTAATCTTAAATACAATAAGGAACAGATTATCGCAACCCTTGGAGCATCCGAAGCTATTGATATTACTTTCAGATGTATCCTGGAAGAAGGCGATGAAGTAATTCTTTGTAAACCTGCTTATGTGGCATATGAGCCAATCATCACGATGGCTGGTGGCAAGACTGTTTCCATTGAATTAAAAGAAGAAAACAACTTCAAGCTTAAAAAAGAAGATCTGATTAAAGCTATTACACCTAAGACCAAGGCTATCCTGTTAAACTTCCCTTCTAACCCGACTGGTGGTGTTATGACTAAGGAAGATCTAGATGAAATTGTGCCAATCTTAAAGGAAAGCGGCATTGTAATTATCAGTGATGAAATCTATGCTGAACTGACTTATGACTTTGATCACTATTCAATCGCTAACTACGATGAATTAAAAGATCAGGTTGTCCTAGTATCAGGTTTCTCTAAGGCCTATGCCATGACTGGCTGGCGCTTAGGCTATATCTGCGCCAATCAGGACTTAGCTGAGGGCATTAGAATGGTTAGAGACTATACTATTATGTCTCCTAATACTTTCGCTCAATACGGTGCCGTAGAAGCCCTTAAACATGGTGATAATGACATTGAAAAGATGAAGGCTGAATTCGAAAGAAGAAGAAACTATGTTGTCAGTCGTTTAAATGACATGGGTCTTAAATGTGCTAAGCCAAACGGTGCTTTCTATGCCTTCCCTAATGTTTCAAGTACCGGCATGGATGGAAGAGAATTCGCTATGCGCTTAGTAAAAGAAAAACAGGTAGCTGTTGTACCAGGCATTGCCTTTGGTGAAAACAGTGGCAATAATATTCGTATTTCTTATGCATCTAAGATGGAAGATATCAAGGAAGCACTTAATAGAATTGAAGAATTCGTTAAAGAAAATACTAAATAATACAGAAAGGAACGTTTGTTCCTTTTTTAAATTTTTTCCATATTTATTTGAAATAATTTCATTTGAAAT
>JAUNCS010000071.1 GCA_030526485.1 Erysipelotrichaceae bacterium | reverse complement strand
TGATATAATCCCACTGAAGTAGACACACGAAATAATTAAAATTATCCCATCGATGTGAAACTACAAAGGTGGGATTTTTTATATGGGAAGAAAAGCTAAATATACAAAAGAACAAAAGGTACAGGCTTGTGAAGATTATTTAAATAAAAGAAAATCTGCAGAACAAATAAGGATTGAATTGAACATGGCTGAATACGGAGCCATCTTAGTTCTAAAATGGGTGAAAAGCTATCGTGTGAATGGACATTCAATTTTTGATCATAAGAGTACAAACAATAAGTATTCTAAAGAGTTTAAGGAGATGGTTGTTCAAGAATATCTTCAAGGTCATGGATCCTCCATGGATTTGGCTGCTAAGTATGGAATACCTAAATGTAGTACTGTTTTAAATTGGGTAAACAAGTATAATAGTCATAGAGAACTTAAGGATTACAATCCTAAGCCGGAGGTCTATATGGCTGATACTTTAAAAGTAAGCAAAGAAAAGAAAATCGAAATCATTAAATACTGTATAGATCATAAATATGATTATAAAGGTACAGCTGAATTTTATGGTGGAAATTACGCCCAGATCTATAACTGGGTCAAAAAATATGAATCCAAGGGTGAAGACGCTCTAGAAGATAGACGTGGTAAACGTAAGGCAGAAGAACAATTGACTGATTTGGAAAAAGCAAAACGCAGAATAGCCGAGCTTGAAAGAATCAACAGACGACAGGAGATGGAGCTTGAACTATTAAAAAAAGACGAAGCCTTCGAAAAGACCTGTTTGGCGAGTCTTCCGAAGGCTAAAAGAATTTATCTTATAAGAAAACAAAAGATAAAAAATTATTCGCTAATACAATCGTTACATGAGGATCGCAACTGGCCGATAAAGGAGATGTGCTCAATCATGGGCATCAGCAGAAGTGCATATTATAAGTGGCTACACTCATCACCTTCTTACAAACAATTGGACAAACAACATGAAGATGAAAGAATTACATCTAGAATCAAGGAAATATCAAATTCCAACGGCTCTCTTTTTGGCACTATGACCATGTACTACACTCTAAGAAACGAAGGATATGGATGTGGTCATAATAGAGTCTATCGATTGATGTGCATCAATGATATCAAATCCTCTTATAGACGTAGATCCAGATACAAATACATTCGATCTAATGCAGAACATACGGCAGAAAACATTCTTAACAGAGATTTCAATACGACAGGTCCAAATCAAAAATGGTGTACGGATGTTACGGAAATCAAGATACCTGCAACAGGGGAGAAACTATTCATATCGCCTATGATTGATCTCTATGACAGGTTTCCGGTAGCTTTAGAAGTATCGGATAAAAACGATGCATTTTTAGCTGATCAGACACTAGAAAACGCTCATAATGCATATCCTGAGGCAACACCCTTAGTACATTCAGACAGAGGATTCGCCTATACAAGACAAGTATATAGATTTAAGCTGGATGAATATGGAATGTCACAATCTATGTCACGTGTATCAAAGTGCATCGATAACGGTGTGTGTGAAGGCTTCCAGGGACAATTTAAAGACATGTTGTTTATTCTGTATCCAAACATAACATCTAAAGAAGAGATGAGACAAGCTATCAAAGGAACCTTAGATTATTACATCAATCATTATCCTCAAAAAAGATTGAATGGTAAAACATGTGGACAAGTACGAAAAGAATCTTTAGAACAAAAGGAATTTACACAATATCCAATTATTCCATCAGCAAGATATGTAAGATATTGGAATGAAATTGAATCAAAGAAGAAACATCAAAAAGAAATGATTATAGAAGAAATAAAAAACAACCCAAACCAAACTGGAATGGGTTGTTGATCGATGAGATTTT
>JAUNCS010000008.1:34775-59623 GCA_030526485.1 Erysipelotrichaceae bacterium | reverse complement strand
TACTTATCTATTATAACAAAATTCCTTTTCCTTAATTTCTGTCTATCTTAGCTCTTTTACGATGTCAAAATAGGCTTTTTCACCCTTTATATACTCATCAAAAACCACTTCAGCACTCTTGCCTTTTAAGACTGCACATAGACCACAAATCTCGCAATTGCCTTTACATCGATAAGCTTCTTTTATATAGTTTTCTCTTTCTTCAATACTTGAAGAATTAATATCGGGAGCCCTCATTAAGCACTAAGTTCTCCACGCAAGTCAATATTCATCATTCTTCTAATCTCATCAATATCCATATCCTTAGAGAATAGATACAGGAGTTTAGTCATGGCCGCTTCGGTTGTCATATCGCCACCATTGATAGCTCCTATCTGATTTAGAGCCTGACTGGTCTCATAGGCACCAAGGGTAACTGAACCCTGTACACATTGTGAGCAGACCACAATGACCGTGCCATTTTCATAGGCTCTTTTAATCATCGGAATTAAGTGGCCTGATGAATTTGAAGGGATATTACCGGCTCCAAAGGTTTCTAGTACAACGCCCTTTAACTGTTCGGTCATAACCTTTTCAAAGAGTTTAAACTGGATGCCGGGGAACATTTTAATAATGCCTACCGGTACATCTTTAAATGGTGTGAACTTAAATTCACCCTTTACATCCCTCTTTAAGAGATTTTTATTATATTCAATTTCAATACCCGCACTGGCCAGTATTTCAAAGTTTGGTGAAGCAAAGGCTGCAAAATGTGAAGAAGACATCTTGGTTGAACGACAGCCCCTTAATAATTTGCCATCAAAATAAATGCATACTTCCTTAATATAGTCACTCTGGGCCATTAAAACAGCAGTAACGAGATTCCCATAGCCATCAGATCTTAATTCACACATTGGAATCTGGGAACCGGTAAAGATTACTGGTTTATTCAGATTTTCCAGCATAAATGAAAGTGCCGAAGCTGAATAAGACATGGTATCAGTACCATGCAGTATGACAAAACCATCATACAAATCATAATTATCGCTGATAGTCTGGCCTATCTTGTTCCATTCATGGATTGACATATTGCTGGAATCAAGTAAGGGATTAAACTGTATTATTTCCAGATTGGGCATTTCTTCCCTTTTTAAGTCGCTGATTGAATTAATCAGTTCTTTAAATTCAACGCTCGAAGGAATATAGCCTTTTTCACTTTTTATCATACCGATAGTACCACCGGTATAAATAATGCAAATATTTTTCTTATTCTTCATATTTTCACCTAACCTATCACATTTTAACTAATGCCTCACTCTTTTACAAATGATATAATTTATCCATGATTAAAATTATTATGTGGCTGCTTATAGGGTATGTCATCGGTTCAATACCCTGGGCACTGATTATTGGAAAAGTATTCTATAAAACCGATATCAGAACTAAGGGTTCAGGTAATCTGGGTGGTACCAATGCCGGTCGCGTACTGGGCAAGAAAGTGGGTTTAACAGTTATCATTCTAGATGCCTTAAAGGCCTTCTTAGTTATGATACTTTGTAACGCTCTGGCTCCTGAAGCTATCCGCTATGCCGGTTTGGCTGTTTGTATCGGACATTGTTTCCCATTATTCGCCAACTTTAAGGGTGGCAAGGCTGTTGCCTGCTCAATGGGCTACATCTTAGGTTTAGGTATCTTTGTTACAAAAGATGTAATCTTCACCTTTGTCTTCCCATTATTATTCTTCCTTATTGTTTTATGTCTTACTAAATATGTATCTCTATCTTCAATGTGTGGCCTCTTCTTTGCGGCTATCATGGGCTTTCTAACTTATAGAGATAATTCACTGGCTATGCTGGTATTGATACTGGCTTGTTTTGTAGCCTTCATGCATAGAGCTAATATCATGCGTCTAATCAAAGGCACTGAATCAAAAGTTAAATGGATTAAATAAGGTTCGAAAGAACCTTTTCTTTTTGGCCAAAATAAAAAAGCACAATGTGCTTTTTATTGTCCCATAGATTTCATGATTGCTCTGATTTGTGCTTCAGAAGGTTTTCTACCCATCTGCATAAACATAGCGCGAATCATTTTTTCATTTACTGGTGGGTTTTCTTTTAACTGCTTTTCAAAGTTACGCTTTGTAAAGAAGAAACCTAAAGCACCACCAACTAGTAGACCAACTACTAGATATAGAATTGAATTCCAGAATCCTGCTCCCATAAATATTCTCCTTGCTCTTATATATATTAACTCATAGTGAGTTAAATGTCTATTTTACCGATGAGGTAAATTTCCTGACGATAGTCAGGTGGGCCAGCTATGTACACCTTTAGGATCCCTGCTTATAGCAGGCTTTCAACACCAGTGGACAACACGCTTAAGGTCCGAATTAAATGTGTAGGAATTTAACAACTCACCGGCATTTAGTATTATATTAAATTCCTTAAACAATGAAAGTCTTGACTTTAATTTGAAAATTGAGTAAGCATCTTCTTATACAAATTTTTTAATTCTCTAACGTCATTTTCATCATAATTACTGCCTGACCAGGTCGTACCAATCTTGGAAGAAATGATCTTTCCATTGACTACTGTAATAAGATGAGGCGTCATAATTTCCTTACCTTCACCACCCTCGTTCAGGTAATCATAAAGGATATTGTAGAGAATGTCATAGTTCTCTGTGTGAAGAATTGGATATTCCTTAGAAATGGCATCAATATAATAAACAGTTACATCTAATTCCTTTGCCACATCATTTAAATACTGCATTACCATCTGGCAATGATCACAATTAACTCTACTTAGAATAAAGACACCACTGCCCTTTTCGTTCATTACTTTTTCAAGTTCCTTAACAGTAGTTCCCTTAAACATGTGGTCATTATAAGAAATACCGGCATAAGCCGACATATCTACTTCATAGGTTTCGATATCCACTTTATTAAGCGATTTACTGCAGCCACTTAATAAAAGAAGAATAAAAAGAAGATATATTATCTTCTTCATTAATATTCAACCCTTTCAATTTCCAAAGAATTATATGCTTCATTGATTTCATTTAAATCAGCTGTTTCATCAAGAATTGAAGTAGTAGTTGAAACGGCATTGGCATAAGTGAAAGCTTCTAAGCTGTTGGCTCCCTTTAACTTAGCCCACAAGAAACCAGCCACCATACCATCGCTGGTACCAGTTAAGAAGTATGTTTCCTTATGTTTAGAATTGCACTTTAGATAATAGCCATCTTCAAATAAGTAAGAAGGCGTATTAGGTGCTGAATAAAGGAAGTACTTAACACCCTTGGCCATCAGTTCCTTACCCTTGGCAATGATATCAGCTTCTTCAGTTCCAATATCAGTGTAAGTCATCTTAATCATAAATAACTTATCATCAACCAGTTTATCGACAACCTTATTATCAGTATCTAAAACTACCTTTACGCCTTCTTTTGATAAGTCTCTAATTGAATCAGAAATTCTATCAACCAAAGTTGATTGAACATTACCACTTAAGACTACATAGTCATTGTCATAAATCTGTGAAAGTCTATTGGCAAACTTGGCATATTCAATTTCATTTACCACTGGGCCTCTGGTATTTAGGCTTGTTTCTTCTTCGCCCTGAATCTTTACATTGATTCGTGTGCTTTGACCAACAGTTGTAAACTGGGGCTGGATATTTTTATGTGTAGATAAGATATCCAGATAGTAGTCTTTAGTAAAACCTCCTAAAAAGCCTAAGGCTACACTGCCAATATTTAGTTTATCCAGGAATTTAGAAACATTTACACCCTTTCCTGCTGCGTCATATGCTTCATCTGTTGTTCTGTTAATTCTTCCTGGAGTAAGTTTGTTAATCTTTAAATAATAATCCAAAGCCGGATTTGTCGTAATCGTATAAATCATACAAGTATTATATAATGTCACTATGAAATTAAGCTCATTATTTAAACAACATAAAGGCCCAGATGTTGAAATTACAGGCCTGTCTATTAATACACAAACAATTAAACCTGGTGACTTATTTATCTGCATTAAGGGTGCCAGTGTTGACCGTCACGACTTCATTGATAAAGCTATTGAAAATGGTGCTGTAGCTCTAGTTACATCAAGAGATGTAGAAACTACTGTGCCCTATGTAAAACTGGATAATCCTAATGAATCAATGCGAGAAATCTATTCAACTTTCTATGATCATCCAGAAGAAAAACTGACATTAATTGGCGTTACCGGTACTGATGGCAAGACTTCTACTACCACTATCATCCAAAAGCTGATTGGAAGTGATAAGTGTGGCTATATCGGTACTAACGGCTATAGCTGCCACGCTTTTAATAGAGAAACTGATAATACTACACCTGGCATTGACGCCATGTATCGCATCTTGAATGAATTTGTAGAAGCTGGTTGCAAGTATGTAGCGATGGAAACTTCTTCAGAAGCCTTCTATTACAATCGTTTAAAAGGTATGCATTTTACAATTGGTGCTTTAACCAATATTGATAAGGAACATCTAAATACTCACAAGACTTTAGAAAACTATATAGCCTGCAAGAAGATGCTTTTTAAGCAAAGCGATAAATCAGTCTTCAACAGCAATGATAAACATTTTGAAGAAGTTAAAACAGATGTTTCAGATTATGTTTCATATGGCTATAAGGACAGCGATAACTTACAAATCAATTCCTATGAATTAAGACCTGATGGCACTGATATCACCTTTACATACAAAAACAATAAGTATGATATCAAGTCACCACTATTGGGTATCTTCAATATTGAAAACCTGGCTTGCGCCCTTCTAAGCTGTTTAAATCTGGGATTTGAATTAGAAGATTTATTAAAGAATCTGCCAAGTCTATCAATCGATGGTCGTATGACTTCTGTTGATATGGGACAGAACTTCTATGTCTTAGTTGACTATGCTCATACACCTAATGGTTTAACTCGATTATTTGAATTCACTAATCTTTTAAAAGTAAACAGAAAGATTGTAGTTACCGGTAATGCTGGGGGCAGAGATGCCAGCAAAAGAAAATATGTTGGTGAATTATGTGTAAATAATAATGACCACGTAATCTTCTGCTATGAAGACCCACGCTTTGAAGATCCACTAAATGTCATCAAAGACTTAACTGAACTTGTCCAGGATAAGAACAATTATGAAACAGTTGTTGACCGTGGTGAGGCTATTGCTAAAGCTATTAATATCGCCGAAGAAAATGACCTGGTCATGATTCTTGGTAAAGGTAATGAAGACTGGGAAGAAATTCAAGGCGAATTTATCGAATTCAACGATATCAATGAAGCCAAGAAGGCTTTAAAGAAAAGACTAAATCCATAAAGAAAGCAAATCCACATATAACTATGTGGATTTTTTTAATACTGGCCATGGCTTCCTCAAAGCTCATTACATCCTTGTCTTCAATGTCTTTTAAACCTTTTTTCAATCTCTGTATATAATTCAAATTTAATCTTAAGTTCATCATAAGAATGGCACATTTCAGAAAAACCATTATAGTTATTTCTTAAGTCTGCACTAGATTTAATTACCGGCATTAGAATTTCCTTTTTTATAATAAAGTTACAACTTTATTTTGTTATATTAAAATTAAACATTAAGCAAATTTTTAAGATGTAAAGTTAATGCGAATTTTCAAAAGAGACTTTTTTAAAAGTCTCTTTATTTAATAAATTCATCTTTTAATGTTGCGAAAATATAGCTGTCCGTCCACTCATTATCCATAAAATAATCCTTGATAAAGTGTGCCTCTTCTCTTAAGCCGATTTTCTCACAAAGCCTTTTACAGGCTATATTTCTGGCATCCAGGTAAGCATAGATACGATGGGCCTTTTCTTTTCTAAAAACGTCTTTAATAGCCTTTTTAATAGCTATCGAGCCATAGCCCTTGTTGACATAGTCTTTGTTAAACACAAAGCCAACTTCATAAGTATCCTTAACATCCTGTGGATAGAAATTAATATTACCAATAACCTTATCTTTTAATAGAACACTATAGCGGATAGCCTTATCATCAAGCATCTTATTAAAAATGTGATGCTTGCTCTCATTAGTCCAGATTGGCATTGGTATATATTTTAGTGTTTCCTCATTTTTATAGATTTCATAATAAGCATCAAGATCTTCCTTTTCAATATGACGTATACTTAGTTCACTCATCTTAAGTATCCTTTCAAATTAAAACCACTTTTTCTTTTTGCCTATCAATACAAGAATTAAAACTACAACAATCGATAAAACTGTGACATATAAATAGCCAAATTTCCAGTAAAGCTCTGGCATATTCTGGAAATTCATACCATACCAGCCCACAATTATCGTTAATGGAAAGAAGATGGTAGTAATGATCGTAAAGATTTTCATTGTATTATTCATCTTCTGATCCAGATAAGTAGCGTAGGCATCCTGTATATGATCAGCAATATTATTCAGCGTATTCATATCATCTTTCAAGCGTGTCACCTTGTTGTAGAGGTTAGTGATATAGATGATATTATCATCGTCTAATATTTCGTTATCATTTTCCTCAAGGGTCTCGCTGATATCGATGATCTGTGCGTAGAAGTTATAAAACTTCAGTATTCGCTTCTTTAATTCCAGAAGCTCGATATTAAATTCCTCATTGACCCTGCCCTTAACAATATCTTCTTCCATATCGGTTAAGATATTTCTTATTTCCTCACTGATTTTATTGGCATCAGCCAGCAAAGAATCAATAAAACAGTAGATTAGTCTTCCATTACTAATCTTATGACTCGGATACTTCTTAATGGCTTTCATAAACGCATTAATTGTTGAATTATCCTCGTCCACAATATCAACTATCAACAACAAATTCTTCTTTATAAATAAAGAAACATAATCTTCATGGTTATCACTATTGACAATCTTAAGCTCGGCAAAAGTATATTCCAAATGGACATCAACGCCGGTTCTAAACAACTTATTGGCTTCTTGACTGGCATTAATGGTATCTTCATCAAAGCCTAACTCTTTGCCATATGTAAGCAGTTCTTCACTGCTTATACAGCCAAAAGTCAGCTTATGATCATCAATATTATTTACATCTACTTCTTCAAGTATTTCGTTTAATTCATAAAACATGAACCACCTCTTCTTCACCCCTATAATAACAAAAGTCCTGCATCTATTGATACAGGACAATCTTTTATCTCTGGTTAGCGCCGTAGTGCTTATTTAATTCTTCAAGAATCTTGTTATGAGGAACATCGATATCTTCGACCTTTAAAGTCTTTTCCTTATTTTCATAAACAATTGAAATAGAAACTGACTTATAGCCCTTTTCGATATGTTCACCCTTATATACGTCAAATACTTCTACAGACTTAACTAACTGGCCACCAGCCTTCTTAGCTACCTTTAACAGTTCTTCAGCCTTTACTTCATCTTTTAAGATAATTGAGATATCTCTAGATATTGAAGGATACTTGCTTAAAACTGGAGCCTTAATCTTAGCTGCCTTTAGGCCATCTAATTCATCAAGCATGATTTCAGCATAGTATACATCTTTTACCTTGAACTTAGATGCATAAGTTGGATGAATCTTACCTAAGATACCAACAAACTTTCTATCGATTGATACAAGGCATGACTGGTATGGATGGTAATGAACTGTATCCATAGTATTTTCAGTAACCTGAACTCTAGCCTTATCAAAGCCACATCTATCAAAGATTTCCATGATTAAGCCTTTTAAGACATAGAAATCAGCTTTAACTGACTGATGTAACAGTTTAGATTCTTCAAGGTTTCCATATAATAGAACACCAAGTCTTTCTTCAACCTTGCCCTCAGTGTAAATCTTAGAAAGTTCAAACAGATTTACATCGCTTGCTGAATGGTCTAAGTTATAAGCCAAATTTTCCAGTAAAGAATTCATTAAAGAAGTTCTTAGATACTTTCTGGCATCACTTAATGGAGAAAGAAGTGCGATAGCCTCACCACTTGGAAGTAATGATTCATCTTTATATTTCTGATCTACTAAAGTGTAGTTTACAACTTCATTTAAAGAAGCATTTACCAGCATTCTTTCAATTCTTCTTCTTAAAGCCTGTCTTGGTGTTAATTTACCAACAGTAGCCTTCATATAAGGAAGTGTGGTCTTTAAGTCATTGAAGTCAGTTAGTCTTACAACTTCTTCATCGATATCTTCTCTGATCTTGATATCAGTTGAACGATATGAAGGAATGTGAGAAATGATTTCATCACCATTCACTTCTGGCTTGAAGTCTAGTCTTCTTAAGACATCAACAACTTCTTCCATCTTGTATTCCTTACCGATTAAAGCATTTAAGTGACTTAAAGTTTCGCTTACTGTATAAGGTTCATAATTAGCCTTGCCATATTCAACAGTTTCTTCAAAGCCAGTCGCATCAGCATATTCAATTAACAGCTGAACAGCTCTGTCTAGCGCCTTTTGCTGAGCAAGAGGATCTAGACCCTTGGCATAACGCATAGCGGCTTCAGTCTGTAAACCTAAACGGTTAGCTGTACGTCTGATTTGGGCGTAATCAAATAGAGCACATTCAATGATTAAACCAGTAGTATCGTCTAAAATCTTAGTGTTATCGCCACCCATGATACCAGCAATACCAATTGGCTGATTATCAGAAGTGATCATCATATCACCCTTCTGGATATTGTATTCAACACCATCTAGGGCTGTATAAGCCACATCCATATCATCTTTAACAGTGATATTTAGATTTGGATTACTTCTTAAATCATAGAAATGCATTGGCTGGCCTGTTTCCAGCATTACATAGTTAGAAATATCAACCAGGATATTGATAGCCTTAACGCCATTTGAGATTAAATGATGTTTCATCCAGTCAGGAGATTCCTTAATCTTAACACTGTTAACAACCTTAGCCAGGAAATGAGGACAGTTAGCTGATTCGCTGTTAACTGTTAACTTAGTTGGACCACCAATATTAGCAGCACCAGCAAATTCAGGAAGCTTGCAAGGTCTATCAAGGATAGCGGCAATTTCTTTAGCCATACCATACATTGAAATAGTATCTGGACGATTAGCATAAGTAGCTAAATCAAGAATTGTATCTTCATATCCCAGTTTCTTAAGAATATCTGTTTCACCTACTTCAAATTCATCACCTAATTCTTCAATACCAGTATGAGAAGGTGAATTTTCTGGAAGCATTTCTTTTTTAACATTTAGTTCAAGTAATGAACATAACATACCATTAGATGCTACACCTCTGATCTTGCTGGCCTTGATATCGCCACCCATTAACTTTGCGCCAACCTGAGCTACGATAACCTTTAAGCCTTCACGACAGTTAGGAGCACCACAGACAATATCAAGTACCTCAGTACCGATATCAGTCTTTGTTACATGTAAATGATCAGAATCTGGATGATCATGACATTCAATAACTTTACCTACAACCAGGTTTGTACCATAACCAAGTGTAGCTACTTCTTCTACTTCAAAGCCCGCTTTAATAACAGAGTCGATAATCTGTTCAACGCTTAGTCCTGAAATATCTACTAAGCTGCTTAACCAATTTAAACTTACTTTCATTTATCTTTCCCCCATTAGTTAAAACGTTTGAATCCTTTTAGGAAACGTAAATCGTTTGTATATAAATCTCTGATATCAGTGATGCCATACTTAAGCATAGCTACTCTCTCTAAGCCTAAACCAAAGGCAAAGCCAGTGTACTTCTTAGAGTCGATGCCAGCCATTTCCAGTACATTTGGATGTACCATACCAGAACCAAGGATTTCAATCCAGCCAGTATGTTTACAAGTAGGACAACCCTTACCACCACAGATATGACAAGTCATATCAACTTCAAATGAAGGTTCTGTGAATGGGAAGTAACTAGGTCTGAATCTGATCTGCTTACCTTCACCAAATAAAGAATCTACCATGAACTGTAAAGTACCCTTTAAGTCAGCTAAAGTGATGCCTTCACCTACTACCAGGCCTTCAGCCTGCATGAACTGATGAGAATGAGTTGCGTCATCATCATCTCTTCTATATACCTTACCTGGGCAGATAAGTTTGATAGGTAGCTTGTCGTGCTGTTCTTCTAATACGCGCATCTGAATAGCTGTTGTATGTGTTCTTAAAAGAGTAACAGGATCAATATAGAAAGAATCCTGCATATCTCTTGCCGGGTGAGAACTTGGGATATTTGCCTTTTCAAAGTTATATAGATCAAGTTCAACTTCTGGACCCTCAGCAACCTGATAACCCATACCGATGAACGCATCTTCAATCTGTCTAGATACTAGTGTTAATGGGTGTAGAGTACCAATCTGCTTGTTGTAGGCATTTAAAGTAATATCAATCTTTTCGTTTTCTAAAGCAGCATTAAGCATTTCCGCATCAAGCTGTGCCTTCTTAGCTTCAATAGCTTCAGTAACTGCTGATTTTAAATCATTTACAAGCTGACCAAACTTAGGTTTTTCACTTGGTTCAAGATTCTTCATCTGAGCCATTAAACCCTGAATTTTACCCTTTTTTGAAAGATATTCAACTCTTAGTTCTTCTAATACTTTTGAATCTTTAACATCTTCAATCGCCTTTAGAGCCTCATCCTTCAATGTTTTTAAATCATCCATATTTCTCTCCTTAAAATAAAAAAACCGCGACTAGGAACGTTAGATCGCGGTACCATCCTAATTTCAGTATTTCTACTGCTCAAAAACTATAACGCGTTACCGGGCATGATTGGTACCACTATAAAGATGAATTCACTTAAGTAGTCATATGGGTCTTTCACCAGCCACCCACTCGCTTCATAACTTTAAATAAGCTACTAGTTCTTTTTTAAATCGTTTTACCTATATATAATAGCACAAATTAATCTAAGGCTTCTAGTGTGACAAATAAAAAAGGTTGGAATATTCCAACCTTTAAGGAGTTTAGTCTTAGTTAGCGCTAGCGTCAACCTTGATACCAGGACCCATGTTGCTTGAAAGTGTAACACCCTGAACATAAGTACCCTTAACGGCAGCAGGTCTAGCCTTAACGATTGCACCAAATAATGCTTCGAAGTTAGCAGCTAAGTCTTCTGTAGCGAAGCTAGCCTTACCTAATAGACAGTTGATGTTACCATCTTTATCTACACGGTATGTAACTTTACCCTTCTTGATTTCGTTTACTGCAGCAGTGATGTTTGGAGTAACAGTACCAGTCTTAGGGTTTGGCATTAAGCCCTTAGGACCTAAGATCTTACCTAACTTACCAAGTTCACCCATCATATCTGGAGTAGCAACGATGATATCGAAGTCGAACCAGCCACCCTTGATCTTTTCAAGGATTTCCTTATCGCCAACGTAATCTGCACCAGCAGCAGTTGCTTCTTCCATCTTAGCGCCCTGAGTAACAACTAAAACCTTCTGAGTTCTACCTGTACCACATGGTAATACCATAGCGCCTCTGATCTGCTGTTCAGCATGACGAGGGTCAACATTTAATTTGAATGAAACTCTAATCTGAGCATCATATTTAACAGTGCTTGTCTTCTTAGCTAATTCACAAGCTTCAACAACTGAATACTTTTTATTCTTATCGAATAAAGCTACAGCGTTGTTATAACCTTTTGATCTTTTCATCTATAAGCCTACCCTTCTACCTTGATACCCATGTTACGAGCTGTACCTTCAATGATTCTCATTGCAGCTTCAACGTCGTTTGCGTTTAAGTCAGGCATCTTATATTCAGCGATTTCTCTTAACTGAGCTTCAGTAATAGTACCAGCAACAGCCTTACCTGGAGTGCCGCTAGCCTTCTTAACGCCAGCATACTTCTTTAATAAGAAAGCAGCAGGTGTAGTCTTTAGAGTGAATTCGAAAGACTTGTCTTCAAATGCAGTGATAACAACTGGTACGATGTCACCCATTCTGTCCTTAGTCTGATCATTGAACTGAGTGCAGAACTGAGGCATGTTGATACCAGCAGATGCAAGTGCTGGACCTGGTTTAGCTTGGCCAGCTGCGAATTGTAACTTGCAGACTTTTACAACTTTTTTTGCCATAATTTTTCCTCCTAATGGTGTGGTTTAGCGAAGCGTTGTACACTTCTCCCACGGCTTAAATATTATATTACTTATATAACGCTTAAATCAAGCATTATTTACGAGATTTTTTAACCTTAAATTCAATGACAGAAGCCTTATAACGATCTCCATCAATCACTAAAGTACCAGTACCACTCTTACCTGTTGACCTGATATAGGTACCACCCATACCACCCTGTAAAGCGACGACATCTGGACCAATGATTTCCACATTGCCAGCACAAGATAAATACAATACTTCATTAGCGTAAGAAGCGATATTGTTGTTTTCATCAAGAACCTTAAAACGAACAGCCGAAACATCATATGACTTGTCTTCAACAAGCTCAGTATGCGTTACTTCAATACTTAGATGAAGCTTTCGAGCAGGACCCTTAACTACTGTTTTTACTACTTCACCATTTTTGATAGCTTCAAAGCGATAATTATTAGCGATACCGCCCCAGCCTGAGATGTACTTGTTGTATAAACGGGTTGCGTCATCCATCTTTAGGCCATTGAAAGCCATCATCTTAGCCAGTTTAAGTTTGTAGTTATTTGGAATGTTGTCTAAACCATGCTTAGCTACAGCCAGCAAGCATTCCTTGATATCCTTAGTCACCTTGTCACTGTAGCCTTCTTCTTTAATCAGATCACCGATAAAGTCATCGATTAGAATTGGTGGATGAGGCAAATTAGAGAATCTGTTTGATGGATAGAATTCCTTAACAAACTTATCACCCTTATAAAGCTTTACACTGTCGGCATTGGTAAAGGCATAGACCTCACCAACATTACCGGCTGCATAGTCACCAATTTCCATTGAAGAAGAAATCTCCAGGACATCCTTTTCTTCACCCTGTGAAGCATAAATAGAAGCTGCCAGCTTAGGATTTCTAAAGCTATCCATTACGCCATGGTAACAAACCTTGTCACCTGAGCCAAAGTCATCGTGGGTATTGTAGTCAAACATACACCAGCCAATAGCTCCCGCTACATCTTCACATTCATACATCGCATCTAAGACCTGGGCGTGTCTTAGGGCCTGTTCCTGTCTTTTAGCATTATTGTCATAAGACTTTGTCGGGAACATATGGCCATTAAATTCCGATACGATATAGCCCTTCTTCATAGAAGCTTTATTCTTAACCGCATCTTTCTTACTCTTTAAGCCTTTTAAACTAAAATCGCCAGCAAACGAGAAGTCGTTATGGGCATAGACATCTTCAAGAAGACTTGAACCAGTCAGGTATCTTACACCACTGGTACTTCTGGTATTGTCCAGCATTCTTGCCACATTATTTGTTTCGGTATAAAGAGCATCATCATCTAAAGATTCATTGATTCTAACACCCCAAAGAATAATACTAGGATGATTGCGATACTGCATTATCATCTCTCTGGTATTATTTATCGCTACTTCTTTCCATTCTTCATTACCAATGTGCTGCCAGCCAGGGATTTCTGTAAATACCAGTAAGCCTCTTTCATCGCATTCATCTATAAAGGCCTGAGATTGCGGATAATGACTGGTTCTAACCACATTACATGCCAGTTCATCTTTTAAAAGACGAACATCTTCTCTTTGCATACTATCAGGTATTGCATAACCAACATATGGATATGACTGATGTCTGTTTAAGCCTCTTAGCTTTATTTTCTTGTTATTTAAATAGAAGCCATCTTCTCTAAATTCAGCTGTTCTAAAGCCAACTTTGCATTCATATACCGAATCCTTAAAAGAAAGTTCCAGATGATATAGATATGGATTATCAATATCCCATTCGGTTACATCTTCTACTGCTGCATTGATATGGAAGGCATCTAGACTTTCCTCGATCTCCAGCACCATTTCCCCTTCATCATCAAAGAGTCTGACAGAAGGTTTTTCATCCTTATATTCACCATTGATACTTAAATCCAGATCAAGATACCAGGTATCACCATCCTTTAAAGTTTTCACAAAGACATCTTCAATAAAAGTCTTAGGTTCAATACTTAGATAAACATCGCGATAAATACCACCATAAGTAAGATAGTCAATAGCTCCACCAAATGGCGGAATATTAAGATTTTCTCTACTGTCTACTTCAACAGTTAAAACATTCTTGCTGGTCTTCTTGATTAATTTAGTGATTTCGTATTTGAAAGCTGTATAACCACAAAGATGTTCACCCAATACTTTTCCATTTAAACTAACAGTCGCCTTATGAGCTACACCATCAAAATTGATAAAGACACGCTTGTTCTTAAAACTTGTATCATAATCAAAAAGATAACGATAATAGACGTTTTTCTGATAAGCGTCAGAGTCAGTATAGTTTGAAGGTAAGACCTCAACTGTATGAGGGATACGCACCTTCTTAAACTTGCCACTGCCCTTTAGAAAGTTTTCATTTAATTCTTCTGTATACTCAAAACTGTTGTTTAAATAGATTTTTTTCATAGCTCAATACTCAATTCTTCCAAATTATTTTCATATTCATACTTAACGGTAAGCTTATTGCCGATTAATTCAACATCCCTAACCCTACCCCTAAGTTTTAAGATTTTCTTATATAAATTCATCTTTTTATCATCATATAAAGATGCATCATCTGACATAAATAAGACAGACCCAAATAAACCATTAACTGTCGCCAGTTTTTCTTTTTCTGCAGCGCTTAACTTAACATTCTTATCTCTTAAGATAAAGACGTCCGGATCATTATAGAAGGCTCTGCCATCAAGGTGTCTTCTGGCAATAGAGTCAATCATTGTACGCTTTGTTGAATTTCTTTCCGGATGAAGGAAATGCATGTAGAAGACATCATCATATGATAAAGAAACATCGCAACCTACTCGACAATATTCAACCCTGCCAAAGCAGCTGGCCAGTGGTACACCACAACCCAGTATCTGTTTATCACCACATAGTCTTCTTAAAAGTTTCATGCCATCAGCCATAATCTGGCCTCTTGGCTTATCCTTTCTTGCATAAACGCAGGCTGAATACAAGAAGTCCAGTTTTACCAGATCAAAGCCATAGTCATTCAAGATAATGTCAAAGACTTTTTCAAGATACTTTACCACTTCCTTATTGTAGATATCCAAAGCATAGTAGCCTGACCAGTTACAGCCACACTTCAAAGGACTTCCATCCTTATCTTTCACAAACCAGTCCCGGTGATTCTTATAAACTTCAGACTTTTCTTCTGCACAGAATGGTGCCAGCCATAAACCAGCCTTAAAGCCCTTGGCATGGATTGCTTCAACAGTAGGCTTTAGACCATTAGGAAACTTATTCTTATCGGTATTTAACCAGTCACCGACATAGGTTTCATAGCCATCGTCAATCTGGAAGACATCAATCTTTTGAGGCAGAGCATCAATGCCCTTAAAGTCCTTAACAATGATATCTTCATTGATATCCTGGTAATGGTTATACCAAGATGTATAACCGATAATTGGTTCGCAGTTTGGTTTTTTGATACCCATCATTTCAAACCACTTATCAAAGACTTCATCTTCTAAGCCGTTTAAAACACAGACATCTAAGACAGTAAATTTCTTATCTGCTTCATATTTTTCAATATCCGGAATAATGCTTAAGATATTTTCTTTGGTATTTACTTTAAATCTGGTAAAAGCGAAGTCTTCATTTAAAGAACCAAACAGTTTATAGTTCTTCTGATTACGGATATAGAAGTAAGACCAGCCATGGTTTACCCCTTCCTTATCGTCATATTCCACAAAGTGGCCATCACCATATCTATCCAGATGCAGCTTATTAACGGTATAAGACTTAAATGGCATCTTATTGATACCAGCATTACGGGTCTTGATTGTATCTTCATAAGAGAAAGACCAGTCCTGATAGCCATTAAAGAATAAACGATCAGTTTCCTGATATTCCTGTTTTAAGATGGCCTTGGTATTGATAATTAAGACATTCTTCTTAGGAGTAAACTCTACTTTGATACGTTCATCACTTATTTCAACCGAAAGTAAGGCTTCATCGGTTTCAAATGTTTTTGAAGAATCACATTCACCACCAATAGTTCTATTAAAATTTTCAAATAAATAATTAACACTAATTTTCATAATACTAGTCGTGCTTGTAGAAGCATCTGTTCTCCATTGCGAAAATCTTTGGTGAGAATTCACCAGGTTTTAAGTCAGCCAGATTCTTATCAATAATAGCTACTCTTGAATCGATATTATCAATAAAAGTTAATAGCTCTGCTTCCAGAATTCCCGGCAGGACTGGTGAACCATATTCATGTTGGCCATGGTGGCTTAAGACCATATGTCTTAGAAGCAGCAATTCCTCACTGTCTTCCAGTTTTAAGTCACGGCCCACATTTAATAGACGGGCATCCATGATTGAAATATGACCAAGTAATTTACCCTGAGTAGAATACTCAGTTACTACCGGGCTTGTGAATTCTTCAATCTTGCCTAAGTCATGCAAGATAACTCCAGCTAATAAATAGTCTCTATTAACTGATGGATAGATATCCGCTAAGGCATTGGCTACTTTAATCATGCCTGAAACATGGGTTGCCAGACCTCCGATAAAATTATGATGAATCTTGCTGGCAGCTGGATAATCATAGACATCACCAGCATAGAAATTAAGCATCGCATTAACAATTAAAGAAATCTTTTCGTTATTGATCAGCTTAATCGCATCAGCAATATTTTCTCTTAATACTTCTTTGGCAATTGGTGAATTAAAGGCGAATTCTTCCATTTTAACTTCACTCTGATTTACTGGAAAAACCTTAATAACCTTAGCCTGCAGAGCGTTGCGGTACATATTGATTTCAAGATCAAAGTTGCAGACTCTACCAACAGCCAGCAGTTTATCTACTTCCGGTTTTAAGTCCCAGATCTTGGCGTCAATTGACTTGCTGGCATCCTGTAAAACCAAAGACATATAAGGAGCACCAGAATTAGTTACTCCCTTAGTAAGCGAAGAAATAAGAAGGTTGGTATTTACATGACTGCCTTCTTTAAAATCTTTAACTAAAATTTTGTCCATATTTATAACTCCATTTCATTGATAATTGCATAAATATTGTCGTAATTAAATCCCTTGGATACTAAGGCCAGATATACCTTATTGCGCAGTTCGGTACCCTTGTATTTCTTTTCATATTTTTTAATAAGACGAGCTGTTTCCTTACGAATGATTGAATCTTCTTCCAGTAAAGAATTAGAGAAATCAAGATTGCTAACAGCTTCATGAGCTATCTCATAAGCGAAACCCTCATTTAATAATTTAGCTACGATAGCCTGTTTCTTGGCATTCATCGATTTGTTTCTGATAGTATGCAGATACTTATCAGCTGCCCTTTTAGCTAAGATAAGTTCATTATCATTATCAACAACAATTACCTTATCAATGATTTCTTCATCAATTCCCAGCTTTCTTAATTTATTAGCCATTCTCTTTGAAGAATAGAAATTTGCCTTAAAAGAGTTAGTCTTTTCCAAAGCGAAACGATAATCATCCAGTAAATTCTTTTCTTCCAGCTTTGATATTACAATCTCCAGCTGCTTATTATCGATTTCAAAGTTTCTGCTTATATAATCTGTAATTTCCTTTTTTGAATAGTCTCTTATAGCCAGTTTCTTTAAAGCTCTTCGATAAGCCAAAGGAATTACTTCACCCTTCTTTAAGGCTTCGTAGTTAAATTTAGAAATAATGCTGGCATTTCTAAAGCCAAGTTCATAATAGAAGTTTAAAGAAAGAGTCAGTTTTTCTTCCGAACCATCATAGCCCTTTAAAGTTAAGACAACGATATCATCTTTAAGGGTTGTTTTTACAATTGAATAAGAATACTTATAGTTTTCAATTGCTTCTTCATAGAGTCTGATTGAAGATTCCTGGAAATACTTACTGTCATACTGTTTAACCGATTTTTCTGCCTTTATAGACATTTCCTTAACGGTATCTTTATCTAAATTCGCAAATTTAGAAATTGATTTATAAATATCATCTATAGTCTCAAAGAAGAAACCATTTTCTCCTTCTTTTAAGATATCTTCTAACACTTCATCATAGTGAGCTAAAACCACTAAACCACTGGCTAAGGCTTCAATATAAGTCATACCCTGGGTTTCACTGGTTGAAGCTGAAATAAAGCCATCAGCTGCCTGATAGTATATTGGTACATCAGTAAATGGCTTTTTACCAGCGAAATAGATGCAGTCATTTAAGCCCAATTCATCCTTTAGATTCTTTAGTTCATCAATAGAAGGACCATCACCTACCACTAATAGTTTTACTTTTAAATCATTGTCCTTAACCTGTTTAAAGGCTCTGATAACCTGGTCTAAAGACTTTTCCTTAGCGATACGACCAACAAAGACCAATAGTTTTTCGTCGTCTTTGATACCATATTCCTTTCTTACTTCTAATGATTTATTTAAATCGACATTATCCTTTTTGAATCTATCAAGTTCAACACCGGTTGGAATAATATCAATTGGTGTTGTCACCCCATAGGAAAAAAGCATTTCCTTAGTCTTTTTTGAAGGACTGATTAATTTAACACAGTTATTGCAGTAAAGCTTAGACCAGTGAGCTACCAGCTTCTTTAGTCTTTCATCAAGACGCTTGGAATTAATGAAGTTTACATAGTGAGTATAGTCTTCATAGGTTGTGTGATAAGTTCTAACCAGTGGAAGATTTAGTTCACTGGCAACCATACCGGCAAAAATACCGACACCAAATTCGGTTTCGGCATGAATCACATCAAAGTCCAGTTTCTTTAATTCGTCTATAAAAAAATAATGAATCGGTGAAGCCACCGCATATCCATATAACTGCTTAATCTCAATACCAGGCAATCTGATAATCTTGCCCTCTCTTTTTATCTTGTAAGTCATACTCTTGTATGTACAAATGACATAGGCATCATGACCCGCTTCTTCCAGTTTCTTTCTCAACAATTCAACCGAAGAAACTACTCCGTTGATATCTGGAAGGTATGTATCCGTAAAAATTCCAATTCTCATAGTTATTATAATTATACAATTTCTGGACTCAAGCATAAAGAAAAGAGGTTTTCTTGTCGAAAACCTCTTTGTTTAAGCTATGAATTGATTATTAGTCTTCTTTTGCAAGAGCCATTAATCTCTTATAACGCTTCTGAGCATCAGCCTTAGTCTTAGCGAATGCAGCCTTAGCAGCTTCTTCACCCTTTAGACGGATTAACTGAGCATATCTGTTTTCATTTAATAGGAATGCTTCGAAGTTATCCCAGTTTGGTTCCTTAGAATCAACTGTTAGAGGCTGTTCCTTACGTGGGTCAAATCTGTATAGAGTAGTGTAACCGCAAGCTACAGCTGCCTTCTGTACTTTCTGGTGATTTGATAGACCACCCTTGATACCATGCTGATCACAAGGTGCATAAGCAATGATTAGTGATGGACCATTGTAGCTTTCTGCTTCCTTGAATGCCTTGATAGTCTGAGATGGATTAGCACCCATAGCTACAGATGCAACATAGATATGACCATATGACATAGCAATCTGGCCTAAATCCTTCTTAGCAGTAGCCTTACCACCAGCAGCGAACTTAGCAATAGCAGCTGTCTGAGTAGCCTTAGAAGACTGACCACCTGTATTTGAGTACATTTCTGTATCTAATACTAATACGTTAACGTTAAGGTCGTTAGCTAATACGTGGTCTAAACCACCGTAACCGATATCGTATGCCCAACCGTCACCACCGACGATCCATACTGACTTACCAACTAGATCTCTTTCGTAGTTTAGTAATTCCTTAACTGCTTCGTTGCTTGAAGCCTTAACTGCAGCAACTACTTCGTTCTTAACAGCTCTCTGTTCGTCTCTTGTAGTAGCAGCTAAATACTTAGTGAATGCTTCCTTGCAATCACCTTCTAGATTTTCTTCCATAATAGAAAGGATTCTAGCTTCCTTGAAGTTCTGAGCTAATGCCATACCATAACCGTATTCAGCATTATCTTCGAATAATGAGTTAGCCCAAGCTGGACCATTGCCATCCTTGTCGGTTACAAATGGAGTTGATGGAACTGCTGAACAGTAGATCATTGAACAACCTGTAGCGTTAGCAATCATCATATCCTTACCGAATAACTGAGAAGCAAGTCTGTAGTATGGAGTTTCACCACAACCAGGACAAGAACCAGATACTTCGAAGTAAGGCATTAAGAACTGAGCACCCTTAGGCATATCAGTGTTGAAGAACTGGCTTCTGTATTCAACATTCTTGAATAAGTAGTCAGCATTTACTTCTTCTTTTCTAGCAGCTTCTTCTACGTTTGGAACCATAGTTAGAGCCTTGTTGCCAGCCTTACCTAAACATTCGTTAGCACATAGACCACAACCTACACAGTTCATAGGAGAGATCTGGATTCTGTACTTGTATTCAGAAACGTTTGGACCTAAAGCTGGGATAGTGTTGATTTCCTGTGGAGCAGCAGCGATTTCTTCATCAGTTAATAAGAATGCACGTACTGTAGCATGAGGACAAACCATTACACACTGACCACACTGGATACAGTTGTCTGAATTCCACTGTGGAACCATAGAAGCGATGTTTCTCTTTTCACGGAATGCAACGTTATTGTTGATAGAACCATCTAAGATACCATACTTAGTGAAGTGGCTAGTTGGCATATCATAACCGTTAAGGTTATTTAATTCAGTAACGTGTTCATCGAAGTATGCATCACCAGTCTTAGTTGAAGCATTTGTTGGAAGTTCTTTCCATTCAGGCTTAACTTCTACTTCTACAGCACCAGTTAGACCTGCATCGATAGCCTTGAAGTTTAATTCAACAACTTCTTTACCCTTCTTCATGTAAGACTTTTCAGCCATGTGCTTCATATGTCCTACTGATTCAGATAGAGGCATGATTTGTTCATTTAATGCGAAGAATGCAGCCTGTAGGATAGTATTAGTTCTTCTACCCATACCTACTTCCTTAGCAATCTTAGTAGCATCAATTACATAGAATTTAGCGTTCTTTTCAGCTAAACCCTTTAACATTCTGTTAGGAAGATGTTCGCCAACCTTATCAGCTGGGATGCTTGTATTTAATAGGAATGTTCCATTTGGTTTTAAGTTTCTAACCATATCGAACTTGAAGCAGTAAGAATCAAGTGAGCAAGAAACGAAGTCTGCTAAATCGATATAGTAAGTAGATCTGATAGGGCTTGGACCAAATCTTAAGTGAGATCTAGTTACACCACCAGCCTTCTTAGAGTCATATGCATAATAACCCTGAGCGTATAAATCAGTTTCATCACCAATGATCTTGATAGATGACTTGTTAGCTGAAACTGTACCATCTGAACCTAAACCGTAGAATAAGCAAGATGTGTAGTCGTAATTTAATACGTAGTTATCATCATGAGCTAATGATAAGTTAGTGATATCATCAACGATACCGATTGTGAATTCAGCCTTTGGAGCGTCCTTCTTTAATTCATCATAAACGGCCTTGATATGTTTAGGCTGAGTATCATGAGAACCAAGACCATATCTACCACCAACGATAGTTAAGTTCTTGTCTTTTAGTGCTTCAACAACATCTAAGTATAGAGGTTCTCTAGCACCAACTTCTTTAGATCTGTCAAGAACAGCAATCTTCTTAACAGTTGCAGGAAGTACTGCAGTTAAGTATTTAACAGAGAATGGTCTGAATAGGTGTACTTTAATTAAACCTACTTTTTCACCCTTAGCTACTAAATCATCAACAGTTTCCTTGATTGTTTCAGTAACTGAACCCATAGCAACGATTACGTTTTCAGCATCTGCAGCACCATAGTAAGTGAATGGAGCGTAGTCTCTGCCAGTGTGTTCACTAACAGCCTTCATGTAATCAGCAACGATATCAGGAATCTTGTTGTAGTGTTCGTTTTGAGCTTCAACACCCTGGAAGAAGATATCGTCGTTTTCGTTACCACCACGAGTGATTGGGTTTGTATGAGGGTTCATAGCGTTAGCCTTGAAAGCTTCAAGTGCATCTCTATCTAATAGAGAAGCCATGAAATCCTGATCCATAACTTCGATCTTCTGCACTTCGTGAGAAGTTCTGAAACCATCGAAGAAGTGGATGAATGGAGCGCCACCCTTGATTGCAGCTAAGTGAGCAACACCTGCTAAGTCCATAGCTTCCTGAACTGAGTGAGAAGCTAACATGCAAGCGCCAGTCTGTCTGCAAGCATAAACGTCCTGGTGATCACCAAAGATGTTTAATGAACGCTTAGCAAGAGATCTTGCTGAAACGTGTAGTACGCCTGGTAAAAATTCACCAGCCATCTTGTAGATGTTTGGAATCATTAACAACAAGCCCTGAGATGCAGTGAATGTTGTTGAAAGTGCACCACCCTGTAGAGCACCGTGTACAGCACCAGCAGCACCGCCTTCTGCCTGAAGTTCAGCAACCTTTACAGATGTACCAAAGATATTTTTTCTACCTTGAGTAGACCACTGGTCAACTACTTCAGCCATTGGAGATGATGGTGTGATTGGATAGATAGCAGCAACTTCTGTGAACATGTATGCGACAGTCGCACAAGCTGTATTACCATCCATTGATTGGAATACTTTTCCCATAATTAAAAAATCCTCCTAGGTCTATTTCATTATAAACCAGAAGGACTTTATTTTTATACTTAATTGCTTCGCTATTTATTCCCGTAGATAATCTTGTCAAAACGTGGTTTTAAGCCACACATATCTTCATTAAGATGAGGGAATGACTGATAGATGTCATATCCTGGTAGCTGATTACCTTCAACTACATCAATGCCCTTATCAGTAACTGTCATATCCCAACCAACATAGCCTACTTCAGGGATTACTGTCGCCATTTCCTTGCACTGCTTAATGATTTCTTCATACATTGGAATCTTGAAACCGATTAAAGGAGTATTTGTGTAAGGATGGACATCATAGACATTGTTTTCCTTATCTAATGCCGGTTTTCGGATAACACCATCTTCATCTACAACCGTAAAGCAGCCGCCAGAATTAAAGTTATCGACAACCCTGCCGCCATTACCCATTCTAATAGCTACAAAAGGAACTTCTACCCTGCCGTTTCTATTAATTGTAACAACCCTGATTGTATTAATAGCCAGTGGATAAATACTTGAAAGTTCGCCATTCTGTACAATCTTTTCTTCTAATAGCAGTGTCTTTTTCTTAAAGAAAGAGTCATAGAGTTCCTTTAAGTCTTTGCCACTTGTATCAATTAGTTCAATATCATGGCCACATAAACCATCATCAGGCTTAGCCATAAATACTGGATGTTTCTTAACAAATTCCAGGTATTCATCATAAGTCACTTCATTTAGCATGATGAAATCTCTTTTGATGTAATCCTTAAACTTATTCAAGAATTCATGTTTGTTCTGAAAGAAATGGAAGTATTCGCGATTATTCATCAGTTTGAAATAGTTATTATTAACTGTTCTATTGATATATGTCGCTCTTTGCTTGCCATTAAGATTTTCAAAATAGAACTGGAAATAATCCATATAGCCAGAACCATATTTAAGCGAACTGATGACAATATCAATAAAGATATATATAAAAGGCTTCTTGCTTCTTTTAGCTATCTTCTTGATAGTTGTAAACATGCGCTTAAAATCGATTCTGAATAATCTTTCAATATAGTACATAATTAGTTGATTTCCTTATCAAGGATAGTAACCACAATAGCAGTATTTACAGGATATTCCCCAGCAGTGTAATCAGTATTGCCACCAACTGAAACCGATACGACAACGCCCTTATTTAAGTTATAGAACTTGTTCTTGTTTTCATCGGTAATAGTTGGCTTAACGCAAGATACATTAGTGAAACCAGCATCACTTAAATACTTCTTAACAGCTGTTTCTGTTTCCTCGTAAGAGTTCTTTGAATAGAACTGAATGATGGTATTTGAAGATAAGATCTTAGCTGTCTTTGCTGGTTCAGCACCCTTAGAAACTGTAAAGGTTACTGTTGAATTCTTATCAACCTGACTGCCAGCAGCTGGGCTCATAGAAATGATAGTACCAGCAGCTACTGTACTTGAATAAGTTTCGTTAAATGCAGCCTTTAAGCCATTGTTTGTGCAATATGAATTGGCACTATCCTTGCTTTGACCAACCTGATTAGCCAAAGTAATCTTTGTCTGAACAACAGGTGTATCATTTGGCTTCTCTGTACTGTCATTATTCTTTACAAGATAATACTTAACGCTGTCACCCTTTTTAAACTTGATGCCATCACTTGTTGAATCATAGATATATACTTCACCAGTTTTATATTTCTGTGATGTATAAGTCTTATCCTGTTTAACTGGCTTTAAGCCTAAGGCTTCAATAGCCTTTCTGAAATTTTCTTCAGTATAGCCGATATATGAATCAGGAACAGTTACATATTCAGTTGTATTGTTTGAATCAGCATTCTTTACAAGATAATACTTAACAGTATCGCCCTTCTTGAATTTGATACCATCGCTTGTTGAATCATAGATATATACTTCACCTGTCTTATATTTCTGTGATGTATATGTTTTATCCTGTTTAGAAGCTTTTAAACCTAAGGCTTCAATAGCTTTTACAAAGTTTTCCTCAGTGTAACCGATATATGTATCAGGTACTGTTACATATTCAGTTGTATTATTCGCATCAGCATTCTTTACCAGATAATACTTAACTGTATCACCCTTTTTAAACTTAATGCCATCACTTGTAGATTCATAAATATATACTTCACCAGTCTTGTACTTTTGTGATGTATATGTCTTATCCTGTTTAA
>JAUNCS010000008.1:0-34675 GCA_030526485.1 Erysipelotrichaceae bacterium | reverse complement strand
ATATATACTTCACCAGTCTTGTACTTTTGTGATGTATATGTCTTATCCTGTTTAACCGGTTTTAGTCCTAAGGCTTCAATAGCTTTTACAAAGTTTTCCTCAGTGTAACCGATATAAGTATCAGGAACTGTTACATATTCACTGTTGGCATCACCATTATCAACCAGGTAGTACTTTACAGTATCACCCTTCTTAAAGTTGATACCATCACTTGTTGAATCATAGGCATAAACCACACCAGTCTGATACTTATTAGACTTATAAGTCT
This sequence comes from Erysipelotrichaceae bacterium, assembly GCA_030526485.1. GTDB lineage: Bacteria > Bacillota_I > Bacilli_A > Erysipelotrichales > Erysipelotrichaceae > Colivicinus. Next base: position 34,407 of record JAUNCS010000008.1, on the reverse strand, counting down.
GTTTCTGCTTTTCAGCCTTTAGACCTAAAGCTTCCATAGCCTTAACAAATTCCGCTTCAGTCTTACCGATAAAACTATCAGAAACAGTTACAAACTGATCCTTGTCACCATTATCAACTAAAGTATAGTTAACAGTATCACCCTTCTTGAACTTCTTGCCATCACTTGTTGAATCATAAGCGATAACAGTACCGGTCTGATACTTGCTGTTTTTCATAGTTGAACTAGACTTTTGAGCCTTTAAACCAAGAGCCTCAATAGCCTTTACAAACTTGATTTCTGTATAACCAAGATATGAATCAGGGACATTGATTTCATCGCTGTCAGCCTTTTCCTCTTTAGAAGAAAGCGTGATAGTAAGTTTGCTGCCAGGCTTAACCATAGAACCAGCAATTGGATTCTGCTTAATGAATGTGCCTTCTTCCATATTGGCATTTACTTCATAGTTATTAATGATTTCAATATTGTTTGAAGCAGCCCACAAAGATAAGTCTTCTTTTGAATATAAAGATAAATCAGGAACTACTGTACATAACAGGCTTTCATCATCCTTAGCTGATAAGGTAACGATTACTTCATCATATTTCTTAGCAGAAGCTTTATTGATACTTAAAACAGTATTTACTTCCTTATCGCTTAAAATGTACTGATACTTAACATCGCTAAAGCCATTAGTTAAAAACCACTTATCAAGCTCATCCTTAGTAGTATCTTCACCAATTGCCATAATTGCGTATTCCGCATCAGGATTTTCACCCTTGGAATAGATGATGTATAAGCTTTCTTCAATTGGTTCACCAACCTTAACAGACTGGTAGATGACATGATCTTTTTCAATCACTTCATCATATTCAAAGGTATAAGTGTATTTACCTTCTTCAAGCTTATTTTCAGCTATCCACTGTTCTACTTCTTCTTTTGTATAGTTACTGAAGTCGATAGCTTCAACCTTGGCATTAATGCCTAAAAGGTTTAAAGTCACAATCGTAATAGTTGCAACCAAAGCCACCAGAATCAGTGAAAGTACAACATTCAGCTTATTACTTAAAAACTTTTTCATTACTTTTTCACCTCTAATTGCAGTCTGTTTCTAATACTGTTAGTAAGAATTGAGTAAGTAGTATCACCTACTGTCTTACTAGGCGTACTAGCAAAAGATCTGTTTGTCATTTCTATAAAGTCAATATAAGAGCCATTTTCAATCTTCAGCAGCATCTTATATGTACCAGCACTTAAATCGCTTAAATCAGTTTCTCCTTCAAAACAGATGTAGTCCATTTTAAATGATGATTCAAGCAGACTCTGATAATCAAAATCAGAAGCCTTAGTACTTAATGGAACAACCTTGAAGTTGTCCTTATCTTCGATTAAGTACATAGTGTACTTAACATCTTCTTCCTTGGCATAGTCAAGATAATAAATCATTGCCTGACCATATAGCTGGAAGATACCATTTTCATTAATACTTAAATTAGATGAATCAAAAGCGAAGAGTGAAACCTTGCTTGAAGGCTTATTGATTGCTGTGTAATCAATAAGTTCTGGCAGGCTTTCGATATCTAATTCAATACGGTATGAGTAGTTACGGTTGCTGGCAAGATGATAATTCTTATCAGCAGTCTTAACATTCATATTGGTATAAGCAGTATCTGTGCTCATTAAACGGTTTTCAAATTTCTGATCCTTATTTATAGTTCTGATATCAAAAACATAAGAACCTTCTTCAATAGAACTTAAAGGAATATCTACTTCAAAGCCAATATATTTATAGATATAGCCATCGTTGAAGTCAATGCCCTCAGCCTCCACATTCTTACATGGATAAGCTGAAACTTCCTTATAATCCTCAATATTCTTTAAGACAACATAATGTTCAATATTGGCAGGATTAGTAAAGTTCATACCCTTAATCAGGCCTAAACCTTCGATATGCAGTGTATTTTCATCAATGCTCAGATTATTTACCATCGCCATTGATTCACTTGGCATATCTGGCTTTTCTTCTTCAACCTTAACTACATTCAACTTAGTCAGATAATCACTTCGAATATAAGCGACACTTCTTTCATAGTCATAAGTTGAAATCGGATTAACATCACCTACAGTTACTGGTGTACGATGAGTCTTGATATTGCCATTTTCATCAATCGCATTAGTTGACTGAATCTTGGTAAATTCATTGCCCTCATCAAGCGTAATTACTACAAAGTCCTTTTGGTAATATGGACCATATTGGGTTGTATATAAAGTCTTGGAAGCAGCGTTAGCTTCAGCTTTAACTTCTACATCAAAGGTATTGATTAAAGCCAGATCATAGACCTCATAATCGCTTAAATTGCCATCGTAGTTGTTCTGGAACTTATCAATCTGATAAGCCAGAGAAGCAATACCCATGCCCCAGTATGGATCAGAGGCATACTTTAGATTTAAACCTGAGCCCTTATTGCCCAATGAAGATGAGAAGAATCTTCCATCAGTAATATCAATAAAGCCTCTAAGATTAACACCAGCATGTTCACTGATACAGTGTTCAACACTGTTGAAGGTAGTTGCACTTTGCCCAGGAGAGCTGTCAACCGCATTCCAGCCAAAGAGATTGTTCTTGGCCTTGGCAATAGCTGAACGGCCATAGCCTGATTCATGGCATGCCATCGCAAACAATGTTAAGGCATTAATACCATAGTTATTTTGCGCATCAATAAAGTTCTGTCCCTTATCAATCATGATGGAACCAGAATATCTGCTGATGAACTTATTTAATGTCTCAGCACTAATATTAGTCTTTGAACGAAGTGGCAGATACTGGTAGTAAGGATAAAAAGAAATCGCCTTACCCTGCATACTTGGGTTGTCATAGAAAGTATGACCATCATTTGAATAATATTTAACACCAGTCTTCATTTCCTTGCTGGCTGGACCAATCGTATATTTATCATGAGTTGGATTTAAACCATCGCTTGGATAAGCTCTAAATGAGTGATAAACCAGATCAGTATAGTTACCATTTCTAACAGCCTCATAGTAGTTTCTTTGAACTCTTACTTCAAAAGGCTGTTCATTACTGTATAAATCATTGCCACCCAGTACGATATTTAGATTTCTATCTAAGAATTTAGAAGGAACCAGATCTGTGCATTCAAGGTCAGTATAACCATCAAAGCCATTGATGCTGACCTGTATCATACCTAAGCCCTTACCATTAGAAACAAAGTATCTTTCAGTATCGTGATAAGTCATTTCATAGTGGTTGGAAATATAAGTTGTCTTATAGTATTTTGAATGATCGGAAACATGCTGATAGATATTAAGGGTCTTGGAATTATCTCTACCAGGATATGAGTAAGCTACACCTGAATTCATCGCAATAATCTTGGAATCAGAAAGCGACGCATAGTGTCTTACCACTCTATCTCCACCCATTTCCTTCATCTTGGACTTAGCTGAATTAAAGTCAGAATGGCAGCTTTCACTTACAAAAGTTCCATCATCATTGATATAAGCTACTTCAAAGTCCAGACCACAGGCTGTTTCCTGAGCACTTACTTCGGTACGCTCAAAAGTACCTACAAGAGGTACTAATATCAATACAGCTAATAAGATGTTTAATAATTTCTTCATTTTATCTTAATACAGTGTCAATCGTTACAGCAGATCCATCAGAGAAATAAAGAGTAATCTTTCCAGCATATGTACTCTTTTCCTCAGGATTAGAGAATACTTCAAAGAATAAGGCATAGGTATCACCAACTCTTAAGTCACGGTTAATGATATTGCCGATCTTTGTTGAATAATAAGTTTCATCCAAGGCCTCGTATTTTTCATTTGTATCAGACTGTACAAATTCAGCCTTAGTGATTTTAATACCATTTGAAATAGCTTTTACATTTAAATCAAAGGTATAGATGCTAAGCATTGAAGGTGTATAGTTTTCACCATCCATCTTCATAGTAGTTGATTCATAAGACTTGGAAACACTTAAATCGTAGTCCTTAGTCTTGATTTCATCAGGAGTTGAAACATATTTGAAAACTCCCAGATCTTCTTTATTTTTAGAAGTATCAATTTCAATAATTCGGGCATTTACAGTATCAGTAAGCATAAGCTTAGCATCCTTAACACTATAAGGAATAAATACCACAGCGTTTAAACTAGTGTTTTCTGATACTACTTCATTAACTGCTTCAAGTAATGAATAATCAATACCGGCAGCAGCCATTTTCTTTTCATAGAAATAGTAGTCATCAAGCTTAATTCCCTCATCGGTCTTTAAATTCTTTAAGTCATAGTTTACACCATCAATATTAAAGAATTTAAGTTCAGCCAAAGCGAAATTAAATCCCATACTCCCATCGTCCTCATAGACCTTATAGGAAACAAGTTCTACGCTCTCTTTTATTTTGTTGTCAGGCTCAGTTACAGTTGGCTTATCAGTGATTGGCTTTTTAGGACGATTAAATCCAAAAAATATTAAAAGGCCTATAAGTACACCCAGTACTACAATGACCAGCAGCGATAATAAAGAACTATCCCTTTTCTTACTAGCCATTTTCTTTCTCCATACTTTCTTCCGCTTCTACCATTCTGGAAAAACGGGAAATCGGTATGATAGCCGCCATTGGTTCATTGTTCTTGACGATGATTTTAACATCATCAGGACCAAGACTAGAAATAATCTTGGCAGCCTTTCCCTGGTTAAGTGCACTGATAGGCACTAGTGAGTCCAACATCTGTCCTAAACTAGATTTTTTATTCATGAAAACATTATAGCATTTCACTATAAATATGTCCATTTATCTTAATTAATATTTATAGATAAATATATCTATAAATTTATCAATATATTTATTGTTATTCAATACCATTAGGATTCTTGATAATAAAGTTATAAGAATCCAGACACATATCCTCAATACCATACTGAGCTTCAAAACCTAAAAGTTCCTTAGCCTTGTTTGGATCAGCATAGCAGGTAGCTACATCACCCGCACGTCTTGGGGCAATTACATATGGAACATCCTTGCCACTGGCCTTCTTGTAGGCTTCAACAATCTCAAGCACTGAATAACCATTACCAGTACCGATATTGATAGTTTCCATACCCTTGTTTTTGGCTGCATATTCAATAGCTAAAACATGAGCCTTAGCCAAGTCTACAACGTGGATATAGTCTCTTACACCTGTACCATCTTTAGTATCGTAGTCATCACCAAAGACATTAAGTCTTTCTCTTTTGCCAATAGCTACATCAGAAATATAAGGCATCAGGTTATTTGGAATACCATTAGGTCTTTCGCCAATTAAGCCAGACTTATGAGCGCCTACCGGATTAAAGTATCTAAGTACTACTGCTGATAATTCTTTTCTGGCATGACAATAGTCTTCAATAATCATTTCATTCATTAGTTTTGAAGTGCCATATGGATTAGTAGTTGTACCTCTGCCATAAGCTTCTTTTAAAGGCATTTCAAAAGAAGAACCATAGACAGTAGCACTTGAAGAAAATACCAGGTTATTAACGTTATATTCTTCCATTAACTGGTACAGTTTGATAGAACCGCCTACGTTATTGTCATAGTATTTTAAAGGAATAGTAACCGATTCACCTACTGCCTTTAAACCGGCAAAGTGAATAACCGCATCAAACTGATGATTTTCAAATACATTTCTTAAAGCATTTTCATCAGTGATATCGGCATTAACAAATTCCGGTCTTACACCGCTGATTTCTTCAATACGGTTTAAAACATTAATACTAGAGTTATAAAGGTTATCAAGAATTACACATTCATGACCCTTGGCGATTAATTCAACTACGGTATGAGAACCGATATAGCCCATACCACCTGTAACTAAAATCTTCATATTTACTCCTATCTAAAGATGCTTAAGACACCACCTGATACTAATCCCATGATAATACCAGCTAAGATGACACCGCAAACTACAGAAATTACTGACTTCTTAAAATCCAAGTCTAAGAAGCTGGCAGCTAAAGTACCAGTCCAGGCACCAGTGCCCGGTAGTGGGATGCCAACAAATAAGAATAAGGCTACATAGATACCATTAGCGGATTTAGCCAAAAGCTTTTCCTTACCCTTTTCACCCTTATTAATGCACCACTTGCAGAAATTAGCAAATAATGACCACTTTACATCCTTGCCCCATTCAAGTACTTTTCTGGCAAAGAAGAAGATAAAGGGAACAGGTAACATGTTACCAACAATTGCAATAATATATGATGGAACAAGTGGTAATCCAAATAGCACTGCATAAGGAATTGCTCCTCTTAGTTCAATCAAAGGTACCATTGATACCAGAAAGACAATTAAGTATTTAACTAGCATAAGTTTTCTCCTATCTCATTAATTTAAACAGATCCTGGCCAGTCGCAAAGACCATCAGCAGGACAAATAAAGCAACAGAAGCTATCATAATCGCTTCTTCAATTTTCTTAGGAATACGACGTCTGATAATCATTTCAATAATGGTAATGACAATCTTGCCACCATCCAGAACTGGAATTGGTGCCAAATTGATTAAACCAATATTTAAAGATAAAGTCGCAATCAGATTAACATAGGTCATAAAGCCATATGAAACAGCTTGTGATGTTATGTTATAAACACCAACCGGACCAGACAGGTTATCATAGCCCACACCTCTAAATAAACCAATGATTGAAGTAATAATCAGTTTAACCATTTCATTAACATAAATAAAGGCATACTTGAAACAGTTAAAGATATTGATTTCTACGATACTGTAGTCATAAGATCTGATACCAATGACGTAAGCCTCATTTTCTTCATTGTAAACAGGTGTCAGCTCAACCGTCTTTTCTTCACCATTTCGATCTATCTTTAAAGTGATATTTCCTTCCTTATAGATATTCATGAAATCAGAGAATTCTGAGAAATTATCCAACTTTATAGAATAACCATTATCTAAAGATACTTCTTTAATAAAGTCATCTTTCATTAAACCTGCATTATAAGCAGGTGTATCAACAACTACTTCACTGATGATTGGCTTAGGTGCCTCATAAGTCTTGCCGATCGAAAGATAAATCATCGCAACAAGGAAGATAGCCAGAACAATATTCATAAAAGTACCAGCAAATAGAATCAATAATCTTTTCCATTTCTTGGCACCATAAAGGGTTCTATCTTCTGGTACATCAAGGGGGTCTTCCTCACCTACCCCATCTTCTTCGCCAACAAAGGCACAATAGCCACCAAGCGGCAACATTCTAACGGTATATTTGGTTTCCTTTCCCTTTTTAGAGAAAAGTTCCTTGCCCATACCAATTGAAAACTCTTTTACATAGACATTTAACAGCTTAGCTACAACAAAATGTCCACATTCGTGGACACTTGTGATTGCTGTAAGCATGATTAGAAATAGAATTAAAGTCTTAATTGCGCCCATTAATTATTAGCCCAAATATTCCTTACAAATTCCTTAGCCCATTTATTATAAGAAACAAGTTCTTCAGCACTTGGATGCTTAATAAAGTGAGCTTTCTTTAAAGTCTTGATTACGTAGTTTTCAATTTCATTAAATTTAATATGACCCTTTAAGAACAGATCAACGGCTTCATCATTAGCTCCATTTAAAATAGAACCAAAGTTACCGCCAAAACCACCGATTTCCTTAGCGATCTTTACTAATGGATAACGGCTGTAATCCACTGGCTTAAAAGTCATAGAGAACATCTTGTCGAAGTCCATAGTCTTAACACATGAGTCACCAACATTGTTTGGATAAAGCAGAGCATATCTGATTGGTAAACGCATATCCGGATTAGACATCTGAGCCATAATAGTACCATCATTGAATTCAACCATTGAATGAATGATTGATTCAGGATGAATAACCGGAGTGATCTTTGAATATGGAATATCAAATAAGTAATGAGCTTCCATAATTTCAAAACCCTTATTCATCATTGTAGCTGAGTCAATAGTAATCTTGTTACCCATAGACCAGGTTGGATGATTTAAAGCATCCTCTAAGGTCACATTAGCCAGCTCAGCTCTTGATTTGTTTCTGAAAGCACCACCAGAAGCAGTGATGATTAAACGCTTAACATCTTCTCTTCTATGCCCCTGTAAGCACTGTAAAATAGCTGAATGTTCAGAATCGATAGGTAATAGAGTTACCCCGTTTTCCTTTACAGCCTGATTTATAATGTCACCACCCGCCACAAGGGTTTCCTTGTTAGCTAAGGCGATGTCCTTTTTATTCTGAACAGCCAATAAAGTTGGTTTAAAACCAGTAAAACCTACTAAAGCATTCACTAATAAGTCATAATTTTCTTCTAAAACGATTTCTTCCAGGCCCTTATCACCAAAATAGAATCTGGTATTTGGATACTTTGAAGCCAGTTCACTCTGTTCATTGATTGAATAAACAAATTCTAAAGAAAATTCTTCTAATAGTGTTTCCAGATAGTCGGTTTTAGAACCAACTGAAGCACCAACTAATTGAAGCTGGTCCTTATGTTCCTTAATGATATCTACGGTTTGGGTACCAATAGATCCACTAGCACCTAATAATAAAATCTTTTTCATAATAATAAACTCTTAATAGCGACAAATAATAAGATACAGAAAATAACAGAATCAACTCTATCAAGTACCCCGCCATGTCCTGGCATGATGTTGCCATAGTCCTTGATTCCATATTTTCTTTTAATTAAAGAGAAAGCCAGATCACCAAGTTCTGATACCAAAGGCAATAACAGGCTTAAAGCCAGAATCACAAACATTGGTAAGCCAAAGAACTGATTTAAATAGGCAAAGACAAAGGATACAAGCGCTGCAATAATCCAACCACCAACTGAACCCTCAATTGTCTTTTTTGGAGAAACTCTCTCATTAAGCTTGTGTTTGCCAAACCTGCAGCCCACAAAGTAAGCACCGGTATCGCAAACAAGTGAAGTTAAAAGAATATAGATGAATAAAAGATTCTTACCCTCAGCATATAAGTTCATTACTGCTGGAATGCAGGTAGAGATAATACCTGACATGACAATATCAGCAAAAATATCTTCTACACTCATCTTTTCATCCTGTACAGCAAGCATAAAAAGCAGTATTGTTTCAATAATTAAAACAGCCAATAACTTGGATTGAAATAAAAATGTCACAATAAATCCTGCTTCCAAAATAGCCAGTATTGGAAGATTGAGAGTCTTATGAGTACACTTCACAAATTCATAAATACCCAAAGCACCAATTAAGCCCAAAAGAATCTTGATTGGTAAACCACCAAAGATTAAGGGTCCAATACAGATAGCTATCGCTACAACTGCACTAATTGTTCTTTGTTTCATTTAAACCGCCAAATCTCCTTGTACGATGATTAAATTCTTCAATGCATTTATCCAGGTCTTCACATGAGAAATCAGGCCAGTAAGTATCAGTAAAGATAAATTCACTGTATGCCAGCTGATATAAAAGGAAGTTGGAAATGCGCTGCTCATTGCTGGTTCTGATCATTAAATCAACATCAGGCAGACCAGCTGTATATAAATAGTCCTTGAATGATTCTTCATCCAGGCTATCTTTCTTTCCTTCTTTATAGTCATTAGCGAACTTTAAAGCTGCTTTGACAATTTCATTCTGACCGCCATAGTTCATCGCAAAGTTTAATACCATACCAGTATTATTTTTGGTCTGTTCAATGGCACTTTCAAATATTTCGCGGGCCTCACTTGGAATTCTTTCCATATCGCCCACCATTCTGATAACAATATTGTTTTCCATAATTTCCTTTAAGTAAGACTTAAAGAAAACCTTAGGAAGAGACATTAGATAGTTTACTTCTGTCTCTGGTCTTTTCCAGTTTTCGGTTGAAAAAGCATAAAGAGTTAGGCACTTAACACCTAACTTATTAGCATATATTGCGATTTCTCTGACTTTTTCAACGCCTTTTTTATGTCCCATGGTACGAGGCAGATTACGCTCCTTAGCCCATCTGCCATTGCCGTCCATGATAATTGCAATATGATTTAAATTGTTCATTTAGATTGTCATTACTTCTTTTTCTTTAGCCTTAGCTACTTCATCAATCTTAGCTGTAAACTTGTCTGTAAGCTTCTGGATCTGTTCCTGTAAGTCCTTAGCAGTATCTTCAGGAAGAGTCTTATCCTTCTTAACTTCATCGTTTGCATCTCTTCTGATGTTTCTTACAGCTACCTTAGCTTCTTCAGCCATCTTAGCGATGTCCTTGCAGAAACCTTTTCTTGTTTCTTCAGTTAAAGCTGGAGTAGTGATTCTGATAACTGAACCATCATTTGAAGTAGGAAGACCAATATCAGATGTATTGATAGCCTTTTCGATATCTTTTAAGCTAGAGCTGTCATAAGGTTTGATGCATAAAGTTTTACCTTCCTGCACTGTAACTGAAGCGATCTGATTTACTGGTGTTGGGCAGCCATAGTAGTCAACTAATACGCTATCAAGCATATTAGGATTAGCTCTACCAGTTCTTACCTTAGTAAGATTGTGATTTAAAGCTTCAATTGCCTTATTCATTTTTTCTTCAATAGCTTTGATTTCCATAAATTTCTCCTTATTTGATTACTGTTCCAATAGCCTGTCCTAAAGCCGCTTTGACGATATTGTTTTCAGCAGCCATATCAAAGACAAAGCCCTGAATGCCATTGTCACGGCAGATTTCTGCTGCCTCTAAATCAATGACACCTAACTTGTTTTTAATTATATCATCAAAACTTAGTTCATCATATCGGCTAGCAGTTGGATCAGTTTTAGGGTCAGCAGTGTAAACACCGTCAACACCATTTTTCGCCATTAAAATAACTTCAGCCTTGATATCCTGAGCTCTTAAAGCAGAACCAGTATCAGTTGAGAAGAATGGCTTACCAGTACCGCCGCCAAAGACACATACAACGCCCTTAGAAAGTAAATCTAGAGCCTTTTCAGTAGTGTATTCTTCTACTCTTTGAACAGCAATAGTTGATAATGTAGTAGCATTAACACCATTTTTCTTTAAAGCTGCTTCTAACATCTTGGCATTGATTACAGTAGCTGTCATACCGATGTAGTCAGCATCTTCTCTATCAAGACCAAGCTTTTCAAAAGTACGGCCACGACAGATATTGCCGCCACCGACAACGATGCCCACTTCTACACCCGCTTCAGCCAGCTGTTTTACCTGTAAAGATACAGCATCTAAAAATTCGGGATCAAAAGGATTACCTAAGGCTTCTCCTGACAATTTTAATAGAACTCTTTTATACATATTTTTTCTCTCTTTCCTAGAAAAAAAGGGACATAAGTCCCTTTTTATTAGTTACCCATTTGTTTTGCTACTTCTTCAGCGAAGTTCTCTTCACGTTTTTCAAGACCTTCACCTACTGCGTATTTAACGAAGCACTTAACAGAAGCGTTAGCGCTCTTTAATACTGCAGCAACCTTCTGACTCTGATCAAGGATGAATTCCTGATCAACAAGGCACATTTCCTTAAGAGACTTAGATACCTTACCGTTGATAGCGCCTTCGATAACTTTTTCAGGCTTACCAGCGAATGAAGGATCGTTCTTAACGATTTCAGTCTGAACTGCTCTTTCACGTTCTACAACGTCCTGAGGCATATCAGCGCTTGAAACATATAATGGAGACATTGAAGCAATCTGCATAGCCATATGCTTAGCGATTTCTTCATTACCGCCGTTTACTACAGCAACAGCAGAAATCTTACCACCCATGTGCATGTAAGTACCGAAGATTTCATCATCAGCCTTTTCAACGATAGCAAATCTTCTTAAAGCGATCTTTTCACCGATTGTAGCAGTAGCTTCGATGATTAAATCATTTAAAGTCTTGCCTTCAACTGAAAGAGCTAAAGCTTCTTCATTAGTAGCTACATTGCCAGCTAAGATTGTCTTAGCAACTGTATCAACTAAGCCTAGGAACTGTTCGTTCTTAGCAACGAAGTCTGTTTCTGAGTTGATTTCAACTACAACAGCCTTGTTACCATCAACAACGATCTTAGAAAGACCTTCAGCAGCAATTCTTGATGCCTTCTTAACTGATTTAGCGATACCTTTTTCTCTTAACCAGTCAACAGCCTTTTCCATATCGCCTTCTGTAGCTGCAAGAGCGTTCTTGCAATCTAACATACCAGCGCCAGTTTTTTCTCTTAATTCTTTAACCTGTGCAGCAGTGATAGCCATTATTATTCAGCCTCCTTAGCAGCTTCAGCCTTTGGAGCTTCAGCATTAGCAGTGTTGTTTTCAGCCTTCTTGTTGATGTATCTTCTTTCAGAATTTCTGTTGAATCTCTGAGCGTTCTGTCTGTTTCTTTCTTCGTTTCTAGCTCTTCTTCTCTTTTCCTGTTCTTCAGCGTGCTTTTCAACGTTGATGATTACATCAGCCATAGTGATATCATCAGTGATTTCACCTTCCTGGTAAGCATCCTGTAGGATACCACCCTTAGCTTCAACGATAGCATCAGCTAATAAAGACATCATTAACTTGATTGACTTGATAGCGTCATCATTTGCAGGAACTGCATAGTTAACGAATGCTGGGTTACAGTTAGTATCAGCTAAACCGAATACTGGAATACCTAACTTCTTAGCTTCTAATACAGCGTTATGATCTTCTTTTGGATCAACAACGATAACAGCATCAGGAAGTTTCTTCATTTCCTTGATACCGCCTAAGAAGCTTTCAAGTCTCTGAGCTTCCTTACGGATTAAAGCGATTTCTTTCTTAGTGTAGACATTAATTGTACCTGAAGTTTCCATTTCATTGATTTCAATTAATCTCTTGATTCTCTTCTGGATAGTTCTGAAGTTTGTTAAAGTACCACCTAACCATCTCTGGTTGATGTAGAAGCTACCTGATCTAGTTGCTTCATCCATAACAATCTGCTGAGCCTGTTTCTTAGTACCAACAAAAAGTACCTTACCACCGTTTTCAGTGATTTCCTTTAACTTAGCATAAGCAACAGCTAAATCTTCCTGAGTCTTTTCTAAGTTGATGATATAAATACCATTCTTAGCAGTGTAGATAAATGGTTTGCACTTAGGATCCCATCTTCTAGTCTGGTGACCGAAATGAACGCCATTTTCTAGTAGTTTACGCATTGAAACTAAATTCATTTTAATTTTCCTCTCTTTCCGTTTCTTCCTCCACAGTTTCTGACATTACTAAGCTTGCGCCACGGAGTAATGAATTCACTGTGTGCGTTAATGCATACAAATGCTTTCTAATTATAACTGATGAGAATATAAAAGACAATATAAAAGAGCCGATAAAATCGACTCTTTATAAATGTTTTAGATATTAGAAATCAACTTCTGTATCGTAGTAGCAGCACTTGAATAGTTTTTCCATTTCTTCAACACTTGGCTGACGTGGATTTGAACCTGTGCAAGCATCGCCGATAGCGTTAACTGCGATATCATGTAATCTTTCTAAGAATACTTCTTCTGGAACAAAGCCCTGTTCACATGGATAAGAATCAGCGCCGTAGTTCTTAATGCAATGAGGGATGTTTAGATCATCATTCATCTTTCTTAAGTAAGCGATAAGAGCTTTTACCTTATCATCATCAGAAGCATCTTTTGGAGCGATACCCATGTAATCAACCATTACACCGTATCTCTTCTTAGCTGTTTCATCCTTAGCGTTGAAAGCTACAACCTTAGGAAGATACATAGCATTAGCAGCACCGTGGATGATATGAGCACCATAGTCTGCGAAAGCAGCACCAGTCTTATGAGCCATTGAGTGAACGATACCAAGTAAAGCGTTAGAGAATGACATACCAGCTAGACACTGAGCATTGTGCATTGCATCTCTTGCAGCCATATCTTCGTTATAAGACCTAACTAGGTTAGCCTGAATCATTTCGATAGCGTGGATTGCTAGAGGGTCTGTGTAATCACAGTTAGCAGTTGAAACGTAAGCTTCTACCGCATGAGTCATAGCGTCCATACCTGTATGAGCTACTAGCTTCTTAGGCATTGTTTCTGCAAGATCTGGGTCAACGATTGCTACATCTGGTGTAATTTCAAAGTCAGCGATTGGGAATTTAATACCCTTATTGTAATCAGTGATGATTGAGAAAGCTGTTACTTCTGTAGCTGTACCTGAAGTTGAAGATACTGCACAGAATTTAGCCTTAGTTCTAAGTTTTGGAAGACCGAATACTTTACACATATCTTCAAAAGTTGTTTCAGGATATTCGTATTTGATCCACATAGCCTTAGCAGCATCAATTGGTGAACCACCACCGATAGCTACGATCCAGTCTGGTTCAAATGCCAGCATAGCTTCAGCGCCACGCATAACTGTTTCTACTGATGGATCTGGTTCGATACCGTCAAAGATAGCTACTTCCATACCAGCTTCTTCAAGATAAGCCTTAGCTCTATCTAAGAAACCGAATCTCTTCATTGAACCGCCACCAACACAAATGATAGCTTTCTTGCCAGGGAATGTCTTTAATGCTTCTAAAGAACCCTTGCCATGATATACATCTCTAGGTAATGTAAAACGTGCCATTTTTTAATCTCTCCTTTTGGGTTTTTCAACCCCTACGCATTCCATTATAGACCTTGTGAATAATTTAGCAATACTTTTGTTAAACTTTTAACAAAAAATTCGCATAAAGAAAAACTTGGTCATCTGACCAAGTTTAGCGATACAAATTATCAAATTTTTCTTTATACTCTTTAACCTTTTCCTGAGCGTGATTTGAACAGTATGCCTTCTTCTCTTTCTTAGGGCCATTATAAGCAATCTTGAAGATACCAAAGTTGGCATTCATCGGAACAAGCTTATCAATAGACTCATCAGAAATATAGTTAGCCATCGCTCCAATCATTGTATCAGCCTCAAGTTCAACCTTAAATTCACCATTTAAGTACTGATACATATTTAAAGCACTGTATAAGCCACTGGCAGCTGATTCAATATAGCCTTCTACGCCAGAAATCTGACCAGCGATAAAGACATTTGGATAATTGATGAACTGATACTTATTATTTAAAACTTTAGGTGAATTGATATAGGTATTTCTATGCATTACACCATATCTGACAATCGAAAGATTTCTTAAAGCTGGAACCATCTTTAGAACTCTTTCCTGTTCACCAAAAGTTAAATGAGTCTGGAAACCAACGATATTGTATAAAGTATCAATCGCATTATCTTTTCTAAGCTGCACTACCGCATAAGGTCTAACACCATTGTGTTCCAGACCTACCGGTTTCATTGGACCAAATAAGAGCGTATCTCTGCCTCTTCTGGCCATTTCTTCAAAAGGCATACAGCCCTCAAAGTAGATTTCATCATCAATAGTATGAGCAGCAATCTTTTTAGCCTCTAATACTGCATTGTAGAAATCAAAGAATTCTTCTTTAGTTAAAGGACAGTTGATATAGTCACCTGTATCCTCATATCTTGACTTGTAGTAAGCCTTGGAAAAATCAATTGAATCCTTTTCGACAATTGGACTTACTGCATCATAGAAATACAGGTAATCCTTGCCACATAGCTTTTGAATATTCTTAGAAAGTTCACCCTCACATAAAGGACCAGAAGCAATCAGTGTAGGAACTTCAGTATCAATTTCTGTTACTTCTTCATTGATTACTTCGATATTTGGATGACTGTTAATCTTATCAGTGATGTATTTAGAGAATCCTTCTCTATCAACCGCCAGGCTTCTACCTGCTTCAACACGGGTAGCTAAGGCCGCCTCAATAATTAAGGAATTAAGAATTTTCATCTCTTCCTTTAATAAACCAGCACCAGTTATTGGATCATCACTTCTTAAAGAATTGGAACATAAAAGTTCACTGTAATAATCCGTCTTAAAAGCCTCATGTCTTTTAACTGGCTTCTGTTCATATAATTTAACTTTTACGCCAAGATTTGCCAGCTGATAAGCTGCTTCACACCCTGCAAGTCCGGCGCCAATTACTTTTACTTCTCTCATTTTTTCTTTTTTCTTCTAGTAAACTTAGGCTTTTCTTCACCCTCGATATTTTCAATATGTTTACACTTTGGATATGCTGAACAGCCAATGAAGTAGTTGCCATATCTTGATTTACGCTTTAATAATGGCTTACCACAATCTGGACATTCTCTGCCAATATCTTCTGGCTTTTCTTCATTCATCTTTTCAATATGCTTGCATTCAGGATACTTTGAACAAGAAATAAACTTGCCATAACGACCAGTACGATAGATTAGTGGCGCACCACAATCCGGACAGTCCCTGCCCACCTGTTCAACTTCAACATACTTACATTCTGGATAGTTTGAGCAGGCAGCAAACTTGCCATACTTGCTGTCTTTATAAACCATGTCACTGCCACATACCGGACACTTTTCGCCAGTCTTTTCATCCTGTTTCTTTTCCATCTTTTCATAAGCATTGTCCACAAGTGGAACAAACTCACTATAGAAGTCTTCAAGATACTTTAGCTGGTCAATCTTATCCAAGGCAATCTCATCAAGCCCTGTTTCCATATTAGCTGTATATTTAACGTTGATTACGGATTCAAAGTATTCCTTTAACTTTTCGTCAGTTAAAACACCCTGTTCAGTTGGGAAGAAATACTTAGTCTTGGAAGTAGCACTTTCCTTTTTAAGTTCAACATAACCTCTTGCCAGATTGGTATCAATAATAGTCGCATAAGTACTAGGACGACCAACACCTTCTTCTTCTAAAGCCTTAATTAATTTGGCTTCAGTATAGCGGCCTGGACCCTCAGTAAAGTGCTGTTCCTTTTCCATCTTGTTTAAAGGAAGTGCTTCACCCTCTTTTAACGAAGGAAGGATAACATCCTTACTTGAATCATAGTCCTTATATACTTTTAAGAAACCATCAAAAATCAGTTCTGAACCAGAAACTGAGAATAAGAAATTCTGATTTGTAAAGTTATAAGTAACAGTATTACTTACCGCATCAGCCATTAAAGAAGCCAGAGCACGACAATAAATAAACTTATAAAGTTTGTACTGATCATTAGTTAAGTATTCCTTAACGCTTTCAGGACTGTTAGCTAATGAAGTAGGTCTGATCGCCTCATGAGCATCTTGTGATGATTCATCATTTTTAATGCGATAGAAACCTCTATATTCCTTACCGTATTCTTCTTCGATTAAAGAATAGGCACTGGCTACAAACTCATTTGAAAGTCTGGTTGAGTCAGTACGCATATAAGTGATTAAACCGACAGTTTCATTCTTTAAGTCGATACCTTCGTATAGATTTTGAGCCAGCATCATGGTCTTCTTGGCACTAAAGCCCAGCTTGGAAGAAGCTTCCTGCTGTAGAGTTGAAGTAATAAAAGGCAGATATGGAGCTCTCTTCTTTTTCTTTTGAACGACGCTATCAACAATGAAGTCACCACTTATAGAAGCGATTATTTCATCAGCCTCAGCCTCATTCTTGATATTGGCCTTCTTGCCATTGATCTTAATTAAGTTGGTATCTAATTTCTTAGCACCCTTATTTAAGATAGCCTTGATAGTCCAGTATTCTTCTGGAACAAAAGCCGCAATTTCTCTTTCACGGTCACAAATCATTCTTAAAGCGATAGATTGCACTCTACCAGCAGACTTGGACTTAATCTTTTTCTGTAAAAGCTTAGACAGTTTGAAACCAATAATACGGTCTAAGATTCTTCTTGTTTCCTGAGACTTAACCAGATTAATATCAATCTTTCTTGGCTCAGTGATAGCCTTTAAAATCGCATTCTTAGTGATTTCATTAAAGACAATACGATTTTCATCCTCAATATTTAATCCAAGTTCATCCAATAGATGCCAAGAAATAGCTTCCCCTTCTCTATCCGGGTCGGTTGCCAGATAGACATGTTCTGCTTTATTCACAAGAGTCTTTAACTCTTTCACAACATCTTTTTTATCTTTTGATATTACATAAGTTGGCTTAAAGCCATCCTTTACATCAACACCTAAACCCTCTTTACCTGAAGTAGCCAGATCACGGATATGGCCCTTGCTGGAAACAACTTTATAGTCTTTTCCCAGGTACTTTTCGATTGTTTTTGATTTAGATGGCGATTCCACAATTACTAAATTTTTCATACTTCACCTTTTTCAGTTAATTATTTAAACCAAAACTTTCTTATTTGTCAATTTTTATATTTATCATTAAAGCGCCCTCATTAATCAGATAATTATTGTAAGATCCACTTTCATTAAAGACATCATAGGGCAAAACTCTGATATCCTTACCAAGCTCCAGACTCTCATTTACGGTAGTGATAGTCCCGCTTTTTTCATGGACCTCCATTATATACACCTCATCACTTAAAGCGGCAATTAAACGATTGCGAAAAGGAAAATGATAGGCATAAGGCAAACTCTTATCCGGATATTCCGATATGAGTAAGCCCTTCTTTTCCACCTCTTTAAATAAATCCTTATTGCAATAGGGATAGATATAATTGATACCACAACCCAGTATCCCAATGGTCCTGTCTGCGTATTTGTGGGCACAGGCGTCTATTCCCTTGGCCATACCTGATATTACGACTTTATCCCTTCTATTTAAGACCACTTCCCTTGTCGCCCTCAAGGCATAGTCACAGGGTTTTCTGGAACCAACTATCCCAATACTTTCTTCATTTAAAAGATTAATATCCCCTTTATAAAACAGGACATAGGGCGGCCTTTTTAAGTCCAGTAATCTCTTGGGATACTCCTTATCCAGTATTGTTATACAGTTTCTACATTCTCTTAGTTCACATATCTCATTATTCTCAATCGCTTTTTTAATCAAAGAATATTCACCATTATATTTAATGGCCAAACTTATCAGCAGTTCTCTGTTCTCCATATAGTATTATTGTGAATTCAAATAAAAAATTCCTACACCTGGCAGGAATTTTATTAATTATTTTCAAATTGTAACTGATAAAGCTTATAGTAATAAGAACGATTTTTAAGAAGCTCCTGGTGATTACCTTCTTCAATCAGCTCACCATTTTGTAAAACAATAATCTTATCGGCGTGCTGAATAGTCGAAAGACGATGAGCCACCACCAGCATAGTTCCAATATTTTTCATCTTCTCCAAAGACTTTTGAATAAGTACTTCTGTTTCGGTATCGATATTGGCAGTAGCCTCATCCAGTATTAAAATCTGAGGTTTATGAATGACGGTTCTGGCAAAAGACAGCAGTTGTCTTTGACCCTGAGAAAGGTTTTCACCCTTTTCAATAATTTCTTCATCAAGACCCTTAGGCAGCTTATTAATAAAGCTATCGGCATTTACATAGCGGCAGGCTTCCATGATTTCTTCTTTTGTATAAGACTCATCATGCAAGCTAACATTGCTGGCAATAGTACCTGAGAATAAGAAGACATCCTGAAGCATCTGGCCAATAGCCTTTCTTAAAGAATCAATCTTAATATTGTTGATATTGATACCATCAATTAAAATCTCACCCTTTTGAACTTCATAGTTTCTGACTATTAATTGTAAGATAGTGGTCTTGCCAGCACCGGTTGCCCCAACAAAGGCGACAGTCTGTTTTGGTTCAATCACAAAGGAAACATCTTTTAAAATCCAGTTTTCTTTTTCATAAGCAAACCAGACATTTTTAAATTCAATGCGTCCCTTTAAATTATCTACTTCAATGGCTCCCTCCCTATCCAAGACATCAGCTTTTACATCCAGTAAATTAAAGATTCTCTCAGATGCAGTCATCGCCTTCTGGAAGGTATTTAACTGATCAGCCAGATTCTGTATTGGATGGAAGAATCTTGATAAATATAGATAGAAAGCAACAATTTCACCCGCTGATAACTGATACTTAATGCCTAAGGCAAAGCACAAGGCAATTGAAGAAGTGTAGATAAAAGATATTAAGGGTCTAAAGATACCATTATTTCTGACAATACTTAGACGATTATTTAAGCATTCATCATTTTTCTTTTTGAATTCATTATCTTTTCTCTCTTCCTGATTATAGATTTGGGTAATCTTCATACCCGCAATATTCTCAGAAAGGAAGGAATTTAAATCCGACAATGCTGCCCTGTCTTTTCTAAAGTAATTGGAAATTCTCTTGGAAAAGAATAAAGAGATTCCAAAGACCAGGGCTATTATGCTCAGCATTGAAAAAGACAGTGATGGTGAAATATAGACCATGACAATATATACACCAAAGAGCGTTGTAATATCTCTTAGTATTCTTACAAAGACGCCAGTAAAGAGTTCTGACATGCTGGCTGTATAAGAAGTAACGCGAGTTACTAAAGAGCCAACAGGCATCTGGGCAAACTGATTCAAAGACAGATTTTCAATATGTTCAAAGACTTCATTTCGCATACGATAAATGATTCTCTGGCCACAGTTCTGTAATATCTTCGATTCAAGATATAAGAAAATCTGATTGATTAAAACAATAACAAACGATAGTACCGCCAGTCTGATAACAAAGTTTAAACGGATATTATCACTTACCAGTTCATCAGTTATCTTGCTGGTAAATAAAGGTGACAAGGTATCTAAGAAGACATTAAAGGCTACCAGCAATAAAGCACTAATAAAACTCACACGTTCCGGTGCAATATATTTAAGTATTCTTTTCAACAATTCTTTTAAAGGGATCTTTTTATCACCCTTCAAAGTTTCTAATTCTTCTTCCATTAAAGCTCACTTTCAAGTTGCTGAAGATAAGACATCTTCTGATAAGTTTTTGAGATTTCCATTAATCTCTCTGGAGTATCAAAGGCCTCCAGTTCGCCATTTTTAAGAACAATAATCTTATCAGCCCTTTTAACGGTTGATAAACGGGAAGCGATTAAAATAGTTGTTTTACCCTTACGCTTATTTAAGATATTGGAAATAATTGTTTCCTCGGTCTTAACATCGACTGCCGATACTGAATCATCCAGTATCATGATTGGTGCTTCTTTTAAGTATGCACGGGCAATTGAAATACGCTGTTTCTGCCCACCAGAAAGAGTTACCCCTCTTTCACCAGTTACCGTATCATAGTCATCCATAAAGCCCCTGATATTTTCATCAACATCAGCAAATACCGCTGCTTCTTCAATGTTTTTAATATCACTGTTCATATCAGAAAAAGCGATATTATTGGCCACTGTATCTGAAAACAGGAAGTTATCCTGTGGTACATAGGCAATATTGTCTCTTAGACTCTTTAAAGAGATATCCATGATATCAATACCATCAATAAAGATCTGATTATTTTCAACATTATATAAATGTAATAAGGAATTAACTAAAGTACTCTTGCCTGAACCAATCTTGCCAACAACCCCAATCAGTTCTCCTTCCTTAATACTTAAAGAAATATTTTTTAAAACATTTTCCTCTGTTCCAGGATAATTGAAGCTAAAGTTCTTAAATTCAATATTCCCTTTACAGTTATTTAAAAGGATGCAATTATCACTATCTTTAATCTCTTCTTCCTGATTCAGGAATTCGATAATTCTTTTACTTGAAGCTGAATAGCGGGAATATACCTGCATAATCATACCCATAGCCATCATCGGCCAGATTAAAGTATCAACATAGCCAATAAAAGTTACCAGATCGCCTGGTTTAATAATCACCTGATGATTAAATAAGATAAAGGGATTACCATTAACAGTTAAATAGACAAAGTAACCGCCCAGTCCCAATAATAAGGCCATAATCAAGCCAATAAGGACTTCAATTGATACATCCAGGCCTACTGACTGCATACCGAATTTCACATTGACCTCAGCATTCTCTTTAGCTACCTTATCAAAAGCCTTCTGTTCCTGTTTTTCCTTAACAAAGGCCTTGATTACTCTGATACCGGTAAAGTTTTCCTGAGTGAAATCAAAAAGCTTATCAAAGTTTTCCTGTCTTTTTAACCATAAGTTAGACATAATCTTTTCCGCTGAATTACCCCAGATAATCAAGATAAGCATTGGGATAATTGTAATAGCCGAAAGTACAAAGTCCAGCCTGAACATCTTATATAAAGACAGTGTTGATAAGAATATCGCATCTACCAGCATTACAGTGCCCCAGCCTACAAATTCTTCAATAGTCTCGGTATCGGAAGTAAAGACTGACATAATAGAGCCAGCCTTGTTCTGGTGGTAGTATCTTTGCGATAGTCTTTCGCTTTTTAAAAACATGTCGTGGCGAATAGCAGCTTCCATTCTTGATGAAGCACCAAGTATGCAATAACGCATTATTATACGGCCAATAAACAGTATTAAAGACACCAGCATGGTCATTATAAGAATAGTAGAGATATCACTTAAAATCAGCGATTCACTGCTTCTTACTATTTCAACTATCTGGCCCAGATATTCCGGAATGTAAAGCTGAACATAGTCAACAACTACGTTGGCTAAAATTCCAAATATTAATAAATAAGCATATTTCTTATAATACTTTTTCATATAAACATTATTGTATAAAAAAATAAACTCCGTACGGAGCTTATTTTGTACTTTGTCTGATTATTTTAGCCAGCTGTTCTAAAACACCCTTAACATTGATTGGCTTAGCGATATGGCCATTCATACCAACTCTTAAAGCTTCTCTCTTGTCTTCTTCAAAGGCATTGGCAGTCATCGCAATAATTGGAATATTGGCTCTTTCATCATTTAATGATCTGATAGCTACAGTTGTCTCATAGCCATTCATGTTTGGCATCTGAATATCCATTAACACCAGATCATAATAGCCAATTTCTTTTTCCTTTAAGATATTTAAGGCGATTAGACCATCAGAAGCGTGTTCAATGATAAAGCCAGCATCTTTTAAGATTTCCATGGCGATTTCCGCATTCAATTCATTATCTTCAACCAGCAGGATGCGCTTATCCTTAAAGATTTCTGGATTGACATCCTTAGCTACATCACCCTTCACTTCATTAGCTGAAGCGATTCTATGGTAGGCTGTAACAGTAATGGTAGTACCCTCATTTTTCTTGGATTTGATATCGATAGTACCATTTTCAATTTCCACCAGACGCTTAACAATCGGCATACCTAAACCAGTACCTTCAACCTTGGCATCGGTAGTATTGTTTTCTCTAGAGAATGGTTCAAAAATATGTTTTAAGAATTCCTCATCCAACCGATACCATTATCGGAAATAGTGGTTCTTAATAAGGCATAGCCCTCTTTTTCACCAGGTAATTCATCAACCGCCAAGTGAATACTGCCACCGGCGTTAGTGTACTTATAGGCATTAGACAACAGGTTGATATAGATTTCTCTAACCTTGGTCATATCCCCATAGACATATTCATGTTCAACATTTATTGAATGCGTGAAGCTGATGTTTTTCTGCTCCATCATTTCAATAAACATTGATTCCACCGCATTAACAAACTGTTCAATATTGCCAACTGTCTCGTCCAGTTCAACATTACCCTGTTCAATACGGGTCATCTCTAAGACATTATTAATAATTGATAATAAGACATCATTGGCATTCTTGATCTTATCAAGATAGTCCTGTCTCTTAAGTGGATCATCCTGATTCTTTTCCAATAAGTCTCTAAAGCCGATAATCGCATTCATTGGTGTACGAATATCATGAGACATATTAAACAAGAAGTCGGTCTTAGCCTTATTAGCTGTTTTAGCTTCTTCCAAGGCTTTTTCAATTTTATCCTTAGCTTCCAGTTCCTTCAGTTTTTCATACTGAATTGATTGAGTCGCAAAAATAACATTAGTTACATTTCCTTCTTCATCGCGACCAGCATCAATAAACTGTGCTTCAACCCAGGTACCAACTTCCTTGTTTGGACCTAAAGGTAAGGAACTTTGAAACTGCTGTTTAACAATCTTGTTTTCATTTAAACGAACAGTTAAAGTACTTAAGTCAGTAAAACTTAACATAGCCTCCCTGTATTCAGGAAGCACCATATGATCACACATATGATAAAAAGGTTCTTGAGCATTACCGCCCTTACCAATTTGATTTTGAACGGCATTTGGTGAAGTGATGACTTCAAAACGATTCTTGTTTAAATCGATATAGTAAAGTGAAGCATAGATTTCACCTAAAGATTTAAAGATGCTTAAATTCTTTTTCTGCTTTTCCTGATGTTCAAGCTCCTTGATCACTTCATCATGAATTGTGCGGGTTGTAAATAAGACATGGGATAAGCTTCCATCGGGATTTCGGCCATCATCTATCAGACAAACCTCAGTCCAGATACCCTTTTTCTCATCATAGCCAGGAATTGGGATGGTACTTAAATAACGCTTGGCAATAAACTTCTTATCACCCATTCTTTCATCTAAAGTATCAATATCAACAAAGGCCAGCATCTCTTCACTAAACTCCGAAAGCATCATTTTCTTACAGAATTCAGGATTAGTAATACGACAGTTAGCCTTCTTGGGAATATAATTCTCCACATCATCAAGAGCTGATAATTCCACAAAATCGCCAGTACTCATATCAATGTCATACATTGAGGTATAGATACTATGCATAGCCTCGATATTATGCATTCTATCCATCAGGGCCTTATTCTTATCAAGTAGCATTTCATCTCTTTCAATAAGACGATAGTTTTGAATCAGGATATAAATCAGAATTAAAGAAATAGCTGTGGAAACAAAGATAAAGTCACCCTGATTGCTGAAAATAAATGATGCCAAGCCGGAAACAAACGGCAGCGCCAAAACAAAGACAAAGAGCTGAGTATTTCTAAAACCAAGTTGTTTAGACTTTCTCAGTGTAATAACAATCAGATAAACAATGATTATAAAGTAAAGAATATTTACCAGATATGCCCCATCATCAATATAGGTGACAACACCATCACCAATAGTCATAATCTGGCCTGTTAAGCATCTGAATACCTGGTGAATAAAGGTTCCAACAAAGATAAACTGTGGAATCTGAAAATATAGTTTTTTAACTGTGGTGTATTCAGAAATAAGATGATACCAGTAATTAATCATCGCAATGATGGTTAAAGAACCAGAACTGTAGGCTATCGTCCAGATTATTAGAACCAGCATTCTTGGCAAATCCTGGAAGGAATAAGCGCAAATATCCGCAAATAAGCTTAATAGATTACATAAGAAAACCAGAACCAGGGCATTGGAACTCTTTGAACGATTTCTTTTGGTAAATAAGCCCAAAAGTCCAATAGCCATCATGACGACGCTCATGATTTCTGCAGTTAATAATATATTGATATCAAACATATAAAGTACCTGTACTTTCTAATTATACAAAAAAGTCTAAGCATTACACTTAGACTCAAAATATTATTTACTGACGCTTGAAAATATTGACTTTTTAAGAAAATAAAAGGACATGCGCAAGGCAAGTCCTAATTTTGATTTAGATACACTTATCTAATGCTAATTATTCGTGAAGCTCCCTTTCTCTTGTAAGAAGCTCTTTTTTACCTTCAAGTTTGCCCAAGCCATAAGCCAGAAGAGCTACCAGTAGCAAATTAATCCAGCCCATTGTATGCGCGTTAGTTAATCCGGAAAGCAGATTCAGGAAAATAATAATTTTTATAAGAGTGCAGATCTTATTCATATGATTTATACGCGAATCAATATCAGAGAAAACATCAAATGAACCATACTCTGATTTCTTTCTCATATATTTCCATTTAAGAACCTGACCTAAAACTTCAATATTGTCATCTTCAAGAAGTTCCTCATAAGAAAGATCTTTGTCATGCATCTCAAGTCTTATAGTATATTCTCCTGGTTCTGTTCTTTCAAAAGTAAATTTGGCATATCCAACTTCTACAAGGGCCCAGCCCTGCATAGCCATCTCATTAAGCCATTTTTCTTCTATTTCAAAATCCCAAGCCCAAAACCATTTATATTCAGTTCTTCTTTCAGTCATTGTTAATTTCTCCTATCACTAAATCTGCATTTTTTACTAATTCTTTTAATCTTCCAATTTCCCCAAGAAGTATCTGTTTTCCTTTCTCGGTTAATTTGTAGTCCTTTTTTCTGCTTCCATCCTCCACCGGAAGCTGGATAATCCACCCTTTTTCACACATAGTATTTAACGCACCATACAAAGTTCCAGGTGCCATACGGATGCGTCCCTTACTTAATTCAAGAACCTGTTGCATAATGCCATAGCCATGCATCGGTTTATATAAAGCAAGTAGGATGTAAAATGTACTCTCTGTTAGAGCCGTTTGTTCCGCCATACTCCTATTCTCCTTTATTTAGATTTTTATCCTTGTTTCTTTTATTCAGTATATCGTCTTACGATATATCGCAATACAAGTATATCGTCTTACGATATATACGTCAATAAAATAATTCGATAAGAAACGATTTTATTCACCTTATTTAAACCAGTATTGCCATGACGTCTATAAACAAAAAAAGATCAGCTACTTAAAGCTGATCTTAGAGTTTATAAAATCATAAACTGTTTTAAAGATAATAGCCAATAGAATGATTAATGACAGTGAAACGATATTACTGATTAAAGGATTCTTGAATAGAAGATATATCTTGCTTGAAATATCGAAACCAAAAATCATCTGCAGACCATAGATTTCTAGTGTTGTCTTACTTACCTTATCAAAGACTTTATTTAGCTTTATATTTTCTACTAAAGGCAATAAGCCATAGATGAATGGAATTGCGAAGATATAGTAGAAGTCATAGATTGGGAAGTTTAATTTAGCCTTATAGCCAAACTTATATAAACAAGCCAGCGAGAGCATAATTGATACAACACCAATTAACTTGTTACCCTTTAATTTGCGCTTGCTAAGTTCATAGCCAAACAGCATGACTGGCAATCTGTTTAAAAGAATAAAGATTTCCTTATAAGAAGTAAAATTGGTAACAGCTATTGATACCAACAGGTAAACAGCTAATACAATATAGGTCTTATATTTATTCTTCCATTTAAGAAAGAATGGAAATAACAGATAAACCAGCATAATGCCAGGGATAAACCAAAGAAAAGCTCCCCCGCCCTTAATAAAGATTTCAATTCCCAGAATCTTATAGATTACTGATGAATATCTTTTATAGACAATCGCAATAGCCAGTAAGATCCAGTATTTGATGAAGATGTTCTTAAAACGGTTTTTGATGAAACTTAAATAATTAAAGTTTTCATCATATCTTTGACTCATGGAATAAACAGAGACAAAGAAGAAGATATCGACACCAATATAGGAAATTGTTCTGATAAAGTTTTCAACACCGGTATTACTTGAATTAATCCAGAAATGGAAAATCAGTATCTGGATAGCCGCAATAAGCTGTAATACCTTTTTATTTACTTTCATCTTACTGATCGTTTGAGCACATGATGAAGAATACAAGGTTGCCTCTTTCGCCGCTAACCTTTTCATCAGCTTCAGTACAGATATTCCATCTTAAGTCTGACTTTTCTTCTAGTTCAGCGATTAAAGCCGCAGTATCTTCTGTTTCAAATACATATGAAACGTAAGGAATAGTACCGATCATTGGAGAAACTACAACACCCTTAGTGAAGTTAGTTACATCATCAGTGAAACCATTTAACCAGCCTGGTTCAACTTCCATAGATACTAATGTTAAGTCCTTGATTGAATTAGCTTTGATAAGTTCTTCAGCTAACTTGTTTAAGTCTGTTTCAGAGCTAGCAGCGAAAACAGCTAACTGTTTTGTACCAACAGTGTTAGCTTCAACAGTATTGTTGTCTTCCTTCTTACCTGAACAGCCACATAATAGTAAAGCAGTTAATAATACTACTAATAGTTTTTTCATTTTTTACATACCTCTCTTTCGAGATTCCATTCTATCCTATTTTTCTCTTTTAGCCAAATAATAAAAAAGTTTTACTTTTCGTAAAACTTTATATCTTCTCTTATTTTCTTATCCTGACATGGTCGAAATGAGAAACGATAAATATCGAAAACCCCATATTCTTCCATTAATTCCAGATGTCTTTTAGTAGGATAACCCTTATGTTTCTTATATTCATATTCCGGATATAAGGCATCAAGTTCATACATCAGCCTATCTCTTGTCACCTTAGCCAGAATTGAAGCTCCAGCAATTGAAATTGACTTGGCATCACCCTTAATCATCGGCACTACTTTTGGATTATCTTCAATCGGCATGGCATCAGTTAAAACTGTTTCCACATCATATTCATAAGAGAGTTCTCTCATCGCTCTTTGAGTAGCGCCATAGATGTTGTATTCATCAATTTCCTTGGGTGTTACTACTTTAATAGAAAAGAACAAGGCGTCATTGACAATGATATCGTATAGCTTTTCTCTTTTCTTTTCGCTTAATTTCTTGGAGTCATTGATAAGTTCATTATCATAACCTACTGGAAAGATACATGAAGCGACAACCAGTGGTCCACAAAGTGGTCCTCTGCCCGCTTCATCAATGCCCATAACCAGTTTATCTTCTGGCCACAGTTTATTTTCAAACTCATTCAACAGACTCATGTTTCTCAAAGGTAATCCTTCCAATTTTATCTGAACGAATATCCGTTAAAATCATCTTGATAGCTCTTTCTCTATCGACTTCACCTTCTGACTTTAACCACTTCTTACTTAAGCCAATCGCTTCAATTAAATCAGAACTTGTCTCATCAACATCATAGCGTTTATTTAATAGACCAGGATATTCCTTTTTGATGTATTCAAGACCATATAAAACCAGCTCTTCCTGATCCAGGATAATATCGTTAATACTGCCAAGCAAGGCCATGATAATCGCCTTATTCTGATCATCCAGCTTAGGCCATAAAACACCTGGTGTATCTAGTAATTCCAGGTCATCATTGATCCTGATCCACTGCAGACTCTTGGTAACACCAGGTCTGTTTTCGGTTTTAGCCATCTTCTTTTTAACGACATTATTAATAAAAGTAGACTTGCCAACATTTGGGATACCAACAACCATGGCTCTTAGTGACTTGTTTCTGATACCTCTGGCCTTAGCCTTTTCCAGTTTGGCCTTTAAGATATCCTTAACCTCATTTACAACCTTGTTTGTGATATTTTCATTAGCACTGTCAGTCAAAATAGCTCTTTCAAAGTGCTTTACCCATAGCTGATTTTCCTTTGAATCAGCCTTGTCTGACTTGTTTAAAATGATTAAACGCGCCTTGTTTTTAGTCAATTCCTCCAGCATTGGATTGGCGCTGGCTAAAGGCATACGGGCATCACGCAGTTCAATGACGATATCTACCATTTTTAACTGTTCTTCCATCTGTCTTCTGGCCTTAGCCATATGACCGGGATACCAGTTAATATTTGTCTTTACTTCACTCATATTATTTAAAACCTATTCTATTAAAAGGATAGAATACAAAGAAGTTGGTGGCGACAATCTCATCTTTTTTGAAAGTACCATAGTATCTTGAATCATTAGATACCTGGCGATTATCACCCATTACAAAGTATTCATCATCCTTTAACTGGATTTCAAAATCCTCCGTAATGGCTCCATTTAAGTATTCTTCTCTTAGTTCTTCACCATTTATATATAACTTGTTATTGGCATAAACCAGTTTATCGTTTGGTAAACCAATAACTCTTTTAATTATCAGATTATGACATTTATCGGAATCAATTACACAGATATCAAAACGCTTGATCTTGATATTTCTGGTAATGATAAAACTAAAGCCTCTATCGCCATGTTCCAGGGTGTCATACATTGATGATCCTACAACATCAGCACTGAAAAGTACGAAGTTAAATAGGATAAAAGTAATCACTACTGCTGCAATTATCACTTCCAATAAATCTCTTAAAAGCTTAAACAATCTTTTCATATTCCTATTGTATTAAAATCCATCAAAAAAGTCGCCTAAGCGACTTTTAAGATTAGCGAACTTCTTTGATTCTAGCTGACTTACCAGATCTTTCTCTTAAGTAGTATAGCTTAGCTCTTCTAACCTTACCTACTCTTAGAACTGTGATCTTGTCTACAAGTGGAGAATGAACAGGGAATGTTCTTTCAACACCTACACCACTAGAAATCTTTCTTACAGTGAAAGTTTGGCCAATACCAGTGCCCTTGATTCTGATTACAACGCCTTCAAAAGCCTGGATACGAGATTTGTCGCCTTCCTTGATCTTTACGTCAACTCTAACAGTCATACCAGGACGTAATGCAGGAAGATCATTCTTTAGTTGATTTGAAGTAACTTCATTAACTAAGTTTAAATTCATTTTATCTCTCCTTTATCATGTATATAATTACTGCTCATAATCATAACGAAAAGCGGAACAATAATGCGAAACGCTTAATTATTAAACCATAATTAAACAATTATTTCAATAGTCCATTTTCATTTAAGAACTTATAGACACCATCTTCATCAACTGAGACGGTATTATAAGCTACATTAAACTTATCAGCATCTTCTCTGCTGCCTAAATAAACGCCTGTACCCTTAGCTAATGCTGGAGTATCATTTTCCGCATCACCAAAGCACATGATGTCTTTTGGATCTATTCCCATCTTCTTGGCAAAGGCATCTACCGCCAAACCTTTATTGGCACCTTTTGGCATTACTTCAATAACGTCAACACCTGAGAAGAACATATCAACTCTTTCATCTTCAATGGCTCTGAATTTCTTGGTAACTTCTTCTTTTTTATCTTTTTCAAATAAAAGAATCATCTTAGGTTCTGGCTCAGTTACCGTCTGGAAATCCAGTTCTTGAGGTTTTACGAATCTAAGCTTTGTCCACTCATCAATCTGTTCCTTATTAGGAATAAAGTGATTCATCATCAAAGTATCACCATTGCGATAGAAACATAAAGACAGGTAGTCTTCATGGAAAATCTTGTCAAAATCCCTGATAGTTTCTGGTGAGAGACTTGTGACAAATTCCTTTTCACCGGTTTTTCTATTTACCAGTTCAATACCATTACAGCCATAATAGTATTCAAATAAGTCAGCTACTCCATTCTTTTCCAAGACTTTCATACTTGAAAAAGTAGGACGTCCTGAATTAATTATCAGAGTATAGCCCTTATCTTTTAAATAAGTTAAAGCTTTCTTGGTATTTTCTGTCATTTCAGCTTTACGGTTGATAATAGTACCATCAATATCAAACATAAATACTTTAATATTATCCAAGCTCATCAATAATTTCCTCCATCATCTGTCTCTCTTCTTTATTGAGTTCTCTCTTTTCTAACAAATCTTTGCGATATAAGTAAGTTTCTCTTAAAGAGTTCTTAAGATTAAACTTTCTGATCTTTTCATGATCACCATTTGTTAAAACAAATGGCACTTCCTTGCCATCATAGACTAGGGGTCTAGTGTATTGGGGATATTCCAGCAAGCCATTGGTATAAGATTCTTCTTTTAAGCTGTCACTGGAAATGCCATCATTGATAAGACGCATTACCGCATCCATAACTACCATTGTAGCCAACTCACCACCAGTTAAGACAAAGTCACCAATAGAGATATTTTCATCGACATAGTCACTGACTCTGTGGTCTACACCTTCATAGTGACCACAGACAAACATCAGCTCATCATATTGTAATAGACGATAAGCATCTTCTTCCTTAAAGGGCTTAGCCTTAGGTGAAGTTAATAAGACATGGGTATTATCACTTCTGTTATCTTTAATAGCTTCAGCCACGACATCCACTCGCATCAGCATACCTGCTCCACCACCATAAGGCGTGTCATCGACATGGCGATGTTTATCAATTGAATAATCCCTGATGTCAACCAGTTCTACTTCCACTAAACCTTTTTCAATAATTCTTTTAATAATTGAAGTATTTAAGAAACCATCAAACTGTTCCTTAAATAAGGTAAGCACTTTTATTTTCATAGTAAGCCCTCCATCTTAACGATATCGATACGCTTATTGTCCAGATCAACATTTAAGACAAAGGCCCTTAAATAAGGAACCAGCTTTTCTTCCTTTTCAGTTTTGATTCTTAAGAAGTTATAGTTAATCCCTTCTTCAACATCCAGTACTTTTCCTACCTTAATATCTTCTACATAGACATCAAGATCTCTTAAGTCCTTAAAGTAGTATTCACCTTTCTTTAAAGGCTTAATATCCTCATTATTCTTATAGACATTTTCTTCCTTATATCTTTCAACCTTGTTGATGTCTTCCAATCCTTCAAAGACAACTAAAATAAAGCCCTTGTAAGGACGATAAGACTTAACAACTACTTCGATATGTTCCTCGCCAATATAAACAAGAGAACCCTTCTTAAAGCGCTCCTTTTCAAAATCTGTATAGCTTTCCAGCTTCAGTTCACCCCTGATACCATGGGTATTAATTATTTTTCCGATTAATGTGTATTCCATGCACGAAAATTATATAAAAAAAGAGATGAAAATTCATCTCTTATAGTGCTTCAAATTTAATTGAAATGCGCTTGTTTTCAATCTTACTGGCAACCTGTAACATCTGGCGGATTGAATTAGCCATTGTACCCTGTCTGCCAATTAATCTTGCGATATCCTTGCTTGGAGCATAAACATAAAGCAGGATTTCATTGTCGTTAAGTGATTCCATCTGTTTAACCATAACAGAATCAGTATCCTCACAGATAGGTTTTACGATGTTAAGTAATACCTTTTCAAGATTAATCATTACTTAGCAGCCTTTTTGCCGTCAGCAAACTTCTTCATGATGCCTGCTGTTGATAAGATGTTTCTAACTGTATCAGTTGGAGCAGCACCATCATTTAACCACTTAAGTGCCTTTTCTTCATCGATATTAATAACAGCTGGGTTCTTTCTTGGATCGTAGTTACCTACAACTTCGATTTCTCTGCCGTCTCTTCTGCTTCTTGAATCAGAAACAACAACACGATAGAAAGGAGACTTCTTAGCACCCATTCTCTTTAATCTCATTTTAACCATAGTAATTTCCTCCTATTTCCTTATCTATATTCACACACTTTCATATGCGTGTCAAGTATTTTTACTTGACACTATCTTTTTTATTTTTATTCTCTATAATAAGTCTTGCGAATGAGGTAGAAAATGAAAAGAGAAAGATTATCAAGCCGCTTAGGCTTTATTATGCTGTCGGCGGGTTGTGCAATAGGCTGTGGCAATGTCTGGAAGTTTCCCTGGATGTGTGGCCAAAACGGTGGCGGCAGCTTTATGCTGGTATATATTTTATGCCTATTAATACTGGGCATTCCCGCTTTAACCATGGAATTCTCCCTTGGCAGAGCCGCTCAAAGCAGTCCCCTTACTATGTATAAAAAGATGCAGAAAGATGGTCAGTACTGGTCAAAGTTTGGCATTATCTGTTTTATTGGCAATATCGCCCTGATGGCCTTTTATGCGGTAGTCTGTGGCTGGCTTATCTATTATTTTGTTGAATTTCTTACAGGTAATCACTATGATTTATCCTTTATCAAAATGATAAGCAATCCTAAAGTAAATGTTCTATATTTGTTTATCACACTGTTTACAGCTTTCCTGGTTCTGTGCTTTAAACTGCAGGGCGGACTGGAAAGAGTTGTTAAAGTGATTATGTGCATACTTCTTGGGCTGATGTTTGTTTTAGCTATTAGAAGTATCACACTAACAGGCGCAAAAGAGGGATTATCCTTCTATTTAAAACCTGATTTTAAAAAGATTGATGGAAAAGTACTGGTAGCAGCCATGAATCAGGCCTTCTTCACCCTTTCAACCGGTATGGGCTCAATGGCCATCTTTGGCAGCTATATCGATAAAGAAAGAAGTCTCTTAGGCGAATCTATTAACGTTTTACTATTAGATACCTTTGTCGCAATCTTAGCCGGTATCATTATCTTCCCAGCCTGCTTTACCTACAATCTGGAAGTAGGAAGTGGCCCTTCCCTTTTGTTTGATACCATGGCTACCGTTTTCAATAATATGAGCTATGGCCGATTATGGGGCTCCCTATTCTTCTTATTTATGATCTTTGCGGCAATGTCGACCGTTTTAGGAGTTTGCGAAAACATCCTGGCAATGTTCAGAGAGATGACGGGTTTCTCCCGTCCTAGGGGCAGTGCAATCTGTGGATTGATTACTTTTACTTTAGGATTAAGCACTGCTTTGGGTTTTAGTGTTATTAAGTTTGAACCCTTTGCGAAAGGCTCTACTTTCTTAGACTTTTGGGACTTTATTGTTTCTAATAATATCCTTCCACTGGGTAGTTTACTGTTGTGTTTATTCTGCACTACCTCTATTGGCTGGGGCTATGACAACTTTGTTTGTGAAGCCAACAGTGGTAAGGGTTTAAAGGTTAAGGAATGGATGAAACCAGTATTTAAATATGTAGTACCCGTCCTTATTGTCTTTGTCTATATCTATGGCATGCTAACATTTAAGTGGAGATAGAATATAATATTCTAGTGATTTTTAAGGAGACCAGCTATGAATCTGTCAAGTAAAAATAGATAGATTCGGTATCGATTTCC
>JAUNCS010000007.1 GCA_030526485.1 Erysipelotrichaceae bacterium | reverse complement strand
TACGGTGCAATGAGAGGGGCGAGATTATTTAAAATCTCCCTCTACTCTATTTATTGATTTCAGCCAGTACTTCAGCTAAATCCAGTTTGTTTTCTGTAAAGCTGATGTTTACAGTATCTAATTCGCTATATCTAGGAATGATGTGGAAGTGAGTGTGATCAATCATCTGACCAGCAACTCTATCAGTATTAACCAGTAAGTTATTACCTTTAGCATTTAAGTTCTTAAGAATCTTTCTGGCAACGATTTGAGTAACACCCATTAATTCTTTAACTACTTCGGTAGGCATATCAATTACATTATCGTAATGTTCCTTAGGCATAACCAATGTATGGCCCTTAGTAGTCTGTGCAATATCCAGAATAGCCAGGAACTTGTCATCTTCATATACCTTATAAGAAGGGATAGTTCCATTTACAATATCACAGAAGATACACATTATTTTACAGCCTCATATTTTACAGAAAGCAGATCATAGATTCTCTGATCATGAATCTGTACATTGTGTTTCTTAACTAAGTTATTAATAACAGTAGTAGCATCTACATCTTCAATAACTGTTTTAACAAAGTCATCCTTGAAATCTTCTACATTCTTAGAAATTAGATTTACTAAGTAGAAACGAGGAGTAGAAGTGCTGTTGCCTTCAGAGTCTGTTACTACAGTAGCTGTTTCAATTACACCTGATAAACCACTTTCGTTTTCATTAATGTAGTTTCTAACTTCTTCAGGAAGAGTTTTCTTAGAAGTATAAACAGAAGTATAAACTTCCTTAGAGTAACCATTTTCGCTAGCTGCAAAAGCAAATGTCTTACCAGCATTTACCGCATCGATTGCAGCGTTTGCTTGTGCTGCTTCATCGAAATAGACGATTTCAGCCTGAATAGGAGCGTATTCTTCAACGTGCTTGTCGAAGTTTGCCATTACATCATTCTTTAATAACATATCTGAAGCTTCAAATGATACATAGCTATCGATATAAGCTTCTTCAGAACCATAGTAGTAAGAGATGAAATATTCATAACCCTGTTCCTTTAAGTCATTGATGTAGTCCTGAGCTTCAGCTACATATGTATCTAAGTCAGCACCTTCAAGAACGGCAAGTTCCTTTACAAGGTTATTTGATAGTAGGTCAGTGATGTCATTGCCTAGCATATCATTGTATAAATCAGCTTTAGTATAAGTAGTTTTGCTAGAAGAGAATAATACTTCTTCGCCTCCAGTAACAGTTGTATTGTTTACTTTTGAGCAGCCACTAACAAGTAGTAGGGCTAATAATAACACTAATAATTTCTTCATTATTCATTTACCTCACTAGTTAGGCTAGCTAATTCTTCATTAGCTAATTCAACGATTTCATTGATGTAGCTGTTTAAGTTTTCGTCTTTGATTTCAAAGCCTAAAGCGTCTGCCTTTTCCTTTAAAGCGAAGATATTTACATAGTTATATGCACCAGTTAATTCAGACATAAACTGAGCATCAGCCTTTAATTCTTCAACTGTTGGTTCTGTAACATAAATGATGTGATAACCAAATTCAGATAGTACTGGTTCAGAAACTGTACCACATTCCTGCTCTGCAACCTGATTAGCGAAAGGCTTAACGTAAGTGCTTGAAGCAGTAGGCATAGATAATAGACCTAAGTAACCACCATTATCCTTGCTTGAATCTTCAGAATACTGCTTAGCTACTTCTTCAAAGCTCTGTGTCTTTAATGCTTCTAGAACTGCATCCAGCTTAGCACTTTCTTCTTCGCTCATATTAGCTGTATAAACATCATTGCCATCATCATCCTTGCTGCTTGTAACATCAGCTACTTTAATAAGGATATGAGAGATATGCTTAGGACTTGCTTCTTCAGCATACTTAGTACCATATACATCATAGTTAGCTAAGAAGTAATCGCTGAATAACTTGTTTGACTTAACCAGGTTATAGCAGTAAAGCATCAAGTCTTCCTTACCATTAGCGTAACCAGCCTGTCTCAATGTAGTATCGATAGTCTTTTCTTCGTTATACATTGAGATGTATGAGTAGTAGTTGTTAGCTAAAGTCTTTAAATCATCAGTTAATTCTACAGCTTCATCACATACTGCATTCATCCATTTCTGGTAAAGCATGTATTCGCCATAGTTGCCATATAAATCAGCATAAAGATCATCAGCCATGAAATCTTTATCGCCAATAGACATTACTACGCTTTGTCCATTTACTGTCTTAGAGTCGACATATGTAGGACGGTTCTTAATAGCGCTAACGCAATATACAACGATAAATACGATTGATAGTAATGCGACAGTCGCAAGGAACCAATATTTTTTTAATAAGTCTTTGATTTCCATATTTACCTCCGTAAAACTACATAATTATATACCAATTGATAGATTGAAACAATGAAGGGCCTCATGGATAGTAATCCTACAATTTAAAAATAGTGATGCTATAATAGTCTTCGAGGTAAAAAATATATATGGCTAATGTTTTAGAAATTAAAGATTTGCATGTAAATGCTGGTGATAAAGAAATTTTAAAAGGACTTAATATGATTGTTAAAGAAGGCGAAATTCACGCCATCATGGGTCCTAATGGTAATGGTAAATCAACACTGTTACAGACTATCATGGGAAATCCTGCTTATACAGTTACATCTGGATCTATTACTTTCAATGGTGAAGATGTATTAGCTATGCCTGTAGATGTCAGAAGCAAGAAGGGCTTGTTTTTAGCTTTACAGTATCCACAGGAAATCTCTGGTGTAACAAACTCTGACTTTTTAAGAGCGGCTATTAATGCCCGCAATGAAAAGCCTCTATCTTTATTTAAATTTATTAAAGAAATTGATAAAGGCATCAAGGAATTAAAGATGAAAGAAGATTTAGCTCATCGTTTCGTTAATGATGGTTTCTCTGGTGGTGAAAAGAAGAGAAATGAAATCCTGCAGATGATGATGCTGAAACCTTATATTGCAATGCTTGATGAAATTGACTCAGGTCTAGATGTCGACGCTATTAAGCTTGTTTCTGATGCAATTATTAAATTAAAGGAAGAAACAAACATGGGTTTAATGGTTGTTTCACATTATGAAAGATTCTTTACTTCAATTAAACCTACACATGCTCATGTAATTGTTGATGGCAAGGTAGTTGTTGAAGGTGATTCTGAACTAGTATTAAAGATTGACCAGGATGGTTATGACTGGTTATATGAAGAATTAAAGATTGAACCGGTAAAAGAAAACAAACCAATGGTATATTCACTAGGCACTTGTGCTAGAAACAAGAGGGCTTAAGATGCCAAGAATTTTCGATAATATCAATGGTAACTCTCTGGATTTATCTTTAGATAAGTCTGATGTAATTACTATTGTCATCACAAACAGTAACTTTAATATTCACTATGAACTCTCAGATGGTGATTATAAGTTTTTGATTTTCAATAACTCTGATAGTGAATTAAGTCTAAATGAAGAAGGTACTATCAGAAACAGCAATGTTGAAATCAATTACTTTGATTTAAATGATGCCAAGTTAATTCATAAGAATAATATTGAAGTTTACTATGGTTCAAATCTGACTATTAATTCAACTTATCTTGGCACTAATACCAAGAATATTGAATTTAATCTATTTAATAAGGAAAGAGATTCAGCTATTTCTATTTCAAACAACGTTGTTTGCTTAAATGATGCTGACTTCTCATTAACTGTTTCTGGCAAGATTGAAAAGGGTTCTAAGAGAAGCAAGTGTTTCCAGAAGTCTCGTTGCCTGACTTTTGAAAATCCTAAGAAAGCCAAGATCTTACCAGTACTATTAATTGATGAAAATGACGTTGAAGCTTCGCACTCTTTATCTAGTGGTACGATTGATGAAAATGTCTTATTCTATATGAACTCACGTGGCTTATCTAAGAACGATGCCTTAAAGCTTTTACTTGTTTCTTATTTAATGCCAAATGAAGAATTCTATTCAGCTTTTGAAGATGGCTTAAAGATCAAGAAAATTGCTGATAGAAAGGTTGAAAAGATATGTATGATGTAATGTCAATCAGAAATGACTTCCCGATGCTTAAAAACCATCCGGATATGATTTTCTTTGATAGTGGCGCTACTTCTTTAAAACCCCAGTGTGTAATAGATGCTGTAACCAGATTCTATACAGAAGATACAGCTAATATTCACCGTGGTGACTATGACATCTCTTTTAAGGTTTCTAAGGAATATGATGAAACTAGAGAAGTATTAAGAAAATTCTTAAATGCCAGAAAGGCTGAAGAAATTGTCTTTACCAATGGTGCTACTTCTTCATTAAATACAGTAGCTTATGGCTATGGTCTAAAGTATTTAAAAGAAGGGGATGTAATCCTTACAAGCTATGCAGAACACGCTTCAAGTATCTTGCCCTGGTATACAGTTAAGGAAAAAACAGCTTGTGATATCATCTTTACTCCTTTAACTGATGATGGTCATTTTGATTTGGATGCCTATAAGGAATGCTTAAATAAACACAATGTAAAACTGGTGGCTTTACCAATGGTATCTAATGTATTAGGTTACAAGTATCCGGTTAAAGAAATAACTAGACTTGCACATGAAAAAGGTGCTGTTGTAAGTATTGATGGTGCCCAGGGTGTACCACACTGCCTTACTGATGTGCAGGATCTTGATTGTGACTTCTTATCTTTCTCATCTCATAAAATGCTTGGCCCAGGTGGGGTTGGTGTTTTATATGGCAAGGAAGAACTTCTTACTCAAATCAATACACTGACAATGGGTGGTGGCGCTAATGCCCGTTTTGATAAGGACTTTAATGTCATCTTAAAGAATGCCCCAATTCGTTTTGAAGCGGGTACACCAAGTATTGAAGGTGTTTTAGGCTTAAAGGCAGCTGTTGAATACTTAATGAATATCGGCATGAAAAATGTTGAAGCTCACGATAAGGAAATGGCTGAATATCTGTCTAGCGAATTAGCTAAACTGGATAATGTTGTGATTTATAATCCTGAGACGGAGTGTTCGATTGTTTCCTTTAATGTAAAGGGTGTCTTTGCCCAGGATTCAGGTACTTATTTAAATAAGAATAATATCTGCGTTAGAACCGGTAATCATTGTGCTAAACTACTTCACAATGTAATCGATGAGGATCAGACAATCAGAGCCAGTCTATATATCTACAACACTAAGGAAGAAATCGACCGCTTTGTTAAGGTGGTTAGTGAAATAACACTGGAAAAGTGTATAGGAGCAATTATTTAATGTTTATGGATGAAGATTTAAAGAGATCTATATTACTTGATCACTATCAGAATCCTCGCAATAAGGGTTTAATAGATGATGATAGATATCAGATGATTCATAACGCAT
Organism: Erysipelotrichaceae bacterium; assembly: GCA_030526485.1. Lineage (GTDB taxonomy): Bacteria > Bacillota_I > Bacilli_A > Erysipelotrichales > Erysipelotrichaceae > Colivicinus. The sequence goes on along the minus strand of JAUNCS010000007.1, from coordinate 54,542 downwards.
CAGAATCTTGTATCGATGATATTAAAGTACAGATGCTTATTGAAGACAATACGGTAAAAGATGTACGTTTTGATGGTGTAGGCTGCACTATCTGCTTCGCTTCTACTTCAATCATTTCGGAAATGATTATTGGTAAAAGTGTAGAAGAGGCTAAACACATCATTGATCAGTATTACAATATGGTGGGTGAAAAGGAATATGATGCTGAACTTTTAGAGGAAGCTAATGCCTTTGATACCTTATATAAACAGGCTAATCGTATTAAATGCGGTACGATTGGCATACATGCAATGGAAGACTTAATTAACGCTTATGAACAATAATAATCAGGACATTATTAATACACAAGATGATTATGCCTATGACTTTAAGGATGAAGATACATCCGTTTTTAAGACTGAAAAAGGCTTAAATGAAGGAGTTATTAGAGCTATATCTAAGGCTAAGAACGAACCGGAATGGATGCTGGAATATCGTTTAAAGGCCTACCACAAGTTTGTGGAAATGCCTCTTCCTAGCTTTGGACCCGATTTAAGTGATATTGACTTTAACGATTTTACTTACTATATCAAACCTTCAAACAAGGTTGAAAAGGATTGGGAAGAAGTTCCGGAAACTATTAAAAATACTTTTGAAAAACTAAAGATTCCTGAGGCTGAACAGAAGTTTCTGGCTGGTGTAAGTACTCAATATGAATCAGAAGTTGTTTATCACAATATGTTAAAAGAAGTAGAAGATAAGGGTGTTATCTTCTATGATACCGATACTGCTTTAAAGAAACATCCTGAACTATTCAAAGAATACTTCGGTACAGTTGTTTCTTATGCGGATAACAAGTTTGCTGCTTTAAATGCAGCGGTCTGGTCAGGCGGTTCATTTATCTATGTACCTAAGGGTGTAAAACTGGATAAACCACTACAGTCATACTTTAGAATTAATTCAGAATTAATGGGTCAGTTTGAAAGAACACTAATTATTTGTGATGAAGGCAGTGATTTGCACTATGTAGAAGGCTGTACAGCTCCTAAATATTCTAAGGACTCTTTACATGCTGCAACTGTTGAAATCATCGTTAAAAAAGGCGCTAAATGCCGATATTCTACAGTACAGAACTGGTCTAGCAACATCATCAACCTGGTAACAAAGCGTACTAGAGTTGAAGAAAACGGTATGATGGAATGGATTGATGGCAATGTTGGTTCGCACTTAAATATGAAGTATCCATGTTGTGTTTTAGCGGGTGAAGGTGCAAAAGGTGCATGTATCTCCGTAGCTGTTGCATCACATGAACAGTATCAGGATGCTGGTGCCAAGATGATTCACTTAGCTCCAAATACTTCAAGTACTATCATTTCCAAGTCACTAAGCAGAGTAGGTGGTAAGGTTAACTACCGTGGTAAGGTGGTTATGGGTAAAAATGCCACTAACTCTAAGGCTAAGGTTGAATGTGATACCTTAATTCTTGATGATATTTCTTCATCAGATACTATTCCAACTAATATTGTTTCTAATAATTCATGTACTATCGAACATGAAGCAACAGTTTCTAAGATCAGTGAGGAACAGTTATTCTATCTGATGAGTAGAGGTCTTTCTTTAGAAGATGCTACCCAGATGATTATCCTGGGTTTCATTGAACCATTTACTAAGGAACTGCCAATGGAATATGCGGTTGAATTAAACCAGTTATTAAAGATTAATATGAAGGGATCAATTGGATGATGTAAGTCATCCAATTTTTCATATAATTTAGATATGTTTGTTGTTGAAGTATACGTAACTAATTCATCTCTATATACCAACCAGCTGTTTTCGTATTACAGTGATTTTTATGTTGAACCCTTTAAAAGAGTGGATGTCATCTTCAACAATGCCAAAAATACAGCATTAACAGTAAACTGTTTTGAAATTGAAGATTTATTATCTTTTGAAGAAGAAAAAGGCTTTAAATTAAACAAAATAATTGATGTCTATGATGAACTGCCAATTATTTCTAAGGAACAGTTTGAGCTGGCTAAGTGGCTTTCTAAAGTAACGGTTTCACCATTTGTGAGCTGTTTAAATACCATGCTGCCAAAGGCCCTAAAGACTTCTAAAAACATCATTAAGCCAAAGATGGAAGATTATCTTTTAAAGATTAAAGATGATTATCCCTTCACCAAGCGTCAGAAAGAAGTGTATGATTCCTTAACTGATAACATGCTTATAAGAGATGCTCGACTTTTATCTTCATCGATTATTAAGAAATTTATTGATGAAGGTGTTATTGAAGTAAAAAGCAGGGAATGTACATATTCTTCTAATAATCAGTTAATTAATGATAACTTCAAGGAATTAACAAGTGATCAGTATGATGTCTATCAGAAGATATTAAATACTGATAAGATAGTATCTTTACTGTTTGGTGTTACTGGCAGTGGTAAGACCGAAGTATATCTTCATCTTGCCCGTGAATACTTAAAAGAAGGCAAAGAAGTCCTGATTCTGGTACCAGAAATATCTTTAACACCACAGATGATTAATCGTGTAAAAGAGCGTTTTAATGACGTTATTTTCTATCATTCTGAACTATCAGACCAGGAAAGATATGAACAGTATAAAAGAGTTATCAATGGTGAAGTAAAGATTGTAGTTGGTACCAGATCTTCTATATTCTTACCATTTAATAATTTAGGTTTGATTATTATTGATGAAGAACATGATTCCTCATATAAGCAGGATAATACACCAACATATCTTGCCAAGAATGTAGCGATCAAAAGAGCCTTAACCTTTAATGGCAAGGTACTATTAGCCTCAGCTACACCAAGTCTTGATTCCTATACCCGTGCTATTAAGGGTGAATATGAACTGTTAAGACTTAATCAGCGTATCAATAATACACCACCTCAAATTGAAATAGTTGATTTGACAAAGGAAGTTAAAAACAAGTCTTCCTATATCATTTCCCGTAAGTTAAAAGAAGAAATAGCCAATACTTTAGAAAGAAAGAAACAGGTCATTATTCTTTTAAATCGAAGAGGCTATTCACCAGTAATTAAATGTGGTGATTGTGGCACTACTTTAATGTGCACTGATTGTGATATGCCGCTTAATTACCATAAGAATATCAATCTATTAAAATGTCATCAGTGTGGCAAAACTTATTCAATTCCTAGATACTGTCCTAAATGTAACAGTAAGGAACTGCTTTACTATGGTTTTGGTACTTTAAAGGTGGAAGAAGAACTAAAGCATTTATTTCCAAATGCTTCAATCGATAGAATGGATAGGGATAATGTCTCTAAAAAAGGTGCTCATGAAAAGATATTAAAGCGCTTCGAAAACAAGGAAATCGATATACTGATTGGCACTCAGATGATAGCCAAGGGACTGGATTATCCTGATGTAACCCTTGTTGGAATATTAAATGCAGATGCTGGGCTTGCTCATCAGGACTATAATGCCGCTAAAACTACTCTGGACTTATTAATGCAGGCTTCGGGCAGAAGTGGCAGAGCAAATGAAAAGGGTAATGTAATTATTCAGGCCTTTAATCCTGATCACTATGTCTTAAAGGCTGTCTATAATCAGGACTTTGATTATTTCTATAAGATTGAAATGAATTATCGTTCCAAGACCATGTATCCGCCATATAGTCATTTAATGGAAATAACTATTATGGATACTAATATGGATCACATTAAAAATTCCTTAGATTTCCTAGAAAAAAGAGTCAAGGAATTGCCGTTTAAATCTTATCGTCCTGTGGAACTGCCACGTATTAAGAATAATTATCGTTATCGTATTCTAATTGCGAATAAGGATATGAAGTCTTTAATTGATGAGGTGTGGAAGCTTTTGGACGAATATCTAAGAAGTAGAAAACTTGCTAAAATTAAGGTGGATATTGATCCACTGTATCTGGAATAAATATGAATCAAAGAGAAATTGCTTTAGAAATTATCTATAAAACGATTGGTGATAGTTCTTATACCAATCTTTTAATGCGTAATAAATTAAAAGAACTGGAGCCAGTTCAAAGACCCTTTGTGTCAAATCTGGTTGGTGGGGTTTTAAAGAATTATGATTATCTGATTTATCAGGTAAGTGATTCCATTAATAATAAGACTTCTTTACGCAATAAGGTTATTTTGGCCATGGCTATTTATGAGAAGTTTTACTTAAATAAGGAAGACTATATTGTTTTGAATGAATATGTAAATCTGGCTAAGAATAAGTTTGATAAGTCATTTATCAATGCGGTTTTACATAATTTAAAAAAACTAAAAGAGGCTGATGAAGAATATATCAATGAGTCATTACCAAAATGGATTTATAACTTATTGAAGAAACAGTACAGTGAGGAAGACTTTAAGAATATCTTAAAGAATTATAAAAGAGTGCCAACTCTTTTCTATCGTTTAAATCATAACAAGGCTAAGTTTGAAGACTTTGAAAATATTGAAGTAATCAATAAAAATATCTTTACTTCTAAAAAGAATCTCTTAAATAGTGAAGCTATGGCCAATGGTTTATTCTATGTGCAGGACATCAATTCAGCATCTTTGATTGATAATCTGGATTTAAAAGAAGATGATGTTTTACTCGATATGTGCTCAGCACCTGGTTCCAAGCTTTTTAACTGTCTGGATATTGTTAAACCGGAAAACAGCTACAGTAATGAATTACATGAAAAAAGACTGAATCTTATCAAAAACAAGGCCGAACTGCTGGGTTTTGAAGGAATTCATTATCTTAATTATGATGGCATAGAATTACAGAATGTCTTGGATCTTAAGTTTGATAAGATTATTCTTGATGTGCCTTGTTCAGGACTGGGTACATTATCAAGAAAACCGGATTTAAAATATCATATCCGTCCGGAATCTTTAGATGAACTGCAGCTGATTCAAAAGGACTTATTAATCAGCGCCAAGAATCTTATTAAGGATGGCGGTATTATTCTTTATAGTACCTGCACTTTAAACAAGAAGGAAAATGGCAAGCAGATAGAGAAATTCTTAATGGAAAATGAAAGATTCACTTTATTGAAAGAGGAAACAATTATTAATGAAGATGGTGATTGTTTCTATTATGCAAAATTAGGTAAAGGTTATAATAGATAATATGTTGATATACGATTACAATTTAGAAGATTTAGAAAACTATCTAAAAGGCATAGGTCTAAAGCCCTTTAGAGCTAAACAGATTTTTAGATGGTTATATGAAAAAAGAGTAGATTCATTCTTTGAAATGAGTGATATTTCCAAGAGTCTGCAGGAAAAACTGGCTGAAGACTTTGACTTCATGGCTTTTAAAGTCCGAAACAAACAGGTTTCCAAAGATGGTACTGTTAAATTCCTGTTTGAACTTGCTGATGGAGCCCTGATTGAATCAGTTATGATGGTCTTTGAATATGGTTATTCAGCCTGTTTATCGAGCCAGGTAGGCTGTAATATGGGCTGCAAATTCTGTGCTTCTGGTTTACTTAAGAAACAAAGAGACTTAACAGCTGGTGAAATTGTTTTACAGGCTTTAACTATTCAGAAATATCTTGATGCTGAAGGTAAGCGTCTCGATAATCTGGTTATTATGGGGACAGGTGAACCATTTGATAACTATGACAATCTGATGAAGGGTTTATCAATTATTAATTCACCATTCGGTCTACAGATTGGTGCCCGTCATATTTCAATTTCTACCTGTGGCTTAGTACCAATGATTAGAAGATTTGCGGAAGAAAAGGTTCAGTATAATCTGGCTATTTCTTTGCATGCTGCTAATAACGAATTAAGAAATCAGATTATGCCGGTTAATAGAGCCTATGATCTTGAAGAACTAATGGATGCGATTTCTTATTATTCAACCTTAAACAACCGTCGTATTACTTTTGAATACCTGTTAATCGATGGTTTAAATAATTCTAAAAAAGATGCCGATGACATCGCTAAATATCTAAAGGGCAAGAATGCCTATATCAATTTAATTCCTTATAACGAGGTTAAGGAAAATCCTTATAAGTCTACAAGTGAAGAAAAGACATTGGAGTTTTACGATATGCTTAAGAAAAGAGGCATTTCCGTTACTCTGCGTCAAAAGCGCGGTACTGATATCGATGCCGCTTGTGGTCAGTTAAGAGCGAAAGAAATGTTAAATGCTTAAATATTACGCTAAAACAGATATTGGTTTGCACAGATCTTGCAACCAGGATTCATATATTACAATCACTAATAATTTTGGTGATTTTTTAGCGTTGGTTTGTGATGGTATTGGTGGTGGTAAGGCAGGAGATGTTGCCAGTGGTGAATTTGTCTCTTATTTCGAAAGAATCTTTAAGGATTCGGGTCCCTTTACTTCTTTAGAGATGGCTAAAGAGTACATCACTTATTACTTAAGAATGGCTAATAGACATGTCTATGAACTGTCTTTAACTTCCAAGTCACTGTATGGTATGGGTACAACTGTTACGGGTATTTTAATCACTTCTTTTGGTACCTTATCAATCAATCTTGGTGACAGTAGGGTTTATGGCGTGCTGGATAAAAGACTGTTCAGATTAACAAATGATCATACTTTGGTTAATCAGATGCTGATGAATGGCGAAATCACTTATGAAGAAAGTATAAATCATCCTAAGAAACACTTTTTGGTTAAGGCAGCTGGTGTCTTTGAAGAAATCGATTTTGATGTTCATAAGGTTAAGGATATGAAATATTATCTGATCTGTTCTGATGGTCTTTGTGGCTATGTAAAGGATGACGAATTACTAAATATTGTTGATTCCTACGAATATGATACCTGCAGGCAGAAATGCGATGAGCTGGTTAATCTGGCTTTACTGAAAGGGGGATACGACAACATTACCGTTGTTGTAGTTGAACCATGATAATAGCTAACAGATATGAAGTTATCAAAGAAATAGGCAGGGGTGGCATGGCCAATGTCTATCTGGCTCTTGATAAGATTTTAAATAGAGAAGTTGCCATTAAAGTATTAAAAGGAGATATGTCATCAGATCCTATCTCTTTGGAACGTTTTAATCGTGAAGCCAATACTTCAACTAAGCTTTCTCATCCAAATGCGGTTGATATTTATGATGTGGGACAGGATGGCAATTATCACTACATCGTTATGGAATATGTTAAGGGTCATACCCTGAAGCAGTTATTAAGCCGTAGAGGTCCGTTTCCTTATAAAGAAGCAATCTGGATTATGAAACAGTTATGTGCTGCTCTTTTAGAAGCTCATCGTAATGGCATAATCCATCGCGATATCAAGTCACAAAACGTCCTTATCAAGGATGATGGAACAGTTAAACTGGCGGACTTTGGTATTGCGATATTAAACAATGCCATGCAGTTAACTTCCAGGGGTTCAGTTCTTGGTTCTGTGCATTATCTGGCTCCGGAGCTTTCCAAGGGTGGCCAGGCTACTATGCAGTCAGATATCTATTCTTTAGGTATCGTTTTGTTTGAGCTATTAAGTGGAGATGTACCATTTAAGGCTGATCAGGCTGTTCAGGTAGCTATTATGCATGTCCGTAATGAAATACCTAGCATCTGCAAGATTAATCGCGATATACCGCAATCTATTGAAAATATCATCATTAAGGCTACGGCTAAAAATCTTGATGAAAGATATGCCAACATCGCCTTGATGTTAAGAGACTTAAATCGCTGTCTTATTCCTGAAGTGAAAAATGAGCCAAAGGTCGTTTTAAAAGGTATAAGTACTAAACAGCCAAGTGAACCAATAAAGGTGGCTAATAAGGCTGAAATAGCTCTTAAAAAGAAGAAGGAAAAGCGCAAAGAAAGAATTATCAGTGGCATCCTTATTACTGCTGTTACTTTAGTATCAGCCCTAGCCATTGTCATGATTCTTTTTATCACTGGTATTATCGGTGGCAAAGAAGATCCATATGTTACTGTTCCTGAACTTAAGGGTTATTCAGTTACGGTTGCCAAGGATATTGTGGCACCACTTGGTTTAAAGATTGATGATTCATCAATCGAATGGATATTGACTGATGATATTGCTGCTAATATTATCGTTTCTTATACTCCGGGTTATGGAACCAAGGTTGAAAAGGGTTCTAAGATTAATCTGATTGTTTCTGAAGGAACTTATTCTATTATGCATGATTATATAGGCATGCATATTGAAGAGGCCAAGGGAATTCTTTCTACTAAGGGTTTCCAGATTATTAGTGAAGCTGTAGAATCAGATAAAACACCGGGAACCATCATTTCACAGGAATTAATTGTAGCTGGTGATAAGTATGATCCTAATATTATCAATAAGGTTAAATTTACTTATTCTGCCAGCAATACGGTGATGCTGCCATTTGATTTGATGGGCAAGGATATCAATGTCGTAGCTCAAACCTTAAATGATATGGGTATTCCAAATCGCATGGAAAGACTTTCTTATAACGAATTAAGAGAAAGTGAAAAGAAATACAGCGATAATTCTTTAGTTAGAATGTCACCTAATGAAGGCAGTTTATATGAAGTGGATGAGAATTCACCAGTTATTATTTACTACTATGTATACGAATAGAGGAGAAAGATTATGTTATTAGCACCATCAATTCTGTCTTTGGACTATGCTAAGTTCAATGAGCAGCTGGCTATTTTAAATGAAAAAGTTGAAATGATTCATTTTGACGTTATGGATGGTCATTTTGTGCCAAATATTTCTTTTGGACCAGATATCTTTAAGGCTTTCAGAAAGAATTCTGATCTTTTTATGGATGTTCATTTAATGGTAACTGATCCGGAAAAGTTTGCAGATGTCTTTATTAAGGCGGGTGCGGATAATATTACTTTCCATTATGAAGTATTTGAAGACCTGGATAAGTGTCGTGAATTAATCCATAAGATTAAGGATAATTATGTAAAAGTTGGTTTATCAATTAAACCAGGCACTGATGTTGAAACTATCAAACCGCTATTGGATGAACTGGATATTATTCTGGTGATGTCTGTAGAACCTGGCTTTGGTGGCCAGAAGTTTATGGAAAGTGCCTATGACAAGCTAAGAGAACTAAAAGATTATCGCGATGCCCATGGCTTAAATTATAAAATTGAAGTAGATGGTGGCGTTAAGAAGTTTAATGCCCGTCAGATTGTTGAAGCAGGATGCGATATTCTTGTTGCTGGCTCATTTGTTTTTGAAGGTGATATGAGAGCCAATATAGATTCAATTACTTTCTAAGAGGTTTATATGTTTAAGAAACTGACCAATTTATTTGTATATGCCGGTCTAAACAAAGAAGAATGTTTAAAGATACAGGACTTTTTCGCACGTCCAAACTGGATGATTCTTAATGTGTTCTGCGGCGTTCTAGGCCTTGTCTTTTTAGGCTATGCAGTAGGTGGTTTTTTAAGCCCAACATTATTAACGGGACGAAATGCTTTTTTAATTTCGTCTTTTATTTTGTTTCTGGTATTTGCTATTAACTATAAATACGCCCAAAATAATCAGATGCTCTTAAGAAATCTGGTAGTAATTGCGACATTTGTTACTTATGCTGTTGGTATTTATAATGGAGCAATTGTTGAAGCAAACAATTATTCATTAACTTTTATCCTGGAAATTGTCATTATCCCTATGATATTTAATGCGCCACCAATTGTTTTATTGGGTGAAATGTTTATAGCCGATATTATCTTTATGATACTGGTGTATATCAACAAGTCATTTGATTTATTTATTGTTGAACTGGCTGATGTTATTGCCTTATCCATCGTCAGCATCAGCTTAAACCTGATTATGATGAATATTAAGGCCAAGGGTAATTATGCCCAATACAAGGCTAATGAAGCTAATAAGGCTAAAACCAGTTTCTTATTCAATATGTCACATGATATCCGTACACCAATGAACGCTATCATTGGTTTTAGAGACTTGCTGGAAAGAAATCAGGATGATCCAGTTAAGCGCCAGGACTACTTAAAGAAGATTGATGATGCCAATGCGATGCTTTTATCAATTATCAATAATGTCCTGGAAATGGCAAGAATTGAATCTGGTAGTATGGTAGTTGAGGAACAATTGTATACATCAGACCAGTATATTGATTCAATGTTTTCCATTTTTGATTCTTTAATGAAACAGAAGGATATTAAATTTGTTAATACAGTCAATATCACTCATAAGTGTATTTATTGTGATCCGGTTAAGTTAAAGGAAATCTTTGCCAATATCTTATCTAATGCCTATAAATATACCAATGCTGGTGGAACGGTTACGATGGAACTCTTAGAACTGCCGGCTAATAAAGAAGGTTATGCTTTATATAGGACGACAATCACCGATACTGGTATTGGCATGAGTGAAGACTTCCTGCCACATATCTTTGAAGAATTCTCTAGAGAGCAGAATACAACTGCTGCCAAGATTGAAGGTACAGGCCTGGGTATGCCAATCGTAAAGAAATTGGTCGATATGTTAGATGGCACTATTGAAGTTGAATCCAAGAAGGGTGTGGGTACAAAGTTTATTGTGACTATTCCTCATTGTTTAGCCAATGAAGAAGATATTGTCTCAATTAATAATAATGACTACGATAAGTCGTTATTCAAAGGCAAGCGTATCCTTTTAGCTGAAGATAATGATCTTAATGCAGAAATAGCTATTGAAATCCTTTCTGAAGCTGGCTTTATCGTTGACAGGGCGGAAGATGGCCAGATATGTATAGATATGCTTAATAAAACAGAAAATGGCTATTATGATGTAATCCTAATGGATATTCAGATGCCTAATATGAATGGATATGAAGCTACTAAAGCAATTCGTTCATTAGATAATGAAAAATCAAAGATTAAGATTTTAGCTATGACTGCCAACGCTTTTGAAGAAGATAAGCGCAATGCCTTCAATGCCGGTATGAATGGTCATATCGCCAAACCAATTGATATAGCTAACTTAATGTCTGCATTAGCGGATGCTTTAAGATGTTAACAGGGGACTTTTGTCCCTTTTTAACTGGTCAAAAGAATTGCATAATTCTTAGAATTACTTATATAATTTTTAAGTACAAATTCATTTAGCAAAGTATTCGAAAGAATATGACGCAAAGCTATAGGGCCTGAAATTAAGTATGGCAGCCAGTTGCCCCAATTTTTTGAGACTTACTGGCACTAATTTTTTAGTGTTTTTTTATTTGAAAGAGAGAATATGCCAACATATCTGCAAAGAATTAAAAAATCAATCGTCAAACAGGACAACTATTTTAATGAATATCTTGATGAAATCACCAAAGAAAGCTTAAGCCGAGTTAAGTCTACATCTCAGGTGGTTTCTGTTGTCTATCTTGTTTTCCAGCTGCTATCACTGCTTTTATATAAGAGCTTTGATTTTCGTCTGGCTTTTTTAGTTCCGGTAATCCTGATTGCCTGTTTTTATCCACTTACCAGATATTTCTACATAAAGGGCAAGAAGAAGATAGTTGCCAAGTATATTCCAACTGCCATGCAGCTGGTTCTCGCTTTATTTCTTATTTCAACCGATACACTGGTATCACCTGAATACAGTGCTATCTACACTCCTTTATTTATCATTGTTTCGCCCGTTATCTTCTATTTACCTTATAAATATGAACTAACTTTAAATACTCTTACATATATTACTTTTTTATTAGCTACTTTTGCATATGTTAATCCCAAGCACTTTGAGATCAATATCCTGCAGTCAACAGCCTCTTATGTTGTGTGTTTTGTGATACTTGGTATTATCGTTAATATGCGTTTTGATAAGTTTAAAGACGCTAAATATATTGAAGAAATACAAAGTGTTAATGAACAGCTGAATAAGGCTAAAAAAGATGTAGAAAAAGCTAATAAGGCTAAGACCGACTTCTTATTTTCAATGTCTCACGATATCCGTACACCAATGAACGCTATTATTGGCTATGCTGGTTTAATGGAAAATAACTTTGATGACAAGCAAAAGAGCAAGGAATATCTGAATAAACTAAAAGGAGCTTCTGATATTCTTTTATCAATCATCAATAACGTATTGGAAATGGCACGAATTGAATCAGGCAAGATCAGTTTAAATGAACAGGTTTATGCTTCTGATGAGGTCTATGATGAAATTGTTAATTTATATACTGAATTAATGAAAAAGAAGGGTATAACTTTTAATTATCAGTTTAAGGTTAATACACCATTTATTTATCTTGATAAGGTTAAATTAAATGAAATTCTATTGAATCTGGTTTCTAATGCCTACAAATATACACCAGAGGGCGGTAAAGTCGAATTAATTATGGAAGAAATTCCTAATGAGATTAATGGTTATACAACTATCGTTTCAACTATTTCTGATAGCGGTATTGGTATGAGTGAAGAATTCTTACCAACAATCTTTGAAGAATTCACCAGAGAAACCACTACTACCGATTCCAAGATTGAAGGAACTGGTTTAGGTATGCCAATTGTTAAAAAGCTGGTAGAACTGATGGGTGGTTCCTTGAGCGTTGAAAGTAAGCTTCATGAAGGCACTACTTTTAAGGTATCTATTCCTCATAAGATTGCTACGGAAAAGATTGAAGAAAATAAGGAATCAGCAGTAGATGAGAATCAGCTGGCTAATAAACGTATTTTGATTGCTGAGGATAATGAATTAAATAGAGAAATAATCTATGAAATTCTAAAGCCATATGGAGCTTTAATTGAACTGGTACAGGATGGTGTGGAATGTATTGAAAGCCTAAAGAATCATCCGCTTAATCATTACGATCTGGTTTTGATGGATATTCAGATGCCTAATATGAATGGTTATGAAGCTACAAAGAATATAAGACTGTTGGAAGATAAATATTTTAAAGAAATTCCAATTATTGCGATGACAGCCAACGCCTTTGAAGAAGATAAAAAGAATGCAATGGATGCCGGTATGAGTGGCCATGTTTCTAAGCCGATTGATATTGCTAAATTGATGTCTGTTTTAGCAGAAGTTATAAATAAATAAGGAAAGATTTTTCAATTGAAAAATCTTTTTATTGGGAAGGAATAAACAATGTTAATTAAGTGTGCAATTAATTTAATAAATATATTGCCAGAAAAAACCAGGATTAAAGTTAGCGAAAAACTGGTAGAGGTTTTCTTGAATAAATATGCAAATGTTAATGTTCATGGTATTGAAAATCTTGAGAATGCTAAAAAGCCAACTATCTTTATCTGCAACCATTTGAGCAATTCTGATGGCTTAATTTTAAACAAAGTATTAAAAAGCATTAATCCAACTTTTGTAGCTGGTGTTAAATTATCAGGTAACAGTTTTACAAAAATTGGTTTAAATGTTGTTAAAACAACTAATATCGTGCCTAACAGCGCTGATACTGAAGGTATTAAAAGAATAATTAATCTGGTAAAAAATGGCGAAAGTATCCTGATTTTCCCTGAAGGTACAAGAAGCAGAACTGGCAGTATGATAGAAGCTAAAAACGGCATTGTCATGATTGCCAAAGTGACAGGAGCACCAATTATCCCAATTGGCTTATCTGGCAGTGAAAAGCTGCTTCCAGTAAATATGGAAGGTAATATGGAAAAAGAAGAGTTCCATCATGCAGAAATTATTGTCAATATAGGCCAACAGTTTAACTTGCCAGTTAAACAGGTTAGTCAGGATAGAAAAGAATATACAGAGTATGCAACTACATATCTGATGAAAAAGATAGCTGTCTTATTGCCGGAAGAATATCGTGGTTTCTATCGTTAATATTCATATTTAAGTCGGTGTAAAACCGGCTTTTCCTTTTATTATGTGAATTTTTTATTTATACTAAAAGTAGTATATGTTAAAAAAATAATAATATCTCCATAAAGGATGGGCTATGAATAAAAATAAAAAACAATTTATACTGGCTATTTTATTAGTATCAATGCTTCTTTTGGGCTCATTGGTGCTTTTTGCAAGTAAAAATAGAGACAGAGTCATTATCGATAATCAAATGTCTTTAATTGATAATACGGAAAAACTGTCATTAATCATGGATGAAGAACTAAGCAAGGGTTATGACAATATTCGTATTCTTAGTGAACTTGTAAGTAATTCACTTGATGGTCCGGAATTTGATATTTCTTCAATTCAGCACTTAATTCAAAATTCTGTATTTGACTTCATGGAATTCGCTGATAGTGAAGGTATGGACCACAACATCACTGGTGGTGTATCTGATGCCAGAGACAGACAATATTATCTTGATGCCAAGGCAGGCAATTTGGGCATGGAACTTATTTATAATTCCAGGGCAACTCACGAAACACTTTTGATGTACTACAATCCGATTTATTACAATGGTGAGTTTGCTGGTTCACTGGTAGGTGTTTATCAGGCCAGCAATCGTATTACCAAACTGTTAAGTGACCGTTTTGTTGGCTATGAAGCTCTTTCTTATCTGGCTAATGAAGATGGCAGAATCATTGCTTGTTCTGAAGGTTATGATCCAAATATTGAATTATATTTAAGTGACTTATTTGAAAATGATAAGGCTTATTCTAACGCTATTTACAAAGCTTATGATTCGGATGAACCTAATCTTATTCCGATTAATGGAAATGACGTTGGTGCCTGCTTGGTGAAACTGGATAATAGTAACTATTATCTATTGGAAATTTATCCGCAGCTGGCTACCGATAATATCGTTTCGACTTCCAATCGAATTGTTTATCTATTGATTTGTTTTGCTGTTATTACTTTCATTTCCTTTGTTTTATATCTAACAAAAGTATATATGAGTGCTCAAAAACAGATTCAGGACGCTAAAGAAGAGGCAGAAAAAGCTAAACAGGATGCAGAAAAGGCTAATGCTGCCAAGACTGATTTCCTGTTTAATATGTCTCACGATATTCGAACACCAATGAATGCCTTGCTTGGTTATAATCACTTAATCAAGAAAGAATTAAAAGATCCAAAACTGCTGGATTATCAGGAAAAGATAGAACAGGCAGGTAATTTATTACTTTCGATTATTAATAATGTATTAGATGTTGCCCGTATTGAAAGTGGCAAGATGGAATTAAATGAAAGCTGTATCAAGTCTGGCGATATTATTCCGGGACTTATCAGCGTCTTTAAGGAAGATGCTGAAAAGAAGGGTGTTGATTTAAGTTTTGAATTAAATATGAAACATAATTACTTTATCTGTGATCATCTAAAGATAAAGGAAATTCATCTAAATCTTATTTCTAATGCGATTAAATACACTCCACCTGGTGGCAGTGTTAAGGTTATCTGCACTGAACTTCCCAATATGAATCCAGGCTACATGACTATGAAAGCCGAAATCATTGATACTGGCATTGGTATGAGTAAGGAATTTATCCCTCATCTGTTTGACTCTTTTGCCCGAGAAAGAAATACAACAACCGGTAAGGTTCCTGGTACTGGTTTGGGTATGACTATCGTTAAGAAACTTGTTGATTTAATGGATGGCTATATTACCGTTGATTCAGAAATTGGCAAGGGTACAAAATTTACCGTTATCATTCCTCATAAGCTGGCAGATGAATCTTATTATGAAGAAAAACATAATGTATCAAAGCCAGAAAATGTTGAAATACTTCGTGGCAAGCATATTCTTTTAGCTGAAGACAATGATTTGAATGCTGAGATTGCTGAGGCTATCTTATCAGAATTTGGTGCTAGCATTGATAGAGCTGAAGATGGCTTAATCTGTATCGAAAAATTTTCAAATGCAGAAGATGGAACTTATGATTTCATACTAATGGATATACAGATGCCTAATTTAAATGGCTATGAAACAACTATCAGGATTAGAAGTATGGAAGATGGTATTAAATCTAGTATTCCAATTATCGCGATGACTGCCAACGCTTTTGAAGAAGATAAGAAGAAAGCTTTGGAAAGTGGTATGAATGGTCATATTGCTAAGCCGGTTAATATTGAAAACATTATTGAAGAATTAAGCAAGATTATCTAAAAATAGCGGAACTGTAATAGTTCCGCTATTTAAATAGAGCAGGGCAATAAAAAAGGCTCTCTTTCGAGATCCTTTATTATGCTTTAGTTGCTTGAGCCTTTAAACTTCTTAATGCACGGGCAGAAACACGAACCTTCGTAGGTTTGCCATCGACTAAGATTGTTGCATTTTGAAGATTAACGTTCCACTTACGGCGTGTAGCACGAAGTGAATGTGAACGATTGTTTCCAGAAAGAGGTCCCTTACCAGAAATTTCGCATACTCTTGACATAGATACAAGCCTCCCTTCATCTAATTGCCTTATTATTAAACCATAGTTATTTACCTTTTGCAAGTATTTTTCTGTTGAATTTTCAACTTTTATTAGGCTACAAACTTATATACCTATTGTATAATTGATATGTATGGGAAAAACATTAAAACAAGTATATGCTTCTTTAAAGATAGATGATGGTCAGTTGCAGATTTTAGTAGCGGAATACTTCAACACCCGTTTCAATGTCATCTGTAATTATTCTAGTCCTATAACAGGGATTCAGGACTATAAAATCGTCAATAAGGAAGAATGCTTAGAAACATTAAAAGAAGGCGTAGAAGCCGTAAGTAAAAAGATAGGGGCTAAACTTGAAAAAGTAATTCTGGTATTGCCACCTTTAAACTTTAAAAAGATTTCTTTAAAGGTATCAGTTATTCCACTTGATGGAATCATTAAGAAAAAAGATATCGCCAGAGCTATTACCAATTCTTTAAAAACACATGTTGGTGATGATCTGATTGTAATAAACACTTCGATTGTTAAATATACAGTAAATGGTATTTCAACTAGAAGACTGCCAGAAAATGAAAACTGTGATGAAGCAATCGTTGATATCGACTTATTATGTGCTGATAAGGAAATGGCTTATTCATATGTTTCTTTAATGGCAGAGGCTGGACTTGAGGTTCTGGATCTGACATTAAATTCATATGCTATTTCTAAGGAAAGTGTCTGCCTGGATAATTCAATTAATCAGAATATCATACTTCTTGATGTTGGCAATGAATTTACTTATTTAACTTTATTAAGCAAGGGTAAGTTAATCAGTGCCGAAATCATCTATGAGGGTTTAAATACACTTTCAGCTACAGTGGTAAAGAAATATCACTTGCCAGAAAGCACTATTAACAGATTAATCAAATACAATACTGACTTTAAGTCAGATCACTTGGATGATTCAATCTATGCCTGGAACAGTGAAAACCGTTCTAATTCAATTACCGTTAATGAATTAAACGAAAGTGTTAGAAAACCGTTAAACGATTTTGTAGACCGTATTATTGCGATGTGCAAACCAATTATGGAGAAGGGTGCTTCTTTCTGTTTAACTGGTGAGGGTTCTAATATGAAGGCTCTTGTTGATCTGCTTAAAGAGTCTACAGGTTGTGAAGTTAAGACATATTATCCTGATTCAATTGGTGTAAGAAATGCCAATGTTGCAGCAGTTTATGGTTCTTTGTATATTTATAAAGAGAAAGCTGTTTTAAATGAAATCAGTGTAAACTGTGTTAATATAGCAGAATATGATAAAACAGTTGATCAGATTGAGATCAATGTAGAAGGTGAATCAATCACATCAAAAATTAAAAGTTTATTTGAGCTTTATAAGGATAAAGACAGGGAGGAATAATTATGACTGCAAAACCAGAATACAATCAGGTAGCTAGAATTAAGGTCTTCGGCGTAGGTGGCGCTGGCTGTAACGCTGTAAACAGAATGGTAAACGATGGTGTAAAAGGTGTTGAATTCTATGTATGCAATACTGATTTACAATCATTAAATATGTCAAAATGCCAAAACAAGATCGTTTTAGGTAAGAATACAACTAAGGGCTTAGGTGCTGGTGCTAATCCAGAAATCGGCCAGAAAGCTGCAATCGAATCAGAAGATGACATCAGAAAAGCTTGTGGTGGCGCTGATATGGTCTTCATCACTTGTGGTGAAGGTGGCGGTACTGGTACTGGTGCTGCTCCAATTATCGCTAGACTTGCTAAAGAAGCAGGTGCTTTAACAGTTGGTGTTGTTACTACACCATTTGACTTCGAAGGCAGAAAGAGAAACGATCAGGCTAATGTTGGTTTAGAACAGTTAAAAGAATATATCGATTCTTTAATCATCGTTTCAAACAACAAGTTATTAAATGTTATTGGTAAGATTCCAATGGAAGATGCTTTCAAGGAAGCAGATAATGTCTTAAGACAGGGTGTTCAGACTATCACTGACTTAATTGCTGTTCCTGCATTCATCAACCTGGACTTTGCTGATGTTAGAACTGTAATGGCTAATAAGGGTACTGCATTAATCGGTATCGGTATGGCTAATGGCGACAACAAGGCTAAGGAAGCTGCTTGCAAGGCTATCAAGTCTCCATTACTTGAAGCTCAGATCAAGGGTGCTAAAGCTGCTATCATCAACGTAACTGGTGGTCCTGGTATTTCTATCTACGATTCAGCAGTAGCTGTTGAATACATCAAGGAAGCTGCTGGTAATGATATCGATATCATCTACGGTGTAGCTATTAACTCTCAATTAGGTGACAACATCATCGTTACTGTTATCGCTACAGGCTTTGAATTACCTAATACAAAGACAACAAAACAGAATACAACACTGTTTGTTTCACAGAACAACAAGCCAGAAACTGTTTTCGGTGAAAATATCAGCGTTGCAACAGAAACAGAAAAGGGAAGAAGTGAAGAAGTTAATGTCGTTGAAGAAGAAGATGACATTCCAACTTTCTTTAAGTCTAGAATCTAAACAATGAAAAATTTAGTTGATTTACATACTCATACAATTTTCTCAAATCATGCGTATAGTTCATTAACTGAAAACATAAGCGAGGCCTACGATGTAGGTCTTTTGTATTATGGACATACTGATCATCAGCCTGATAATGTCGGCGTTGGTGCTCATCGTCATGTATTTGTAAACTTTAAAGAAGTGCCAAAGCAGATTGGCAACATGCGCATCTTAAATGGCATTGAACTTAATATTGGTGAAGATTTTGCCGAGTCCGTTAAACAATATACTGCTAAGCTTGATTATGCAGTAGCTTCAATCCATGGCTATGTTCACGGCTTTAAACATAGCAAAGAAGAAAATACCAATTTTTATTTAGAAGCAATCAATACACCAATTGTAAAGATTTTAGGCCATATCGATGATGGCCAGCATCCTTGTGATTATTACACCGTTATTAAGGCCTGCAAGGAAAATAAAGTCTTTGTTGAAATAAATAATTCTGGTTTAGTTCCTGATTCATTTAGAATGAATGCCAGAGAGAATTTAAAAGAAATTTTAAGAATCTGCAAGGAATTAAAATGTCCGGTAATTATGAATTCCGATGCCCATATCCGCTATAATGTCGGAAGAGTAGATTTGGCTTTAGAAGTGCTAAAGGAAAATGATTTTCCAATGGAACTTGTAGCCAACTACAACATTGACCTGTTTAAGGATTACTTTAATCTTTAGTTAATATCTGTTAATATTTGAATATCGAGTAAAAGGAGTATATATATTTTGGAAGTTCCGTTGTGTAACATCTTATATAGATTAAATGGCTCCAAGAAGGAGTCTGTCCATGAATAGCAATATCATAATCACATTAATTATTCTGATCTTTTTCAGTGGCTTTTTCAGTGCTGCGGAAACAGCTTTTTCAAGCTTAAACAAGATCAGACTTAAATACCTGGCCACTAATGGTACACCCAAGGCCTTAAAAACCTTAGAATTAGCCGAAGACTTCAGTACTGTTTTAACGACAGTTCTTGTTGGAAACAATATTGTAAATATCGTTTCAACATCACTGGCTACTGTACTGTTTATCTCTATCTTTAAGGAAAATGGTGCCTTGATTTCTTCTATTGTCATGACTATACTTGTTTTAATTTTTGGCGAAATCACACCAAAGACTTTAGCTAAGGCCCAACCTGAAAAGTTTGCGATAGCAATTACACCATTTATTTCTTTCTTTATTGGTCTTTTAACACCATTTACCATGATTTTTAATGGTATCAGTGGTTTAATCTCTAAATTATTCAAAAGTGAAGATACTGATGAATTTAGAAGTGAAGAATTCATTACCATGGTCGAAGAAGCGCAAGAAGATGGCGATATGGATGAAGATGAAGCTGATTTAATCACTAATGCGATTGAATTCAATGACCAGGATGTTGGCAAGGTCTTTACGCCTAGAGTAGAAGTCTGTGCCTGCGATATTAAGGATTCATTAGAAAAAATGGACTCTTTATTCAGAGAATCTGGCTTTTCACGTTTACCAATCTATGAAGGAACTATTGATAATATCGTTGGTGTCCTGCATGAAAAAGACTTCTATTACCAATACTATCGTGATGGCAAGACCAGTATTAAAAGATTGCTGTCTAAGCCAGTATATACATCAGAACACGTTAAAATTTCAGCTCTATTAAAACAGTTACAGGTAACCAAGTCTCATATGGCGGTAGTTATCGATGAATATGGCGGTACTGCCGGTATTATCACTATGGAAGATATCTTAGAAGAAATCGTTGGTGAAATCTATGATGAACACGATGAAGTAGTTGAATACTTTAAAAAAGTCGATGATACAACTTACTATGTAAACTGCGATGCCGATATCGATGATATGTTTGAATACTTCGATATTATCGAAGATGAAGAATTCGATTTTAATACTGTGTCAGGCTTTGTCATCCACAGTATGGACAAGATTCCAAATAAGGGTGAAAGCTTTAATTATAAAAATCTGCATATTGAAGTAAGTGAATGTGATGAAAAGACTATTCACAAGATTAAGGTTACTTTAGTTAATGAAGAAGAGGAAAAGGAGGAAGATTAATGCAACAGTTTTTTGTTGAGGGCGTTATAAATAATAACGAATATTTTCCTTTAAATTCCGATATTAAACATCAGTTAAAAAAGGTCTTAAGAGCGGAAAACGGCTATCAGTTCAGACTGGCAGATGAAGAAGGTTCTTTATACCTTTGCGAACTAATGGATGGTGATGCTCATATCATTAATAAACTAGATGAAAATAATGAACTGGATGTCGATATTACCGTTGTCTTATCTTTGATTAAAAACGATAAGTTTGACTTCGCTATTCAGAAGTTAACGGAAATTGGCGTTAAAAGAATTGTCCCTTATAAAGCCAGAAGATCAGTAGTAAAAGAGGGTAAGGGAACCAATAAACTTGATCGCTTTAAAAAGATTGTAAGAGAGGCCAGTGAACAGTGCCATCGCAATATCGTACCGGAAATCTGCGATTACGCTGATATTAAGACACTTAAGAATTATCTTAGTGATGTAAATATCCTGGCTTATGAAAAAGAAACCTTTAAAAAAGAGGGTTTTTCTAACCTTAAATCAGTGACTATTATTATTGGTCCTGAGGGCGGTTTTGAAACTGGAGAAGTTGAAGAATTTGTAAAGATGGGCTTTGAATCTGTTTCTTTAGGAAAAAGAATCTTAAGAGCAGAAACAGCTGCCATCTTTTTAAGCAGTTTAATTGTAGGTGCTAATCAATGAAGACATTCGCAATGATGGTTTTAGGTTGTAAAGTAAACGACTATGAAGCAACCTATTTAAGAAACAGATTATTATCTAATGATTACAAGGAAGTATCTTTTAAAGAAGTAGCTGATATCTACGTCATTTTTACATGCTGTGTAACCAATACCGCTGAATCTAAGACAAGAAAGATGCTACACCATGCCAGAAGACTTAATCCCAATGCCTATATTGCAGCGGTTGGCTGTTATGTACAGGTAAAACACGATACCAGTGATTTTGATGATGTCGATTTATTAATTGGTTCTAAAAATAAGGATAAACTCTTTGACTTAATCACTATGGGAGTTAAATCTAAGCAGATTGAAAGCCTTGATAACCACGAATTTGAAGACTTATATATTGAAGACTATCCTGGTAAGTCTCGTGCTTATTTAAAGGTTCAGGATGGCTGTAATCAGTTCTGCAGCTATTGCATTATCCCTTATGCCAGAGGCAGAGAAATCAGTGCCAATCACAATAAGGTAATAGAACAGGCTAAGCAGTTGGCTAAATCACGCAAGGAACTGGTTTTAACCGGTATTCATACTGGTCGTTATAATGATGGCGAATTCAATCTTTATCAGTTACTAAGTGAATTGTGTAAAATCGAAGGTCTTGAAACAATCAGACTTTCTTCAATTGAAGTAACAGAAATCACTGATGAAATCATTGATTTAATGAAAAATAATAAGAAGATCGGTAGAAATCTGCACATTCCTGTTCAATCGATGTCTAATAAGATTCTTAAGGCTATGAATAGACCTTATACTTTTGAAGAATATTTAGAAAGAATTGAATATATACGCAAGGAAGTACCAGATATTTCTATCTCTACCGATTTAATTGTTGGCTTCCCTGAAGAAAGTGAAGAAGACTTTAGTGAAATACTAAATGGTTTAGACAGAGCAAAATTTGCCTTTGTTCATGTCTTCCCATATGCCCGTAAGAAGGGTACAGTGGCTGATAGAATGTCAGGTCATTTAAATAATGACGTTAAAAAGTGTCGTGTAAATCAGATTATTAATAAGCAGTTTGCTATTACCAATGAATTTATTTCTAAATTTACTGGTCAGGAATTAGATCTTTTAATTGAAACCAGAGATGATGAATATGTCTATGGCTATGTTAAACAGTATTTCTACGTTAAGGCCAGGGGTAATGGTGAAATTGGTGACTTAGTAAAAGTCACTATTGATGAAATAAAGGATGGCGAGGCCCTAGGACATGTTTCTTAATCAACTATTTGATAACGCTCCCGAAATAGAGATTAATCAGCTTTCAATTGATTCCAGAATGCCAATGAAGAATTGCATCTTTTTCTGCTTGTCTGGTATCAAGGATGATGGCCATAATTTCATTAAAGAAGCTATTTCCAATGGAGCGACAGTAGTTGTTTATGAAAATGATATTCAAATCGAAGACAAGGCTATCTTTATCAGGGTTTCTGATGTGGCGGCCTGTCTTAACCATATAGCTGCCAAGTTCTATGATTATCCCGCTAAATCTTTAGATGTTTTTGTAAGTTCTGGTTCAGAAGGGGTTTCTTCTTTAACCTATACAATTTACAAATTATTAAATAATTATAAAAAGACTGGTTCTATTGGCAGTCGTGGTATCTACTACAACGACAATCATCTGGTTAATAATTCACCAACTTTAACCATTTTGGATAATCAGAAATTCTTAAGACAGTTTGTCGATGCTGGAGTTAAGGCTGTCTGTCTGGAAGCTGATGTCTTGGCTCTATCTTATAAGAAACTGGATGCGGTTAATCCTGATGTCTTTATTTATAACCTGACTAATAACCGCAGTAACGAGTATCGTGAAGTAGGAAATAACTACTTTGATATTCTTTGTTCTTATTTATATACACTGGATGAGCACACTATCATTCTTTTAAATAGAGATGATATTTCTTATAACGAATTAACCAAGGCCAGTTCCGATAATACTTACAGCTTTGGTTTAGATGAAAACAGCGATTTTAGAATTACTAATGTTCAATATTCAAGAAGTGGAACTTCTTTCCATTTAAGTATTGGTGATACAACATATTGTTTCAATACAATTCTTTTAGGATTAAACAATGTCTACAACATCGTAGCCGCTGTATCTGCCTTGTATTTAAAGGGATACAGCATAGAGGAATTACAGGCCATTATTCCTACTTTAAAGCCAATAAGAGGGGATATGGAGTTGATAGATGAGGCTGCTAACTTTAATGTCATTGTCGATGATGCGAATAATATGAATTCAATTGAAGATGTCTTAAAGTTTGCCAAGGAGATTACTCTTAAATCTAAAAAGATCTATGCTATCTGGGGTGTAAACAGCAGTGATGGCAAAAATACCTATGACAAGTTTGTTACCATCTGTGAAGAGTATTTAGATCAGATTATCCTGACCGAGATGAATACTTACAGTGGTTCTTTGGATACTATCTTAAATACCGTCTACAATAAGTTCACTAAAATTAAGAAACTTATTATCGAGGATAGAAAGGTAGCTATTGAGATGGCAATTGATCTTTTAAATGATGGTGATACCTTGCTGATACTGGGCAAGGGCAATCAGAATTTCATTATCAGAAATATGGGTAAGGAGCCTTATTCTGGTGATAATATGATCGCTTTAAATCATTTGAAGGAAATGAAAAAGCAGTATGAATTTGACGATGAAATGATGTGATAAATGTCGCATCATTTTTTTATTTTAATGAAACCGTTTTCTATAATCACAGTAAAAAAATAGGTCTATAATCAATTGAGTATTCTAAATATACGGGGGAAATTATGGATCAAAGTTTATTATTATTGCAAGTATCTTTCGCCCTGATCATTGGTTTAATGATGACCAGAGTATTTAAATATCTGCACTTAAATTTACCAGATGTTACAGCATACTTAATAGCTGGTATTCTTATAGGTCCTTACTTTTTGGGACATCTAGGTTTTGAAGGTGTTGGTCTACTTACAATGGCTGAAGTAGAACACCTTAATATCGTTTCCAGTGTTGCCTTAGGCTTTATTGCCTTTGCGATTGGTAATGAATTTAGACTTTCTGAACTAAAGTCTATTGGTAAGAAGGCTACTTTCATCGGTATCTTCCAGGCTCTTATTGCTACACTTCTTGTAGATATAGTATTAGTCGCAGTATCTTTAACAACACATATCATTTCAATTCCAGTAGCTATTACACTTGGTGCAATTGCTGCTGCTACTGCTCCAGCTGCCACTTTAATGGTTGTAAGACAGTATAAGGCTAAGGGTAAGATTACTGACTTATTGCTTCCTATCGTCGCGATTGATGATGCAGTTGGTCTAATTATCTTTGCAGTATCATTTGGTATCGCCCAGGCTATTGGTACTTCACATATTTCTATTACGGCCATTGTAGTAGAACCAATCATTGAAATTATCGGTTCATTATTACTGGGTACTTTAATGGGTGTTATTCTTACTTATCTTGAAAAGCTGTTCTTCTCAAACAAGAACCGTGTTGCTCTTTCAATTGGCTTTGTAATCTTAACTATCACTTTAAGTACAAGACACTTCGATATCGCAGGTGTTAATGTTCATTTCTCAACACTGCTTGTAAATATGATGATGGGCACAACTCTTTGCAATCTTTGTGAAAGATCAGCCGATATCATGGAAAGATGTGACAAGTGGACTACACCATTATTCGCCTTATTCTTTATCCTTTCTGGTGCTGAACTGGAAATCGGCGTCTTTAAAGAAATTAGCATGGTTATTGTTGGTATAATCTACATTATCAGCAGATGTATTGGTAAGTACTATGGCGCTTATTTCTCAGCTAAGGTATCAGGATGCGATGAAACAGCCTGCAAGTATCTTGGTATTACTTTATTCCCACAGGCTGGTGTAGCTCTTGGTATGGTAGCTACAGCGCAGGCTCTTGGTGGTATGGATGCCGTAGTAATCAGAAACGTTGTTTTATTTGCGGTTATGATCTATGAAATCTTTGGTCCAGCTATGACAAGAAACGCATTAGCTGCAGCTGGTGAAATCTCAAGCAAACCTAAGGAAAAAGAAAATCACGATCGTTTCGCTAAAGCATAATTATTTACCGTATAGTCAAAGGCTATACGGTTTTTTGTTAGAATGTAGGTATGACTAAACACGAAGAAGTCTTTTATAAGCATTTAAAAAGAAAACTTTTATTTACTAAATTCAATATCGAAGTAAAGGTTCCAATTACCAAACTGTATAAAGAAAGAAAAGACATCCTCTTTACTTTTGGCAAGGATGAACATCTTTTGGATGATGTCATTATTGACTTTGTAATCAAAAGAGGGAAGAGGGTTATAGCTGGTATTGAAATAGTTGATGAAGAAGATGAAATAAATATGAGTATTGGCAAGAAGACTCTGATTAATTCGCTGTTCCTGCAGATGAATTATGAATACTTTAGAATCGTTGATTTGGATAAATTAAGTGAAGCTGCCGATATTATTAAAGATAAATTAATTAATCTTAAGTAAAATACTAGTAATTAAGAGAATTATTTGATAAGATATAAAGGCATGTGAGAGGGGGTGTGAATAGACATGGCAAAGGTTATCGTTAAAGAAAACGAGCAGTTAGATGATGCTTTACGTAGATTTAAGAGACAAGTTTCTCGTAATGGTACACTCCTAGAAGTTAGAAAGCGTGAATACTACATCAAACCTGGTCTTAAGAGAAAACTTAAGCAGGAAGCTGCTAGAAAAGCTAGAAGAGGAAAATAGTGCTATGCACTATTTTTTTATTGCCTAAATTGATAAGATAATGACATATGGCATATAAAGAAATAATTATTAATGATTTAAGACACGATGAATTAAAAGAATTCGTTGGTGTAAACAATGAAAATATAAAACTATTGGAAGAGCTGTTTAGGACCGAGATGATTTTCAGGGGTGACACTTTAAAGGTTGATGCCGAAGGTGAAAAGTTCAATATGATAGTTGATGTCGTCGATACCTTACTGGACAACGTTAAGGAAAGTCACTACCTTGATGAAACCTATATTAAGCAGACTTTTAAGAATTATGAATTGAATAAGGATGTCAGCTGGCAAAACAAGACCGCCATCATTACTAACAGTGGCAAACCTATCCGTTATAAGACTTATACTCAATATAAGTTTGCCAACAGCTTATATGACAATGATTTAATCTTTTCTTCAGGTCCTGCCGGTACTGGTAAAACTTACTTTGCAGTAGTTATGGCTTGTAAAGCCTTAAAACAGGGCGATACCAAAAAGATAATACTAACAAGACCTGCTGTAGAAGCTGGTGAATCTTTAGGTTTCTTGCCTGGTGATTTAAAGGAAAAGATTGATCCATACTTAATGCCTTTATATGATGCTTTAGAAGATATTCTTGGCACTGAGCAGGTTGAAAAATTAATGGAAAAGGGTGTTATAGAAGTTATTCCTTTAGCCTATATGCGTGGCCGTACCTTAAATGATGCCTTCATTATTCTTGATGAAGCACAGAATACAACCGAAGGACAGATGCTGATGTTCTTAACACGACTTGGCTATAACTCCAAGATGATTGTAAATGGCGATATCACGCAGATTGACTTAAATATCAAGAAAGAAAAAAGTGGTCTGGTAGCGGCTTTAAATAAGCTGCAGGGCATTAAAAAAATCGGCTTCATTGAGTTCAATAAAACCGATATTGTCAGAAATCCATTAGTAGAAAAGATTATTGAAAACTTTCATCTTTAATCACTGATTTTCAGTTTCAGATAATTATTTAAGACTTTAATATTCAAATGGTTTGTTAGATAGTTCTCACCATCAGACTGGCAAGCCATTTTTTCTTTTCCCTCGATATTTACTTCTTTACATTTAATGCGATAAACGCCATCTTCTTCACTTGCTGTGCCACTTAGATACTTAACTAATGTTTTATATACTTTTAATCGATTAGCTTTTTTAAATAGAACAAGTTCCAGAAAGCCATCATTTAAGACAGCATTGGGATTAGCCTTAACACCATTTCCATAATATGAACCATTCATTACATTGATAACATAATATTCACCGCTGTAGTCTTTACCATCTACTGTCATTTTGACATTTAGTGATTTAAGAAAAATCACATTATAGATTATTGAAAGAATATAAGCAGGGGACTTGGTGATAAAGGTATTTCTGATTAAATTAGAAGAATCAAGACTGATCTTAGCATCAATACCCAAAGATGTGGTATTGGCAAACTTTAAGTCATCTGTGGAAGCAATAT
Organism: Erysipelotrichaceae bacterium; assembly: GCA_030526485.1. Classification (GTDB taxonomy): domain Bacteria; phylum Bacillota_I; class Bacilli_A; order Erysipelotrichales; family Erysipelotrichaceae; genus Colivicinus. The sequence goes on along the minus strand of JAUNCS010000007.1, from coordinate 26,759 downwards.
CAACTGTAATAGCTTCTTTATCAATAAGTCTTCTAATCATACCTTCAGGATCTTTATTGACTCCATAGTAATGACGATAAAAGTCATTACCTGAACCGGCTGGAATTAGACCGACAATCATTTGAGGGTTTACATAATTCACGACATCCAGAAAGGTTCCATCACCGCCAACCGAATAGACAATAGTATCTGAATCATCATAATGGTTCTTCATCATATCTTTGATATGGCTTGGATAATCAGTTACTTCAATAGCGTAATCAAGATTTTTTTCTTTGCATATTTTTTCAATTGTTGGAATCAGCTTAAAGGCCGCACCCTTACCAGATATCCTGTTTACAATAAACAAATGTTTCATGATTTGATTGTATAACACAAGAACAAATACTAAACTAAATATATGGAAAAATTATTTATAGCTACTGGTAATGCACATAAGATTACCGAATTTAAAGAAATATTTAAAACATTAGGACTGGAATTTGATGTTGTATGTCCAAAAGACTTTAATGATGACAGCGAGCCAAATGAGAATGGCAATTCTTACGCTGAAAATTCATATATTAAGGCCAAGTATTATTACGATAAATATAAAATCCCAACTATCGCTGATGATAGTGGTATTGAAATTGACTTCTATGATGGCAAGCCTGGCATTTATTCAGCCCGTTTCTTACCAGAACTTAACTACAAGGATAAAAATAACCATATCCTAAATGAAATGCGTGGTTCTGATAATAGAGGTGCTTCTTTCCATTGCTTAGCCACTTATATTAAAGATGATGTTGCCAAGTCTTACGAAGGTATCCTATATGGTCATATCGCTGACATTCAGGATGGCAGCAAGGGTTTTGGCTACGACCCAATCTTTGTGGCTGAAGGACAGACTGAAACTAATGCCGTACTTGGAGAAGAATTCAAGAACAAGTATTCACACCGTGCCATTGCCTTAGGAAAGTGGGCTAAAGACCTTGAAAACAAATAAGTTTTTAAGCTTTATCTGCTCATTCTGTTTACTTTTAAGTTGTTTTTTGAGTGCGGTTGACTTCTGGTGTTTTAACAATTCTTTCTATGCCAAAGAATATAAACAGTTAAAGACGGCTGAAAGTATCGGAATGAGTGAAGAAGACTTAAATAAGGCCACTGATGTCTTGTTGTCTTACTTAAAAGATAGAGATAATACACTTGATGTAGAAGCTAATATCAATGGAGTAAACAGACAGGTCTTTAATCAAAGAGAAAGTGATCATATGATAGATGTCCGTAACCTTTATTTAGGGGCTATGGCTATCAGAAATATATCAATTGTAATTACAGTCATAAGTTTAATTGTTTTAATTATTCGAAAGGGTATTAATCACCTGTACAATGGCTTCTTAAAGGCTTTGGGACTGTATGGTCTATTCTTTTTAGTCCTAGGCACCTTTGCCTTAATTGACTTCAACTCTTTCTGGACAGCCTTTCATCATGTCTTCTTTCCGATGAATGACTTGTGGCTTCTAGATCCTAGAACCGATATTTTAATTATGATGGTGCCAGAGAAGTTTTTCTTTGATTTGGTTTTCAGTATCATCATTACCATTATTTCAATCCTGTTAATCACCTGGATTGTCTTAAAAGAATTAGATAAGAGGATATTTAATCATGCTTAATGTTGTATTATATGAACCGGAAATTCCTCAGAATACCGGTAATATCATCAGAACCTGCATGGCCTTCAATATGCGTTTACACCTTATTGAACCATTGGGTTTTTCATTTGATGATAAGTATTTAAAAAGAGCTCATATGGATTATGTAAATGAGTGTGACATCACCATTTATAAAAACTATGATGAGTTTAAAGAAAAGAATCAGAAAGGACAGTTCGTCTATTTCTCAAGATATGGCTTACACAATTTCTCAGAATGTGTATTCAATAAGGAAGCTGAAGAGATTTACCTTTTATTCGGTAAGGAATCAACCGGCATTCCTAAGGAAATCTTAAGTGGTCATCTTGATGAAGCCTTTAGATTACCAATGAGAGCTGATGCCAGAAGTTTAAACCTTTCAAATTGTGTAGCAATCGGTTCTTATGAGTGTCTAAGACAGATTGGCTTTGATGGTCTAAGTGATAAAGAGGTAATAAAAGGGGCAGACTGGCTTCTTAAATAAGTTATAATAGTGAAGATGAAATTAAAAAGAGCTTTATTAATCTGTGGTTTATTAGTCTTAACAGTGGGCTGTTATGTCTTTATGAACCGCAATTATGATCCTTTGGCTCGATATCCTTATGGAGATCAGAAGACCAGAGAAAAAATGATTGAAGTCCTTGATGAAAGAGAAATCAAATATATTATTGATTATTCAATTGAACCAAGTGAATTCGCTCAGTTTTTAGATGGCTATCGCTTTAATGCCTATCGCATCAATGAATACCAGAAGGCTAAGATCTATCTGTATTCTTTAACTAATTCACAGGTAGTGAATATTGTTAATGTTATCTTGGATGATCATGATGATTTAGAGAACTATCTGAATGAATTCATGTTTCTAAGTTATGACGAAATTATGTATCGTTTAAACACCAAATGAAAATAGCACTTTGTTCTGACAACCATGGCTTAACTGAAGCCCTGGAAATTATAAAAAGAGAAAATCCTGATTGCGATTATTACTGGCACTTAGGTGATTCACAGGCTGATACTCCCGAAGAAATCAGCCCTTTTATTAGTGTGAAAGGGAACAATGACTGGCCAAATATCTTTCCTCGATTTAGAGTTTTAAGCGCCAATGGTCATTATTTCTTTTTAATCCATGGTGATGGCTATATCTACAATTTAAAGAATCTTGTAGAACTGGCCCGAAACAATGGCTGTCAGACGGTTTTATTTGGTCATACGCATATCTTTACGCATACGCAGTTAATGGGTATGGAACTCATTAATCCGGGTTCTTGCTGCTACAACAGAAATGGAGAAGGGCCAACATATGCTATTCTTCATATTGATGATAATGGTAATTTAAAATTAGAGAAAAAATTTATTGACAAGAATCCAGAATTCTTTCTATAATTAACAAGTAATAAAAAGTACGTAGAAAGTAGAAGACCACTTCTCACCTGATCTCTTAAGAGTTGGGTATAAATATTGCTACAAAATGTTGTAATATAAGTGGGCTTTGTCTCGCTTTTTATTTTATTAGGAGGACATTACTATCGCAGGGAAAAAACCAGAAGATCTAGTCAATGAAGCTATCCGTTTTAAGGAAGTATTAGTAATTGACTCAGACGGAACTCAACTTGGTAAAATGAGTAGATTTGATGCTTTAAATAAAGCATATGATCAAGAGTTAGACTTACTATGTGTTGCGCCAAACGCACAGCCACCAGTATGCAAGATATTGGATTATGGCCGTTATCGTTTCGAAGCTCAAAAGAAAGCTAAGGAAGCTAAAAAGAATCAGCACAACACAGAACTAAAACCTTTACGTCTATCACCAGTTATTGACGTTAACGACTTCAACACTAAGTTCAAACAGGCTAAGGGTTGGATCGAAAGCGGCATGAAAGTTAAAGTTGATATGCGTTTCAGAGGTCGTATGATGACAAGACAAGAGGTTGGTTTAAAAGTTATGAATGACTTCATTAGCCAATTATCTGATATTGCTAACGTTGACAAACAGCCAAAGTTAGAAGGCAATATCATGTCCTGTGTACTAATGCCTAAAAAGAAATAAAGGAGGGTAAACAAATGCCAAAAATGAAAACAAAAAAGACTTTTGCTAAGAGAGTAAAAGTTACAGGTACTGGTAAGTTAAAAAGACACCACAATTTCACATCACACTTCGCTGCTAACAAGACACACAAGCAGAAAGTACAACTAAGAAAATCAGCTCTTGTTGACAAGACAGATGTTAAGAGAGTTAGAGATTTATTACAGGGATAAGGAGGAGAACGTATTATGGCAAGAGTAAAGAGATCTACAGTCTTAAGAAAGAGACATAAGAGAGTCTTAAAACAGGCTAAGGGTTACTTCGGTAGCAAACACTTATTATTCAAGACAGCTCATGAACAAGTAATGCATTCTCACAAGTATGCTTACATTGCTAGAAAGCAGAATAAGAGAAACTTCCGTAAATTATGGATCGCTCGTATCAATGCTGCTGCTAGACTAAACGACTTAAGCTATTCTAAGTTAATGCATGGTTTAAAGGTAGCTAACGTTAACATCAACAGAAAGATGTTATCAGAAATCGCTATCGCTGATCCTGAAGCATTCAAGAACATTTGCGATACTGCAAAGGCTAACTTAAAGTAAGTACATAAAAGGGTCGAAAGATCCTTTTTATGGTCGATTGGTGAAACGGTTTAACACATTGCCCTCTCAAGGCAACATTCACGGGTTCGAATCCCGTATCGATCACCACTTATCAATAAAGCGACTATTGTCGCTTTTTTTATATAATGAACTTATGAAATACATTGAAGAATTAGGTATAGAAAATAAAGAAGAAATCAAGAGTTTATTCTATTCAGTCTTTAGTATAGAACCCTGGAATGATGACTGGTCTGATGAAAGACAGCTCGATTTATATATCACTGATTTAATAGGTCAAAACAATTCTGTATCTTTTGGTTTATATGTTGATGATGAACTGATTGGTTTATCTTTAGGCAGATTCAAGCACTGGTACTCAGGTCTTGAATACTTCATTGATGAATTATGTATTAAAACAGATAGACAGGGTGAGGGACTTGGATCTTTCTTTCTTAGGGAAATAGAGAAAGATTTAAAGACAAAAGGGTATAAGGCAATACTTTTACAGACCGAAAAAGAAATGCCAGCCTTTGACTTCTATATCGCTAATGGCTATCTACCAATGAAGGGTACTGTTAACTTTGTAAAAGACATATAAAAAGCTCTCGATTGAGAGCTTTTGTATTAGTTAAATTTTGCGATTGCAGCTTCAATTCTAGCGATAGCTTCTTCCTTACCTAGAATTTGAGCGATCATTGTAGCGCCACCTGCAGCAACAGTCTTACCAGTTAAAGCAACCTGAACAGGATACATAACAGTAATATTCTTTAAGCCGTTATCGGCTGCTACCTTAGCTAAAGCAGCAAAGATAGTATCATTATTCCATTCAGTTAATCCCTTTAAAGCAGGTAATGCCAGATTTAAGCAGTTTAGACCAACTTCTGGATTGCACTTAGCTTTCTTGTTGTTGTATAGGTCTTCAGTATAATCTAAAACACCACGGTAGAAGTCTGTCATGCCTTCAACATCTTTTAATAGAACAACTCTGTCTTTTAGAGTCTGGCAGATAGCTCTGTAATCATATTTAGCATCGACATGAGCTTCAAGTTCTGGTCTTAATAGTTCAAGATATTTATCTTCTTCCATATTTCTTAGATAAACACCATTCATCCATTTTAATTTTTCAATATCGAATATTGCACCGGTCTGACCAATTCTCTTTACATCGAAGGCCTGTACAAGTTCATCTAATGAATAGATTTCTCTTTCTTCACTAGGTGCCCAACCAAGAAGGGCAATATAGTTTAGAATTGCTTCTGGTAAATAGCCCTTAGCCACTAAGTCCTGGAAAGAAGCGTCACCATTTCTCTTTGATAATTTATTGTGTTCATCCTTCATTACTGGTGGGCAATGGATATAGATAGGTTTTTCCCAACCAAATGCTTCATATAAAAGATTGTACTTAGGAGTAGATGACAAATATTCATTACCTCTAACTACATGAGTGATAGCCATGATATGGTCATCAATTACATTGGCAAAGTTATAAGTAGGGAAGCCATCAGATTTTAACAGGATCATTTCATCAAGAGTTGAATTATCAACAGTGATAGTTCCATATACTTCATCATCAAACGAAGTATGGCCTTCCTTATTTACATTCTGTCTAATTACATATGGTTCACCAGCATTCATTCTTGTTTCAATTTCTTCCTTGCTTAAGTACTTACAAGGATCATCATAATAGAATGAATCACCAGCTTTTTCTCTTAAAGCCTGAATATCTTCTTCCTTACAGAAACAGATATGAGCCTTGCCCATTTCAACAAGCTGCATAGCGTATTTTTTATAGATACCACTAGCCATTCTTTCTGACTGAACATACGAACCATAGTCACCACCAACGTCTGGTCCTTCATCATGTTTTAGACCACACTGTTTAAGTGTTTCATAAATGATGTCTGTAGCACCTTCAACCAGTCTTCCCTGGTCAGTATCTTCTATTCTTAAAATAAATGTTCCATTGTCTTTTTTAGCAACCAGATAAGTATACAAAGCGGTTCTTAAGTTACCGATATGCATATATCCAGTAGGAGATGGAGCAAATCTTGTTCTTACTTTATTAGCCATTATTAAAATCCTCCTAAACTATTTTACTTAAATTAATCTTTAGGATCAATGTATAATATAGGACAAAGGAGATAAAAGATGAAATATACATATAATCCAAGTGGCGTTTGTTCTCGCCAGTTTAATATCGAAGTAGAAAACGGGGTAGTTGAATCCCTTGAAGTTATTGGTGGCTGTAATGGTAACCTTAAGGGTATCGCAGCCTTAGTAAAGGGTATGAAAGTTGAAGAAGTAATTGAAAGATTAAGTGGAATTCAGTGTGGTTTCAAGCCTACATCTTGTCCAGATCAGATTGCCAAGGCACTAGCTTCTATCAAGGAATAATTAGCACTAGATAAGCAATTAAGAGTGAGAAATCACTCTTTTGTTTTACTTTTGGATTATCTATAATAGATTTATGACTTATGTAATTTATAGCTTTATAGTGGTGGCTTTAACCGCCATTGACCAGTATTTAAAGAACCTGGTAACTACCTATATTCCTTTAAAAGAATCAATTACTGTTATTGATGGTTTCTTTAATCTGACATATGTACAGAACTTTGGAGCTGGCTTCTCAATTATGCAGAATGCCACTACAACTTTCTATATACTGACTCCCATCTGTTTAGCAATCTTCCTTTATTTATTAAAGACTTGCGACAAGAGGGATTATTTGACTAAGTCAGCACTGCTCTTAATGATTGGCGGTACGATGGGAAATTTCTTAGATCGTATCTTTAGAATCTATGTTGTTGACTTTCTTGATTTCAATCTATTAGGTTGGGATTTTCCAGTCTTCAACTTTGCCGATATCTGTTTAACTGTCGGTGTGGCTTTATTTATTATTACTGTATTAAAGGAGAACAAAAATGCCAAAGCTTGACCTTTTTGTAGATGAAGAAAATATTAATATGCGACTTGATGCTTATATTGCAGAAAACAGTCCATTATCTAGATCAAACATTCAAACATTAATCAAGGAAGAAAAAATTCTTGTTAATGGTAATAAGGGTAAAAACTCTTATAAAACAAAGTTGAATGATGCCATTACTGTTGAATATGAAGAAGCAGTTATGACTGATTTAAAACTAGCTGATATCCCACTGGATATTGTTTATGAAGATGAAGATGTCATTGTTGTAAATAAGCAAAAGGGACTGGTAGTTCATCCAGCACCTGGTAACTATGACAATACATTAGTAAATGCCTTACTATTTAACAGTAAGTCTTTATCTGAAGTGAATGGTTATTTTAGACCAGGTATTGTCCATCGTATTGATAAGGATACCAGTGGTTTACTGGTTATTGCCAAAAATAACGAAGCTCACGTTAAGCTGAGTGAACAGTTAAAAGACAAGACCTGCTATCGCAAGTACTATTGCATTGTTAAGGGCACAATCGAAAACAATGAGGGTATCATTGATGCCCCAATTGGCCGTAATGAAAAAGACAGACAGAAGATGGCGGTCACTGATAAGAATTCCAAGGAAGCTAAAACTGAATTTAAGGTTCTTAGCCGTTTAAGTAATGCTACTTTCCTGGATGTAAACCTATTAACTGGCAGAACTCACCAGATTAGAGTTCATATGTCATTTATTCATCATCCGGTCTTAAATGATCCTAAGTATGGTGGACCATATATTGACGAAACTGGTCAGTTCTTACACGCTTATTCTTTAAGTTTTATTCATCCACGTACTAATGAACGTGTTGAATTTAAGACAGAAATTCCTAAGTATATGAAGGATTATATTTTGGAAAATGGAGGATACTATGAACAATAGCGATGTATGTAAAATATATCAGCTAATGGAGTTCTTCGTCTGCCGTTACAACTACATCAGCCTGGGTGTTAAAAACCTGATGGGAGCCAATGAGGTCTATTGTGTAAACAAGGATGACCCTAACTTTAAAATCATCAGAATCAGTTCTGACAGTCTTGATAAAACCAATAATGAGCTTCCTCGTATCAAGGCCATTATGGATGTGGCGGAAAAGCAGTTAAATGCGAAAAACCCCGTCTTACTAGATATCCATATTGGCTATGGTGAAGCCGAAGACACAGAATTTGAAACTGTCTTTATTGATAACGACTATATCAATGGCATTGATCTTGAAGCGATTTTTCCAGGTATTGGCCATGTTGTACACCTGGTAGATAATCAGGAAGAAGAAATCAAAAGATTAATTCTAAGTATTAATACCCGTATTAGAGAAGCAAAGGAACAGGCTAAGAAGAAGCCTTTCTTAGCAAAACTGAAAGAACAGGGCACTCCGGTTACTCATATTGTGATGCTTATGTGTCTATTCTTTTATTTCTCAGTGTCTTTAATGGCCCTGAGATCTAATAAAACAGCCGCCTTAATCGCTATGGGTGCTGACTATAAAGAATTCACTTTGGGTTTAAAACAGTTCTATCGCTTATTCACCAATGCCTTCTTACACAGTTCTATACTGCACCTGGCATGTAATATGCTGTCACTTAACTTTATTGGCCAGACTCTGGAAAAGAGTATTGGTTCAATAAAGTACTTAATTATACTTCTGGTTGGTGTTGTCTTTGCTTCATTAACGCATGGAGCAGTTACAGCTAACTCATTAATGTGTGGTCTATCTGGTGGTATTTACTGTCTATTTACATATATGTGCATGTACTATATTGAGAAGGGCTATTTCAACTTAAACTCAATCATGCCTACACTGATGCTTAATATGATGCTGAACTTTATGCCAGGTGTAGCTTGGCAAACACATTTAGGTGGGGCAGTCTGTGGATTGATGTTTTACTACATCTTCCAGAACGAACAGGTAAACAAACAGTTTATTGTAGTACTTGTCATTATGAGTATTGCCTTAGGCTATAAGTATGTATCAGAAAACTCTATTCAGCCATTCTATGGTGCGACTGATGCTGAAGTTGTAAAACTGTATCGCGATATCGGTATGAATAAGACTGCTGATAAATTAGAAGTCGAATTATATAAAATGTATTATAAAGAAAGCAGGTAATTAAAATGATTATTTCTTGGGATGAATATTTCATGGGCCTGGCACACTTAAGTGCTCTACGTTCCAAAGATCCAAACACACAGGTAGGTGCCTGTATTGTTGATGCTGATAAGAAAGTAGTTTCTATCGGCTATAATGGCATGCCTATGGGCTGTAATGATGCAGAAATGCCTTGGGCCAGAGAAGGTGGCTTTAAAGACACCAAGTATGCCTATGTTGTTCATGCTGAGTTAAATGCTATTTTAAATTCACCACGTTCAGTTAAAGATACATCAATTTATGTTTCTTTATTCCCGTGCAATGAGTGCGCTAAGGCTATCATTCAATCAGGAATCAAGAAGATTTATTATGAATCAGATAAATATGATGGTACTGATGGTAACATCGTATCCAAGACTATGCTTGATAAGGCAGGGGTTGTCTATGAACAGTTGCCATACAAGGTAGTCCTGGACATAAAAAAAGAAGACAACTAAATGTTGTACTTCTTATCAGCTTTCCATTTCTTATAAAGGTCCTTGTAGTATGCAAGGGCTTTTTCTTCGCCATTGTCCTTTAAATATTCCAGTAGTATTTTATGTCTTCGGCCATTTTCTTCACCCATGATATTTAAATCCTTGCCGCTGGTTAAATAGATATAGGCAGAGGCATCAGTATATTTTTCTTTTTGATAAATCTTACTGGCAGCAATCTTATCACAAGCTGCTTCTAAAAGATAATTAAGAGGCATTTCATTAACTGCTAATTCAACATAGTTTTGCATATTGCGGTCAATCCAGTATTCCCAATGATGCTTATTTCTTCCCTTATGATGTAACCAGCCTAAAGAATAACCCAGGTCTTCTTTTTCCGCATCAATAGGGGACCTGAAGCCCTGATAATATTTAACGCCAGAAAAGAACTCAATGAGGGAATATTTGGATAAATCGTGTTTTAAGCCTTGGGAATATAAGCCGCATTTAAAGCATAATTTAGTAACCAGAAGTTTATGTCTGGTAATGGTTGTAAAGTGTCCTTTTAATCTTTGTAAGTATGTCATTTTTTCCACTACAACATTATATACCTTGGTGTATAATTAATTCATGAATCGACACGAATACAGGGTTCAAATTGTTACAACTCTATACCAGCATTTATTATTAAAGAACGACTTATTAGCTTCATTCGAAGAAAATTTCGAAGGTGATGATAATGAGTTTTTTAATACAATCAAAAATGACCTGGTTGAAAACAAAGATGTATATATTGAAGAAATTGGTACTCATTTAAAGAACTGGCGTTTTGAAAGATTAAGCTTTATTGATCAGGCTATTCTTTTAGAAGCTTTTGCTGAATTTAAAACAGGTATCAATAACAAAAACATCATCATTGATGAAGCTATCAGAATCGCTAAGCAGTATTCTGATGAAAGTTCTTATAAATACATCAACGGAGTTCTTGACAATCTATGAGCAAAATAAGTGTTTCCACACTTGTTAGATATTTAAAACACAAATTAGATAGTGATGAAAAGTTACAAGGGGTGATGGTTTCTGGTGAACTGTCAAACTTTCATCGTCATAATTCAGGACATTTATACTTCACATTAAAGGATGAAAAAGCATCTATTTCTTGTGTTATGTTCGCTTCTAAAGCGGCATATTTAAAGTTCAGTCCAAAGAATGGCGATAAGGTAGTCCTTAGTGCGAATACATCACTTTTTGAAGTTTCTGGACAGTTACAGCTTTATGTAAACAATATGAAATTAGATGGTTTAGGTGACTTATACCAGCAGTATGAGGAACTAAAGAATCGTCTGGCCAAGGAAGGATACTTTAACGATTTACATAAGGTTGGAATTAAAACTGCCTATCCAGAAAAAGTAGCTGTTATTGTCGGTGACAAATCAGCTGCCATGTCCGATATTAATACGCAATTCAATAGAAGATGGCCACTATGTCAGGTAGACTATTATCCAAGTCTTGTACAGGGTATGGATGCTCCAAAAGACATCATCAGAAATTTATTGGTTGCAGACGATAAGGACTATGATGCGATTATCCTGGCCAGGGGTGGTGGCTCATTTGAAGACCTCTTCTGTTTTAATGATGAACAACTGGTAAAAACGATCTACAGTTTAAAGACTTTCATTATTACCGGTATTGGACATGAACAGGACTTTACTTTAGCAGACTTTGTGGCTGACTTAAGAGCTCCAACGCCAACTGCTACAGTTGAGTTAATTACACCTAATATCATGGATGTAAATGAAGAAATCAATGGCTTAAAACATGAACTTAGTTCGTTGATTAAAGATAAGATTAATAATCATCAGAAAGAAAGCGAAAAGCTATCAGGCAACAGATATCTTTTAAATCCGGAATTATTAATCGATAAGACTATCTTAAAGATTGATTACTATTGTCAAAGATTAAGTAATTTCTCTAAGGTTCTGGATAATATTGATATGCAGATAACAAATTATCAGAAACTGATGAAATTAAATCTCGATAAAAAGATTTTTAAGATAAATAACAATCTAAAGAACTGCAGTGACTTATTAAATGCCTATTCTTTAAATTCTACTTTGAAGAGAGGTTTCTCAATAGTCTCTGTAAATAATAAAATAGTAAGTAGTGTAAATGATTTAAAGGTAGGGGATACTGTCGATATCAGATTATCCGATGGTATCAGAAAGGGTTCTATCAAGGAGTAAATATGTCAGAAATCAAATTTGAAGATAAGATGAATAAACTTAAGACAATTGTTGAACAATTGGATAACGAAGATACTGATTTAGATACCAGTATCAAACTATATGAAGAAGGTTTAAAGCTTTCAAAAGAACTTAAACTGCAGTTAAAATCATTTGAAGAAAAAATCGATAATATTGATAAGGAAAACAACAATGAATAAGAATTTTGAAGAATACTTATATGGAACTTTAAACAAGCTTAAGAACAATACCATCAAAGAAGCTATGGAATACTGCTTAGAAGGTGGTCAGCGCTTTAGACCACAGATTATCTTTGCGATTACCAAGGGTTTTGGTATTGATGAAAAGGAAGCCTATGGTGTTGCCAGTGCTTTGGAATATATTCAGACTTATTCATTAATTCATGATGATTTACCAGGCATGGATAATGATGACATGCGTCGTGGTAAACCATCTTGTCATAAGAAATTTGGTGAAGATATCGCTATTTTAACTGGTGATTCTTTACTTACTCATAGTTTCAGCTGCATTACTGAAGCTGATTATAATGATTCAGTTAAGGTAAAAATGATTGATGCCCTATGTAAGTATTCTGGTCTTTTTGGTATGATTTATGGCCAGTTGCTGGATGTTACAGCCAAGGGTGAAATCACTGCTGAAGAACTGTTTGAAATTCAGGATAATAAGACATCTGGCTTATTTAAGTTTGCCTGTCTGGCACCGATGTTTATTGCTGGAAACGATAAGTATGAATATTTTGAAAAACTGGGTTCAATGCTGGGTGTAGTTTTCCAGAACCAAGATGACTTATTTGACATTATCAAGAGTGAAAAGGAAACAGGCAAGTCTAATTCCGATGTTCGTAATGATAAAATTACTGCCTTAAAGTTCAAAACAGTTGAAGAATTAAAAGAACATATTGATAATGAATTTAAGGAACTAAGAGAATATCTAAAGGATGCTCCTTTTGATACTCAATACATTTTAGAAATAATTGATAGAATGGCTAATCGATAAATGAATATAAGTGAAATCAAGGATCCTTCTTTTTTGAAGGATTTAACAGTTAAAGAAATGAATGACCTGGCGAAAGATATTCGTGATTTTTTGCTTGAATCAGTTTCTAAAACTGGCGGTCATTTATCTAGTAATTTAGGTGTAGTAGAACTTACTATCGCCATGCATTACTGTTTCAATTCACCAAAAGACAAATTCTTATTCGATGTAGGGCACCAGTCTTACATCCACAAGATTTTAACCGGAAGAGCCAAGGACTTCCCAACACTTAGACAGTTTAATGGGATGGCGGGTTTCCAGAGAAGAAATGAAAGTGAACACGATTGCTTCGAAGCAGGGCATTCATCTACTTCTCTATCTACTGCTTTAGGTATGGCGGTAGCCCGTGACTTAAACAATGAGGACTACCATATCTTACCAGTAGTAGGCGATGGTGCCTTATCCAGCGGTATGTCTTTAGAAGCCTTAAATCAGATTGGTGATTTAAAGTCTAAAGTTATTATTGTCTTTAATGATAATAATATGTCTATCTCTAAAAATGTCGGTGCTTTAACCAAGGCTTTTGGAGCTTTAAGATCTTCTAAGGGCTATCTGGAATTAAAGCATGATGTAAAAGACTTCTTAATGAATGCCAAACACGGCAGTGAGACTATTGAAAGTATTAAGGAAGTTAAAAAGAATATTCGCAACAAGATGATTGATGCCTACATCTTTGATGATTTTGACATTGATTATTTAGGACCAGTAGATGGTCATAATATCCATGATTTAATACATGCCTTTGAAACAGCTAAAACCAAGGATGGACCGGTAGTGGTTCATGTGGTTACCAAGAAAGGCAAGGGCTATAAATATACCGAAAACGACAGCAGTGGTAAGTGGCACGGCGTAGGCAAGTTTGATGTTAAGACTGGTGAAATGCTGGCTAAAACACCAGACAACTACAAGTCATATTCCAAGATTGTATCCGACCACTTATTAAACATCATGGACAGTAATGGCGATGTAGTAGCTATTACCCCAGCTATGATTTCCGGTTCGGCCTTAAATGATGTCTTTGCGAAATATCCAAAGCGTTCATTTGACTGCGGTATTGCGGAAGATCACGCCTTAACTTTTGCCAGTGGCTTAGCCCTTAATGGCAAGAAACCATTTGTATCTGTTTATTCTTCATTCTTACAAAGAGCTTACGATCAGATAAACCATGATATCTGCCGTATGAACTTACCGGTAGTATTAGGAATTGATAGAGCATCTATTGTAGGCGAAGATGGCGATTCACACCAGGGTGTATTTGATATTGGCTTTATGAGACCATTACCAAACATGGTAATTACTGAGGGTAAGGATTCAAATGAAATTGAAAACCTCTTAGAACTTGGTTTTAAGATGAATTGTCCATTCGCAATAAGATATCCAAGAGGTTCTATTGTTTATGACAAGCATGTGCCAATGGATATTAAGCCAGGTACTTGGGCTAAAGAATTAATAAATGAAGACGTTAAGGCAAACATTATCACTTATGGTAATGATGTTATCAGGATTGGTAAGGTAATCAATGACAACATGCTGCCTTATAACTTATATAACGCTCGATTCATCAAGCCGATTGATGAAGAAATGTTATTAGAGATTGCTTCTAATAAAAAACCAATTTTCATTTATACCAACGATATGATCAAGGGTGGTATCGGTGATGATATTCTGGAATTATTAAATAAGAATAATATCTCTGTACCTGTCTATATTTTTGGTGTAGATGATATCTTTGTGAAACATGGCGATACTGCTTTAATCAAGGAATCGCTGGGACTGGATTTAAAAACATTATTTTCGTTCATAGAAAAGACTATAAATGCTTAAGAGTTTAAGAATTAAAAATTACGCTATAATCGATGATCTTTCAATTGAGTTTGAAAAGGGTTTTAATGTGTTCACTGGTGAAACAGGTGCTGGTAAGTCAATTATTGTGGGTGCCTTATCACTTTTACTAAAAGGCAGAAGTGATTCATCAGTCGTTAAGGCCAATGAAGAAAAAGCTATTATTGAAGGTGTCTTTGAAATTGATGATCCTGATTTGGCCAAGAAGCTGGATGAACAGGATATTGAATATGATGGGGAAATTATCGTTAAAAGAGTTATTTCTAAAGACAATAAAAATTCCATCAAGATTAATCAGTCCAGCGTAACTCTAAACTTTTTAAATGAATTACTGGCTGATTATGTTGATATCCATTCGCAAAAGGATTCTCAATACTTATTCAACAAGAATAATCAGTTGTATACCTTAGACCGTTATGCAGATAACGAAGATTTATTAAATGAATATCACTCTCTTTATTCTGCTTATAAGAAAGTTGCCAAGGAATATAATGAACTTTTAAACAACACTTATAACGAAAGAGAAATTGAGTTAATTACTTATGACTATAAGGAACTTGATGAGGCTAATCTTTCTCTTGATGAAGAAGATGAACTGCTAAGTTTAGAAAAGCGCAGCAAGTCTTCTGAAAAATATCTTAGTGTCTTAAACAATGCCATCTCTTTATATGATGAAGATGCCGGTGTTAAGGAAAAGCTTTACGATCTGATAAATGAGCTTGATATCGATGATGATAAGATCTCTTTAATCAAGGAAAATCTTAATTCTTTATATTATTCACTTGATGAAAATATGGATGAATTAAAGGATATCCTTAATTCATTTGATAATGAAGAACTTGATCTGGATAGAATACAGGAACGTTTATATCTTTATGGCAAGCTAAAGAGAAAACATAAGACTGATACTGAAGGTCTGATTGCTTTAAAAGCCAAATTAAAGGCTGATTTAGACTTATTTAATGATAGAGATACCGTTTTAGCCGATAAACAAAAAGAGCTGGATAAGGCCTTTAAATCAGCTAAGGATAAGGCAGATGAAATTCATAAAAGAAGAATTGATGCTGCTAAGGAACTGGAAAAAGAAATCAAGCAGGAAACTGATGATTTACTGTTACCAAACTGTAATTTCAAGATTATCTTTAATGAAGCAGATCTTAACGGTAAGGGCTATGATGATGTTGAATTCTATGTTTCTTTAAATAAGGGTGAAGAACCTAAGCCATTAAAGAATGTCGCATCAGGCGGTGAAATATCAAGACTGATGCTGTCACTAAAAGTGGCTTTCGCTAAGATCAGCAAGACTGACTTACTGATTCTTGATGAAATCGATACTGGTGTATCTGGTAAAGTAGCTTTAGCTGTTGGTCAAAAAATTGCCAAGATTGGTAAAGCTATACAGGTATTATGCATTTCCCATTTGGCGCCGGTAGCAGCTTGTGCAAATCATCATTTACTGATTTACAAACAGGATAATGAAACAAGCTCTATCACTCATGTTAGACCTTTAGAAAATGAGGAAATCATTAAGGAACTGGCTTCTATTTCTAATACAAGCACTAATGAAAAAGCCTTAGAGGCAGCTAAGGAACTATATGACGACTGCCAGAATAAAATAAAGAATCTATAAACCAGCTTATGCTGGTTTTCTTATAAGGAGAGCGTATGAGAAAAGCCGTACTAGCAGCAATTAAACTAGACAATAATGATGACTACTTTGATGAATTAATTGAAGAATGTAAGAATCTTTGTTTAGCTGCCAATATTGAAATTATTAACTTTATATCGCAATCTTCCAGAAGTATTGACCCAAACTACGGTTTTAGAAAGGGAAAACTGGAAGAACTAAAACTTTTGATTGAAGAAACTGATGTCGACTTACTTGTTTTCTATAACAATCTTCCAATCAATACCGTTTCTAATTTAGAGGAACATTTAGGCGTTGATATTCTTGATAGAACCCAGTTAATTCTGGATATCTTTTCAAATCGTGCCCGCAGTAAGGAAGCAATTATTCAAACCGAAGTTGCCAAGCTTAAGTATCAGATACCAAGAGCCTTAAAGGAATATACTAACGAAGATAAGGCCAGGGGTGGTGGTTTTAAGAATAAGGGTCAGGGTGAAACCAGAGCCAATTTAATCAAGAGAAAGATGGAAAAGCGCATCTTTGATTTAAATGAAGAATTAAAAGATCTGGAGAAAAGAAAGTCTGCTCAAACCAATTCCAGGGATAAATCAGCTATTAAGAAAGTAGCACTAGTAGGTTATACCAATGCCGGCAAGTCTTCTTTAATGAATAATCTCTTAAGACTGAATGATAAAGAAGATAAGGAAGTCTATGAAAAAGACCAGCTCTTTGCTACCTTAGACACCAGTGTCCGCAAGATTAAATATAAAAACTTTGAATTTCTGTTATTTGATACAGTTGGATTTGTCTCAGATTTGCCTCACGAGCTCATAGAGGCCTTTAAATCAACTTTAAAGGTAGCCAAGGAAGCTGATCTCTTACTACACGTTTTAGATGCCAATAACCCTAATATTGCCTTACTTAGACAGATCACTAATGATACTTTAAGAGAAATAGAAGCTGATAATATTGAAATCATTGAAGTCTACAACAAGATTGACCTTTTAGATACAAGAGACAATAATCTCATTCAGATATCTACCAAGACCAATGAAGGAATCAATAACCTATTAGATAAGATTATCAATAAGTTATATCCAAGTGATGAAACAAGAGAAGTCTTAATTCCTTACAACAAACTTAATGTTTTAAGTCAGTTTAAATCAATTATGAATATTGAAAAACTATCTGATGAAGAAGAGGGTGCTAAGTACAAAATATCTGGAAGCGAAGAAAATATCAGCAAGTTTATCAAGTTTATCAAAAAATAAAGATTTATAATTATTAAAAATAAAAGAGGAGACATGATAATGAGTACTTTTAGAGAAGGTTTGGAATTCTTTTATTGGGTAGCTACCCAAAAGACGCCAGTGAAGATTATGACGAAGAATCAATGGAAGCGGTAATTTCTGAACTTGTAGATAATTATTTTGAATCAGCAAACTACCGTTTTGAAATCAGCGATACAGCTGGACACTGTTTGAATATTGTTGAACCTTTCAAGTTAAGGATTCCACTATATAAACACGCCAAACCATTTAAGCCAAGTAATTTCAATAAGTCTTCTGTTCTATTAAGAGATGTATGTTTGTCTCACGTCTTTACAGCTGAAAAGTTCGTGGAATTTGTACTAAAAAGAACTGAAGAATACACTTTTGGTTTATATAACAAATCAGCACTGGATAGTCGTTTCTTTATGGATTCTTATAAGTTGGCCTATGATGTTATTATTAACAATTTTAAGAACTTCATGGAAGAAGAAGCCAATGAACCAGAAGGTAGTTTTAAGATGTTTACAACTTTCTACACCAAGAAGCTGCACTTCATTGAAGAATTTGACATTATTAAAGACCGGAAATATTTACAGATGGTCATCTGCAGATTCTATAATTGCCTTCTTGATATCCCGGCAACTGAGCAGTTTACCGAATATCTGATGCAGCTTTATACCAACTTTGAAGATAAGTCAGCAGCCATTCATTATGATGACTATAAGGCTGATATAAACAAGAAGGAATTAGACGAAATTATCGCTAATAAAAAGCACTACAACGGTAAAGATTACACAATTGTAGAGCTTGATGAGAAATATCTGGATATCAGTAATTTTATTTAATCATTATTATCGAACATCTGTAGTCTCGTTACGGCATCACGGGTCATTTCGCGATTCTTGCGGACATAGTGCTGTCTTGTAGTGTCCACCGACTTATGATGAAGGGCATTAGCTGTTAAATAAATATCACCGGTACTTTCATAAAGATTAGTCCCGAATGTTCTTCTAAGAGCGTGGGGAGTAATCTTTTTATTTAGGCCAGCCTTCATAGAATACTTCTTAATCAGCATTTCTACTGATCTATCAGTCATTCTTGTTTTCTTATTGGAAATGAAAAGGGCAGCTTCATCCTTACCATCTAGAAGAATATCTCTTTCTGTATTGATATAGGTTTCAAGCTGTGCCTGTACTGAAGAAGAGAAGAAGACCTCGTCTTCATCGCCACCTTTTCTTACTACTTTTAAAGAAGCTTCTCTAAAGTCTAAATCAGACATATCAATTCCCACGAGTTCCGATACACGGATACCAGTTCCCAGAAACAGCATCATTATGGCCAGGTCTCTTTGCAGTGTCTGCTTATGAAACTTTAATTCACGTTCAGACAAGCCATCTTCTGATTTAACAGCTTCAATAATTCTATTTATTTCATCTTTTTCCATAATTAGAATATTCTTCTGTTTTAATTTAGGATTCTTTAAAAGGGTAGATGGATTATGTTTAATATCGCCACAGTCATAATAATACTTATAGAAAGACTTTAAAGAAGAAATCTTACGTGAAATATAAGAGGGGGATGATATCCTCATTTCATTATTTGTCTCATATGTAGCAATCGTATCAATATAATCCTGCAGATCTTCTTTATCAAGTTCGTTTAAAATATCACCAATCGATAATTTATTTAAATCCTTATTAGAAAACTTATCGGTATTGGCTACAAATTCAAAGAATCCCTTAATGTCATATGCATATTGTTTAATTGTACGTTCTGATTTGTTTTCAATTCGGATATTACGAAAATATAATCTGGCACATCTAGGCAGGGTTTCAATAATCAGATCAGCTTCTTTTCTTAAATTAGCTTGTTTTATTCTTTCAGACTTATCACTCATACACTTATATTGTAACACATTTTTATTCGGAAAATGTAGATTTTACGAAGTGTTAATATATAAAAAATTAGTATAAATAAGGCTTTTATAAAGCTATTTATACATTTATATAGCTATTTATACTCATAATTATTATTTGTTTAATATAAACTCTTATATACGTTTATATATCATTTCAATTTAAATGAATCGAATATCTTATTCATGAGTAATTATCCATTTCGTTTTAAATTAAACGAGATGTTATTTTCTGGATAATTACTTATTTATTTCATTATCATTTAACTTCAATTCTGCATCGAGATGGATAATCATCCACAAATCAATTTCTCGATTCATTCTAGCGAAGAAGCATTTTCAAGTAATTTAACTCCAGCTGCTGTTTTACCAGTTATTTATGAAAAGTTAAAACCGATTAGATTTTTAACAGATTAATAATCGGCTTATGTATTAATATCTTGTATTCATATATAGATTAATAATTAATAAAAATTTAAATAGAACTATCAAATATTTAATTGATGATTAGTTATTTTTAATTGAATAACATAAAAGAGACCCCTTTCGAGTCCCTTCTCTATTTGTGAATATGTTCACATATTAAAATAAATCTAATGAGTTATCCAGATATATTTCTTCTCTGATATTGATATGATATTCAGGTTTAACCAGATAATATAAAAGAAATTCCAGTATCAGAGCACTGCCAAGTCCCCTGCCTTCGATTTTGAAATTATTAATACCAAGAGGAAGATACTTTTCCCTTATATCCCCTATCCCAATAAAAGAGGGGCTTTTCATGGCTTTAGAGAAGCGATAGCCATCTTTAGAGTCTGGTGCATTACATAGATGATTTGAATCAATACCGAGGTTTAATTTGCTTACAGACTCATAACATTCTTTTCTTTGTCTGCAGCCTATATAGCAACATTCATTACACAAGAGTTCAATCTTTTCTTTTTGATTGTTATTAAGTGATTCAAATAAATCAAAATCCTTATTTAATCTAAAATCAGGTACTACATACTTAAATTCTTCTCTGTTTAATTCATATATTAAATCATTTTTATCAGTAAGTACCTTGGTTGTGGTCGATACATAATATAGCTTTGGATATTTTTCTTTTAAGTAATTTAATAACAAATCAGAATAAATGATTACTCCATTATTATCTGATTCATTAAAGAGTTTAGCTAAATGATTACATTTATAATCATTTAGATGTTCATCTGTTAATAAAGAATTGCTGAAAGTCAGTCGGGCTGAGATATTATATTCTTTTAAAAGATTTGATACTTCTTTAGGATCATAATCCCTTGTTGAAACTCTGCCACCTGACCAGATACAGTCAGTTGGAGCTCCATAGATGGATGA
Source organism: Erysipelotrichaceae bacterium (assembly GCA_030526485.1). Taxonomy (GTDB): domain Bacteria; phylum Bacillota_I; class Bacilli_A; order Erysipelotrichales; family Erysipelotrichaceae; genus Colivicinus. The sequence goes on along the minus strand of JAUNCS010000007.1, from coordinate 5,638 downwards.
AATTGCAAAATCTTCATAAAAATATTCAGGATATTGCTTATACAAGGGTAAAAAGGCCTTGTAGAGCTCAAAATATTCAAAAAGGCCTGGTAAGTGGAAATAGGCTTTAGACTTCATATTCGCTCTTTAAATCGCTTTCAAGGAGCTTGCTGATGCCTTCTTCATTCAGTCTGAAAGTTGTCCATTCAGACATCGCTTCAGCACCTAAAGCATTGTAGAATTCAATGCTTGGCAGATTATCATTTAAACACCACCATTCAAAGCGACCACAGTCTCTTTCTTTAGCAATCCTGGCCAATTCCTTAATTAAGCCAATACCATAACCCTGATGACGATATTCTTTTAAGACAAACAGATCTTCCAGATATAAACCAGACTTTCCTAAGAAAGTAGAAAAATTATGGAAGAATAAGACAAAACCTACTTCCTTATTTTCGTCATTTAAGACAAAAATCACTTCAGCTTTCTTATTATCAAAAATCCATTTTTCCAGTATTTCTTCATCAGCTACTACCTGATCCAATAAATTTTCATACTCAGCCAGTTGTCTAATAAAATCCAGTATTAAACTGACATCTTTTCTTTCTGCAATTCTAAATTTCATAAATAATCCCTATATAAAATAATCGTTTCTCTAGAAACGATTATAATTTAACAAATTTCTGTTTTTCATTATCCCAGTAATATTCTTCGTTATTAATGAGCTTAACAAAGCGATTATCCAGCTTTTCCTTTTGAATAATACGGGTTTCAGCTGCTACAACAACGCAATTATCAGGTACATCACTATAAACTACGGCATTGGCACCTATACGGACATTGTTGCCGATAGTGATATTACCAACAATCTTGGCACCGGCACCGATATAGCAGTTATCACCAATTACAGGTGCACCCGAATTCTTTGAACCAATAGTTCTGGAAGCACCAATGGTGACCTGTTGGAAGATAACAGCATTCTTGCCAATAACGGCACTCTCGCTGATAAAGATACCATTTAAGCCATGTGGGAAGTATGGATGATTCTTAAATTCTGCGCCAATTCCAATATAAGAAGAATGACTGTCACAATAATGAGTAAAGACTGAAGCCCTGATTCCACTCAGCTTTTTGTTTGTATATAAATAATCATAGAGATTTAAGACATTTTCGTATTTAAGAAATACAAACAGACTTAAAAACTCTCTAATCCATTTCTTTAAAATTCTCATAATAAAAAACTAAGCGGTATTACTACCGCTTATTTTAAGAGCTTATTTAACAGCTTCCTTTAAAGCCTTAGCAGCCTTGAATCCAGGAACCTTAGTTGCTTCAATCTTGATCTTTTCGCCAGTAGCTGGGTTGATACCAGTTCTAGCAGCTCTTTCCTTAACAGTGAACTTACCGAAACCAGGTAAATCTACTTCACCACCATCTTTAAGAGTATTTGTCATTGCTTCAATGATTGAATCTACGATTTCAGTAGAAGCTTTCTTAGTTAAACCCTGAGATTCAGCTACTAGTTCAACTAAAGCCTTCTTGTTTAAATCAGCCATTTTTAATCTCCTCTCTGATTTTATTTTATTTATACCAAATACTTGGGTATAAATCAACGAAATGCGCCGACTCTAAGACCTATATTTTTCTTAGATCAGCAAATAAATTTGTGATATCTTTTCTACTTAAACGTTTAACGCCACAGGCATTTTTATGACCACCACCATTGTAATTATTACAGATTTCATTAATTACAAAGTTTCTTCTAGATCTAAGTGAACCATTATACAAGCCACTTTCTTCATCATAAACAAAGATAGCCCAGATATTAAGTTCCTTAATTCTCGCAAACTCATTTACACGGTTTTTAGCCTCGTTGGCAGTAAAACCAATTTCCTCTAAATCCTTATTATCAAGGATAAGATAACCAATACCATCCTCAATCTTTAAATTACTTCTAAGCTTGGTAGTCTTAATAAAAGACTCATAGCTGTCATTAAAAACCATTTCATTGTATTCAGACGGCTTTAAATTACCATCTTTAACAAGTCTGCTTGCCAATAATAAAGTATCAGCAGTCGTATTGGAAGTTGAAAAAGAATTAGAATCAGTTAAGATACCACAATAAAGATATTCACAAGTCTTAGGACTTACTTCATATTCGGAAAACTCTCCAGAATAAAATAATTTAGCTAATAATTCCGCTGTTGCACAACAGCTTGTATCCTGTAAAAGTGTTTCGGCATGTGTTGGATTACCAGGATGATGATCAATAATAAGTCTTTCCTTAGCATTAAAGAAACGCTGATCATCAGTTCTATCGGTACCTGAAACATCAAGAATGATAGCTAAAGAGTTGTTGATGAATTCATCACTGACCTCTTCCTTAACTGGCAATACATCATAAGTTTCTTCACCACATAACTTAACTTCTTTATCCTTAAAGTTATGTTCAATGAAATATTTAAGTCCACAACTTGAGAATATAGCATCACCATCAGGTCTTAAATGCCTGAAAATGGTGATGTTTTGATATTCCTCAATTTTATTTAAAACGGTTTTATACATTATAGACCAAGTAATCTAACTGTATCTCTTGCGATAACAAGTTCTTCATTTGTTGGAACAACAAATACGTCAACCTTAGAACCATCTAATGAAATCTTAGCTTCGCTATGAGTCTTAGCATTTAAAGCGTAGTCGATCTTTAGACCCATACCTTCTTCTAGACCCTTTAAGATGTCTTCTCTTACTTCAACAGCGTGTTCACCTAAACCTGCTGTGAAAGACATAGCATCAACATGACCTAACTGCATGAAGTAACCACCGATAAGGTTGATAGCCTTGTTGATATAAACCTTATGAGTAAGGATAGCTCTTTCATTACCTGCATCGATAGCAGCCTGAATATCTCTAGCATCACTAGAAATACCAGAAAGACCTAGCATACCTGACTTCTTATTTAAGTAAGTATCCATTTCTTCTGGAGTGCAACCTAACTTTTCTTCCATGTAGTAAACAACAGTTGGGTCGATATCACCACATCTAGTACCCATCATAATACCGCCTAATGGAGAAAGACCCATTGAAGTATTGATTACTTTACCATTCTTAATAGCAGTAATAGAAGCACCATTACCTAAGTGGCAAGTTAAGATGTTTAATTCTTCTGGCTTCTTACCTAATAATTCAGCAGTTCTGTTCATTACATACTGGTGAGAAGTACCATGAGCACCATACTTTCTTACCTTATAGTCTGTATACCATTCATAAGGAACTGGGTAGATGAATGATTCAGGTTCCATAGTCTGATGGAAAGCTGTATCAAATACAAATACGTGACCAATCTGTGGTAAAGCATTTACGAAAGCCTTATAGCAAACTAAATGAGCTGGGTTGTGTAATGGAGCTAATGCGCATAGTTCATCAACCTTAGCTACTACATCTTCATCAACCTTAACTGAACTTGAGAAGTAAGGACCACCCTGGACAATTCTGTGACCTGCACCCTTGATTTCATCAAGACTGTTTACAATACCGTGCTTTACTAAAGCATCAAGTAGTAAGTCAACAGCAACCTGATGATCAGGAATAGCTACTTCAGTCTTGATCTTTTCACCATTTACATTAATAGTGAAAACACCCATAGCCTGACCAATTCTTTCAGCCACACCTGAAGTTAATACTGTTTCTTCAGGCATCTGGAATAACTGGAATTTTAATGAAGAACTACCTGAATTTACTGCGATAATTTTTGACATTTTTACCCCCTAATAATCTTTCTTAATTGTTTAATGTACTTTTCATTAACCTTCTCATCCTTTTCCATAGTTGAGATAAGTTTTTCAAGTTCATCGTTTTCCTTTATCAAGTATAGTTTATTTTCATAATCCTGCAACTGGATAATTGAACGATTTATTATATCGGAAACAGCAGACTTCGAAATTCCTTCATTTTCCGCTATTTCTTGCATAGATAAGTCATCAACGAAGTAATCACTAAGGATATTCTGCTGATGATCAGTTAATAAACTGCCATAGAAACCCAATAAGAGATTTCCATCCTGTTTATTAATCCTCATAACCCTTTTCTCCAAGGATTGAATACAGATACAAGTCAAAGTCAAATGGCTTGATATCATCCATTGTTTCACCAAGCGTGATATATCTTACCGGAACACCAAGTACATTCTTGATGGCGATGATAATACCACCCTTTGAAGTACCATCCATCTTAGTCAGAATAATGCCTGTTAAATCAGTTACTTCATTAAATAAAGCTGCCTGTGACATACCATTCTGACCAGTGTTGGCATCAAGTACCAGCCACACATTATGTGGTGCACCTTCAATTTCCTTGCCAACAACTCTACGCATCTTGGCAAGCTCAGCCATCAGGTTAACCTTAGTCTGAAGTCTGCCGGCTGTATCACATAATAAGATATCAATATCATGTTCCTTGGCATAGCGACAAGCTGTTACTAAAACAGAACTAGGATCTTCATTTTCCTTGCCGCCAACAAAGTCAACGCCAACTCTTTCAGCCCAGATTTTTAACTGTTCGGTAGCCCCAGCTCTGAATGTATCAGCGGCTGCCAGACAAACTTTCTTGCCCTGAGCCTTATACATGTTAGCCAACTTGGCACAGGTACTGGTCTTACCAGCACCATTAACACCAACCATTAAGATAACAGTTGGACCATTTTCGTTATAAACGATTTCGTTGTCTTCTTTAGCCTTATAAATGTCATCAAATGTTTCTAATAAAATATCGATAACATCTTCATGTCTTAGATATAAGTAATCCTGAGTTTCCTTAAAGAAACGGTCACAGATATCTTCAGCTGTCTTATAGCCGATGTCACTTTCAATTAAAGTGATCATCAGCTGTTCAACGAAGTCTTCTTTATTCTTTGTGTTGTTTTCGGTAATGAATTTCAGCTTACGACCTAAAGCATTATTGGTTTTAGAGAAACCACTCAGGTACTTGCTTTGATCCTTCTTACCAGTAACAATCTCTTTTAATGATGATAGAAATCCCATTATTCACCCTCTTTTTGGCTGTCATCCTTATCAGCCATTTCAATCGCATCAACCAGCTTAACCTTTAATAACTGCGAAACACCTCTTTGCTGCATGGTTACACCATACAGAGTGTCACATTCAGCCATGGTACCTGGTCTATGTGTAATGATTAAGAACTGCGAAGTATTTGAGAACTGTTTTACATATTTCGCAAATCTTTCAACGTTGGCCTGGTCAAGAGCCGCTTCAACTTCATCGAAAATGATTAGTGGAGCTGGATTAACCTTTAATATTGAGAATAAGACACACATCGCAATAAGTGTCTTTTCACCACCGGAGAACAGTCTGATTGACTTAACCTGTTTACCAGGAGGCTGTACATCAATATCAATACCAGTATTTAAAATATCATTTTCATCTTCAAGAACCAGCTTACATCTGCCACCACCAAACAGTGATTTGAATGTGTCGCCAAGATTTGCATTAATCGCATCAAAGGTTTCCTTGAACTGTTTCTTCATGATGTTATCCATTTCATCAATGGCATTTAAAATCTTATCTCTTGAAGCAATCAGATCATCATAATTCTTCTTTAAGAATTCATAACGATTATTTACTTCTTCATATTCTTCAGGAGC
>JAUNCS010000070.1 GCA_030526485.1 Erysipelotrichaceae bacterium | reverse complement strand
GTACCAGTCTATAGCTTCATCTGTATCATCGAAGTCTCCTTCATATAAATCCAGGAACTCTTCGAGTGTACAGCTGTTATCACTTGTATCAGCTGGTGCGTAAGGAATGTTTTGCTTAGAATCTGTAAACTCTACATTTTCAAGTAACTGGTTTAGAGTAAGTTTTCTCTTCTTTCCTATTACAGTTCCAAACCAGGTCTTACTTTCACATCTTAGATAAATGTCTTCCTTATAGCCTAAAGTATTTTTAGGAATGATATATTGCTTATAGGGATCAGGATTATCCCTTAAATACTTAAAGGCTATTTCAATATCTGTACCATAGTACTTTTCATCATTGCTTATGAGTAGGAGTTTCTTTTCCCTTTTATCAAAATCCTTAATCAAGATTTCGGTCTTAAGTACTTCATCATCTTTTAGATAATCAACATAGAAAGAAACAGAAATAGTACTTGGATGAAGCGCTTCATATTGGGCTTTCTCTTTTTCCTTTTGGCGCAGATTAAAATACTCCACACTAGGAATAACAATCACTGCGATAAGAAACAGCTTGCAAAATGTTTTAATCAGAAACTCTCCCATACACTATCATTATAAAAAGACCTATGTGCAGTTTCCTGCACATAGGTATGTTTATTATGTTTTATTATTAATTATTAAGCTTTTGGCAAGTACTTATCGTAATAACCATCTTCATCATTTTCCAGTACTTCTTCTGCATAACCATGTAAAATCTCATACAAAACAGTATCCAGAATCTTATCAATGGTCTTACTTTTAATATTTAAAGTACAAAGAATTTTAGTTAATTCAAGAATATAATCCTTATCTTCAATGTTTAATTCTTTTTCGCCATCAATTTCGACTTCAAAATTCAGCTTCATATTCTACTCCCTGAATATCATCTTCATTATTATTATCGGTGTAATCTTTTGTTAGTACTTATATTTTACTATTCTTCGTACAATTTCAACATATCTTTTAGCCCAACTTTTAATTTATTTCGCAATTTTTCCGGTTTTATGAGCTCTGCGACCCCTCCATACTGCAAAATCCAGTAGTATAGAGCATCATGATTGGTAAAAACCTTAATCAAAGAAGATTCCTCATTTGACTCCATTACCCTGTAATCAGACCCATACCAGTCCTCAAAAGTACCGATATAGCGATTATTAACTTTGATGATAGCCTCTCCTGCTTCTCCTGAAAACATATAAAGATGCTCTCGCATATACTTACCCAGTTCAAAGTTATGTCCTACTACATCTACTAATGGTGTTCTTTTCTCAGTTATTATCTTTACAGAACTAAACCTGTCTATTCTTCTAGGTTCCAGCATCAGCTTATTATCTCTATTGGTATTACATAAAAGATAATAACGAGACTGATCAGAAACTACAAAGTAGGGATCAACTATCTTGGGAGACCAGTCCTTTTTAGAACCATCGACCTGAATAGAGTGTTGCACAATTTCTATCTTAAAGTCATTTTCAATGGCCTCATCAATAGTATCCAGAATACTGTATAAGTTCTCATTCCTAGTACGATTAATACTTGAAAGATAAGTTATATTCCTTAACTTGTCATTCATCGTATTAGCTGAAAGCTGCTTTAACTTGCCAATTAAAACCTTAGCCTCTTTCTCAGGAATATGCTTACCATACATTACGCCATCAATAAGGGTTCTAAGCTCTCTTTCCGAAAACAAGTCAACACGATAAACACCCCTGTTACCTGCAATATAACCACTGTCTCTTAACTCTTTTAAATAATCAGAACAGGTGTGTCGACTGATCTTATCACCATAGTCAATTAAAAGTCTTTCCATTATCTCGGCTTGCGACATAGTATTAGAAGAACTCGAATAATTATTCAACAGTTCCATGATATGTATAGCCAAAAGTCTATTAGATTCCATAAATTACGTATCATCAATTTAGGGTCAGTAAATTGATTAATTCCTTTCTGGCCT
>JAUNCS010000049.1 GCA_030526485.1 Erysipelotrichaceae bacterium | reverse complement strand
ATCACATCATCAATACCTTTACCATATTCCGGTTCCCATGTTAAAAAAGACACTGGTAAAGAAGGTACAATTTCATTCAATTCATTGCATAAGTTCTCCGCAGCTTTAAATACCTGCGGATTGGTATAAATATCAGAATCTAAGGCAATACAGATATCAGTAATCTCATATTTGGATAAATCAGTCATTACTTTAGGCAAAGGAGAGATATTATTTACTCCCTGAAGTGATAAGACAAAGGATTCAGTTTCTTTAGCTAATTTATCTGCCTTAAAATGACCCTCTGTAATATATAAGGTTGAGCTAGATATAAAACCTTTGCTTACTACATCAATTACAGATCCACAGGATGTACCATTATTTTCTTCTGTAGATGAAAAATAGTAGTATCTAGAACCAGTAGGTTCTGTATTTCTGATTTGAATCGCAATAATCTGATTTTGTGCATTTTTCAGTGGTATCCCAATACCTTTAACGGATACCATTTTTATTTTGTCTTCATTCTTATAGAATCCAGGAACACCAAGCAAGATAGATTCATCAAAATCAGCTGTTTTTAAATCAGCAATTATCCTATCAGTAACGTCTTCACCATTAAATGAAAAGTAATGATTTCTTAATATATCCTCATCATTGATATTTCTTGAATAAAGATATTCTCTGTCTTGATTAGTTAAAGGGAGATTACGTTCCAGTAGCTTATATACAATATGCAACTGCATATCTGGATTCTTTTTTAATGAATCGTGAAGACTTCTATTGGCGCTTTTTGTTTCTTTTACTTCATAATCATTTGATTTAGACAGAGAATCATACATTCCTTTATCAATAAAGCCATATTCAAGAGACAGTCTTAATACAGCTTCTTTATGAGAAACCTTATCAAACTTCTCAATGAACTTAACTGGTCCTCCACCTTCATTGCAACTGAAACATTTAAAGATGTTCTTCTTTTCGGAATAATGAAAAGATCCTGTAGTCTTATCTTCGTGGAAAGGGCATAGACATCCATATCTTCCATGAGGAATTCGGTCCATAATTACTTCTTTAATAGAAACTTCATTCTGTATCTTTTTTGCTAGTTCACGATATATAGATGCCATATGACCTCCTTGGGTTTTAGAAATTATAGATATTAAAAAACGCCATCTCAGGCGTTAGTCAGTCTATTTAAATATAAGGTTAGAGTTTCCTTGATACTTGTGTTATCAATACCCTCATCACCAATATGTGCTGCAATGATTTCACCATCATTTAAATAAACTGTGAAGGGTACATACATTTTCTGATCTTCACCTAAGTAATCAGTAAAGTGTTCCACTGTTTTATCATATACTTCATTGCCATTTTCTCTTTCGTTTCTTGTGACATCCACATAGATATACTTTGTATCAGTCTTTGCTTCAGATTCAATTTCATCAAGAAGAGGGATAACAACTGCACAATGTGGGCAATCGGTAAAACTATAAACCATAACTGTCTTATCATCATTCCAGTGACTTTCTGCTTCATCAAATGAGATGACTTTGAAGGTATCTGGAACCTCAAATAAAGGTGTCTCTACTTCTTTATTATTGTCTGGATAAATAGGATAGGTAGATGGCTTTTCGCTTCCACAAGCCGTTAAACCAACTACTAAAGATGCACATAAGAGTAATTTACTGATTGTCTTCATCTTCATCCTCCAGAGTTAATAATTTATATAGGTCTTCTGCAGTCTTAATCATAATGGAAGTTCCGTTATCAAATGTTACTTCACCACCATCTTCATATAAGAACCAGTAGATATAATCGATAGCAATATCTGGCAGCTTAAATAAGTTGCCCAATACCTTTACATAAGATGTCTCAATATCTGTAGTTCCTGTAAAGACAGGGTATCCATCACAGATTTCATCTAAGGCATCATCAATCTTTCTATTTATTTCTTTCTGATTTAATAAGGCGTTAATGCCTTCTAGGAACATGGATTTTCTTGTAGTTTCATTTAAGATCATTGGTTTAACCTCCTATTATTTTCTTAAATAGCACTGATACCACCAGGGCTCATTAACTTCAGGACAATAGCTGATGTAATCATTGATAAACCAGCTGTCATAAATCTTTTTGTATTCATTTCCCTTAGGTAAACGTTCTTCGCCCTTGTAGTATCTTCTTACTGCCTTATTGGCAGCTCTTTTAGCGTTTGAATTATCTTTATATTTATAAATTGGCGTATGCTTGAAGGATCTAGACATACACAAAACCTCCAATCTACTCTGTTGCTAATTGATAAGGATATAATCCTTGAAATCTTCTTTTTTAAACTCTGTATTCATATAGATGCGATGAGAACCGATTCTTGATACCGCATCAAAGTATGTAATATAGCCATAGTCGTCTTCATCTTCCTTGACAATCACTAACATTGGTACTAGGCCATCTTTCATATCATTTTTAGACCATTCCGATTCATTGCATTTTGGCTCTACAACCAGGTAATCAAATGGAATGGCTAAATCAACTGTTTTCTTTACGTATTCTTCATAGACAGGACCAGCATTATCTTGATAAGGAATATCATTCCAATCATCCCCGTGGAATAATGGATCATCTCCTAAATAGAATCTGATTAAATTTCCTTTTACTTCTGCATCAATTAGTTTCATCTAAAACAGCTCCTTCCACATCTTTTTCTGAAATATGTTTATATAGACAGGGTCTATTATCAAAGTGAGGTGATTTTTCGACCATAATGTCGTAAGAGACATCGCTGTCATCAAAGAATGTGCCATATCTATCGATAATTTCCACTTTACCGATAAGACACGATTCACCAATCTTAAATCTCACAGTATCTCCATATTTATATTTAGGTTTTCCAATCATTTGTATTACCTCCTTGTTTGCACACTGAATTATAGAAAGATGTTAGTAATGAAAATTACAAGTCAACTTATATCAAACAATTATTGAGACAATATAGTCTTATAACACCAAAAAGCAATTTATAGAACCAAAATACTTGAAATATGAATCTATAGATGTATATTGTAATAGAAAAAAGGGGTTTTTAATTATGAATGAGTCTTATGTACCTAAAAAACTTCCGTTGAGTTCAGCAGAAATCGATCAAAGTGTATTTATGGATGAGTTAATTGATGCTACGGCAAAATTGGAGGTTTATAAAGAAAAAATAAAAGATAGTAAACTGAACAGTTCTTGGTTTATGCCAACCCTCCAGCAAAAAGAAGCGCTTGCTTCTTCAATGATGGAGGGAACACAAGCTACATTAGACGGCGTGCTGATTAATCAGTCATATCCTAACGAGAAGGATAAGAATGTGAACGAGGTTTTAAATTATTATCAAGCAACTGTAAAGGGATATGATTATTTGAAAAAACATGATTTTTCAAAAGTTTTCTTCTGTGATATCCACAATGCGTTAATGGAAGGCAATGTCAGAAAACCTAAGAAAATTGGGGAATATCGAGATGAGCAGAACTATATTGGTAAAAATGATCCAAGCCACTCAATTACATTTGTCCCTCCGAAACCCGAATTTGTCGAAACACTAATGGATAATTTAATTGAATATATAAACGACCCAAAAGATAAGTATCGTCCGCTTGTAAGAATCGCTATTATTCACGCACAATTTGAGACTATTCACCCTTTCATGGATGGGAATGGACGTGTTGGAAGGATGCTTATACCAATGTATCTTTTCCATCAAAAGCAAATAGAACTACCATGTTTCTTTGTAAGTGAAGCATTGGAAAGAGATAAAATTCGATATTACACATTACTTAACAACATTAGGTTTAAAGGGGAGTGGAATGAATGGATCAAATTTTTCCTATCGACTGTTGCGAGTCAGTGTGAAAAATATATTAGCATCATTTCAAAAATAAATGCATTGTATGATGCAGACATGAAAAAGGCGACTGATGTTTCAAATACGAGTTCAATTGTAGATGTTGTAAATTACTTATTTATGCATCCTATCACAAATGGAAAAAATATTTCTCAAGATACGGGAATTCCACAGTCAACTGTGAATAGATATTTGAATATACTTACAGAATGTAGAATGCTTTATTCAGACAACAAAAAAAAGAACAGGAATTATTACTATCTAGATTTATTGGAAATCATTAGATAGAATCCTGCTTTGTATTAAAGGAGGTGGTGTATATTGGTTGTAAAAAATAAAACGCATTAATAAGCCGTTGGCGCGGCAAACTAATGCGAATTATCTTCCAGATATGCTATTCACATATTTGAAATTGGTAAATAAAAAATAGCATATCTGTTCCGGAGAAGTCAACTATTATGATTTCTTTTGTGTTTATTATTTTACAGATTATCCCGTTTATAGGGATAGAAAGGAACAGTTTGAAAAAAAGAAACTATAATTATGCTTCATTAAGTGATTTGCTGAATTTCGTTGATGAAGCTTATACCTATTTAGATGGCAAAATCGAATTCAGCAACAAAGGATACCCGCTCTTTAAAAAAGAACATTTTTTGAAAGAATGGCCAGATGATATGGTTACGTTTAAAGATAGGAACAATCCTATGGTCATTGATAAAACAAAAACAGTGCTTTGTTTTTATCAACCGGATGCTAGAATTTTTACAAGATTTGTAAAAGTATTTGATGAAATAGAAATCTACAAGAACTACCTAGGTTGTGTTACGCCAGATATTACTGTGACTTTTGATATGGATTTAGAATTTCAGAGAATGATCATGTTAATAAATCAATTATTTGCGGCAATCTTGGTGGTGAACGGAATCAAAATAGCATTTAATACACGAACAGGATCTATAGAAACTGAGGACTGTCTCACTAGCATACCAAAGAATGTTGCATGCTCATCGGGGTTTCTTGGATGCAAATCAGCTAGAAATCATTTCCAGGCTAAGTCATATATCAATAAGATTCTTGCGCTACGTCCTTCCATGCTTTTGATTTATGGAAAAAAAGATAGATACATTAATGAACAAATGGATTTGCTTGGTATCCAATATAGATACTATGAAGATTACCATACTCGTTCTAAGAACAGGAGGGATTGTAATGTCAGATTATAAACAGGCATATTCTGATATTTCCAAAGACTATATTGAGAATGTGGTTCCTTATAGCGATTTGGATAAAGCAAGATATGACAGGAGCAAAGCCAGAGAATCAAAATATAATGATGCTTGGTTAAAACAGAAAGTTAATCTTAATGAAATTGTTGACCAATTTGTGCCAGAAGTGGAAAAATTTTCCGAAAAACACAAAAAAGGCGGAGTGAAATATGAATTTGAAGGTGATCAGTATGTCATAAAATGTGATAAAGTAGCTGGATATCTAAGAATTTATGACAAAATAGCCAAATCTTATTGTAAGTTGGATGGTTCCCCATCCGACAGCTTGGAAGATACCCATTTCAAAATAAAAAGAAGGGAGGAAATGTAATATGTGGTTAAAAGTTGGGCTCGATCAGAGTTCTGTCATTGACACTTCTTACGGCATGAAGTATGTAAGTGGTGAAAATCTTATGAAACATTACTTTAATGATTCAATAGCTGAAAAACTTGATGAAGATAAATTTCTTGAAAATATGTGGAACAACTTCGATGCAATGTTTGATTGGGGTGATTGTGATTTTTTTGATTCAGATAAGTGCTTAAAGCTATCAGAATGGTTAAAGATTAAATTATCTAGCTGTCATGACTTCGAATTAAGAGAGTTTTACTCTCTTCTATTAGAATATTCAATTATAGCTGTTGAGCATAAGACAGGAGTATATTTTGATTTTTAATGAATACATCATATAAGCTCTTATCTATTCACCTTGATAGAATAACAATCCCCTCAAAAAAGTATGAGGTTCATTCGGATGAAGATGTAAATTTGATGCAAGACTATTCTATTGCGTATAATTTGTTTGATTATGATATTTATCAAAGAAAAATATCATCCAGGATATTTCTTCAGCAGAAGAATTCAGAGGAATTAAATAAGCTAATAGGATCATTTTGCGGACTAAATCGGCTTGCTATAATGCTCGATTTTTCTTCACCATCATCCATTGTTGAAATTTTATGTATAAAAAGAATACTTCAAAGCATGAGCCTGTTAAAAGAATGCTATCCTCGAATAATTTGCTCTTTTCATGCAAATCCACCCGATATTAACCATTATCAAGAATTAATTGACCATATGATAATGGTATAAAACTAATATAAATACTGTATAATTTCGTCTATCTTGTGACAAAAGCCAATGAATAATCTATTCAGCATTTAAGAAAAAATGTAGATGGAAGGCACATTAATAATTAACGGACATTTTGTCAGATGATAATTTAAATGTTCAAAAAGACTGATTTACAAAAATTCAGTCTTTTTTATGTAATCTCTGCTTTTGAAGTGATATTTTTTACACTCATAATACATCACACCCTTACTGACAAGATGTGATTTACACATCTCGAATTCCACAGTATTGACCCCACTTGTTTGCGCACTGAATTATAGAAATAGGGAAGGGCCAGGTAAGAAAAAGTCCCAGATAATTTTTGTTACCCGGGACTGACTTACTATCTATAACAAGGCGTTCTTTCTCATTCACTAACGCGAGCTTTCACTGCCAGGAAACCTGCAGAGGAACCCTTAATTCATCTTAATGGTTGCGGAAGGAAGAATCGAACTTCCGACATATGGGGCATGAACCCATCGAACTGCCACTGTTCTATTCCGCGATATATGGAAAGAAGAGTGAAACCGAAAGCCTCTTCTTGTTGCTACTTTTTTAATAACGGAAGCGTCCTTCGAATTTGAAGGGCTAGGCATGTACGTTATCCTATTTCGTCACCTCGAGACACAATGCCCAAGGGCAGGACTCGAACCTGCATGACCACGCCTTAAATATGACTACATATTCTTGTTTAGGAAAGGAGGGATAGCTTATGGTGCTGGAAGAAGGAATTGAACCCTCACGTGATGAGTACAAATCATCCATACTACCGTTATATTATTCCAGCATAAGCACTACTGATGAGTTACCTGAGTCTTCGCTCTACATCGAATGCACTTCTTTCATCTTCATCCACATAGAAGACAGATCTGAACCCAAAGGAGCGACCCTTGGATTTTCTGCCCCAACCAAGCTATGACGGGAATGATTACCCGCACCGTTCACCAACCATTCAGAAACTTATTTTAAGAACCTATCTTCATTACTCTTGTTTATTCTTCTAATAAGAAATGGATATATTCATTGCAGAATTTGGCTACTTGGACCGTAAACCTGTCTTATAGATGCTTTTAACATCTTCACTGCAGACTTCCTTGTTTGGTATTTCCAGAGGTTGCTCAAGTAACCAGCTTGTAGCCTTATCTGGATTCTTCTAGTTCTCTAGCGTCTATTGCGGAAGCGACAGGACCGTGATTTTGAAAGCGTGCACCTAAGCAATCACACTGCCCGGAAAATGATCTCTTTATCATCTGTCCTGACTCCTTGAAAGAATCAGGTGCTTACCCTACAAAACGTATCCGTATTTTCGGGCAATCCGGTATTTATAAGTGGATTCTCAGCAACATGGTGTTGTATCTACACTGAGTTAGATAACTCCATCAGTGGGTGCAACAAATTATAGGAATGAATTCCTCGAAGAGAAATAATTCTTAATAATTTGTATCAGAAGATTTCTGACGATGAATTATAGTGCTCTATACGAAAAAAAGAGGACTTCTTTTTTAAGAAATCCTCAAGTTTTTTATTTGGTATCAATAGTAGCTACCTTTTGGGCAATCAAATGAACAGTATCATCCATCTTAAGACGGGCTTTAACTGCCACTAGTTGTCCTTTCTTATAGAAATCAGCTTTGGCCATAGGTCCTTTACACTCGACAGTGAAGATTCCACTGTTTTCGAATTCGACCTCAACCATTAGATGCAGCAGTTCACTTCCTAAAACCACCACATCAACTAATTTTCCAATTAACATTGCCTGGTTCATTTATAGTTCCTCGATTTCATCTAAGACTTTTAAATTAAGCCAGTATTTTGGAAGTGTGATAAAACCGGCATCAATATCACAAACTTTACCATCAGTCAGGTAATTAATGATATTAGACTTAAAGTCTTCCTCTAGATCCAAAAAATCATAGTCTAATACGATGGCATTAATAGCAGAGTAGGGAGTATTTACTGTGATATCTGCAAATGGTTCCCCATCTTCTGTAAATAAACCAAGGTATGTAGCCATGTTGTTTCTGTATCTTGATTGGACCATTTTAAGCTTTTGGCCCTGGTAAATTAAATCAATCATTTGTTCATCCTCCTATATCTCAATGACTGCTCTTGAAAACATATCCATAAAGAATGGAATTTTATGTTCTGGAACTGATACTGTTTCTCCAGTATTTGGATTAGCTCCAACAACAATCAGATCGCCAACTAAAACATCAACAATCTGTCCATTACGCATCAGGATTCTGTTGGCATCCAAACCAAGAAGCTTTCCTTCTTCGTTAATGACGATGTCAACATCTTCATCCTCAGTTAACTGAATCATTTCGATATATCCGCCTACAAATGACTGCAGGCTTTCCAAAGATTCTTCAAATTCTACGATTTTAGGCTGTTCGCCAGCTTTTACCAAAATTCCTTTGATATTCATATTTATTTTCTCCTTTTAAAGTGATTAATTCTTAATTCTTATAGATTCTTAAAGCTCCACGATCCACATCGTATACATTGCCTTCAAGATCCTCATACAGGTCTGTGTCGACCTCAAACATATGACGATTGTTTCTAATATATCTGTCTAATTCTGCCTCTGAATCAAAGGTTAAAACCTTTCTTTCTTCGTCATCAAATAGACTTTGTGGTCTGTAGTAAGACCAGTAATTACTTGGATACTTTACTGGAACTGGTGGCTTATAGCTTGAATTAGAGTAATAGCAGCCATCTTCTTCGATGAAATCGCCAAGAAGGGTAATACTATCATCCTGATCAAGGAAGGCTAGACGGTTTGTTCCGATGATTTTTTCAATCAGGAACAGTTTTTCTTCGTCTTCGATAAACCCTTTATCCAGTCTTTGAAGAACTTCATGGATAAATGTTTGAGTATCATTTATCTTCGACCCCCACTTTGGTGTGAAGTCATGAAGTACACCATTGTGTGCCATACCAATGGATGCCACACAATCTAAGGCATTTTCTTCATAGACAGGGTAGGGATGAGTATTTAACCCATCCTTTAACCCTGAAGTACCAATTCTAAAGTGCAGAACCAGGTTCTTTCCTTCAAAATTATGCTGGTCCAGATCGTTTAACAGATCTTCAACTTTCATGAATCCTTTGCGTATTCTGACATTACCATTTTCTACATACATGTAGCCGGCTCCATCTGGATTACGCATAAACATTTGTCTGATGATGTCTTCATCAAACATCTTTGCCATTTCAGGCTTAACCGCAATAATACACATTAGAAAATACCTGCTTTCTTCAGTGTTTTTAGGCTAACCGGAACAATTGAGTGATCATTAATGAACTTAAGGTTCTTAATGAAGTCACGCTTGTATTTAAGGATTCTCTTAACTTCTTCGATATTCCAAGACTGAGCGTCAAAGCGTACATTTGGATATCTCTTTCCGTATCGAGCAACCTGATTAGCGACATAATTTGGAATATATTCGCCTTTTACAAGTTCACTCCAGTAGACAACACGTTTGCCTGTAGTAGCCATACGGTTTGCCATTTCAGCAATGTTTTTAACAAACTCAACGCAGCTGATATAAGTTTCAGGGTTAAGAGTGCTCTTAAACATTCTGAATTCGACTGTCTTGCTGTTAGCAAAGTTAACAGAGACACCATGACCTTCAGCTCTATCCCAATGTCTAATTGATTTTTCTTTTGTTAATAATCCATCAACATGAGAATAAGCATAGTAGCATGAGCTTCTGCGTCTTGCGAAAGTCTGAATATTTTCTGCAAATGACTCGTTAACAAGAGCATCTGCAAATAATTCAGCTGTAGATTCTTCACGACCATCCATATTTACAGTCTTTTTGAAATAAGAACGTGTTACGTGAACGTGAAGTCCACAATTACTTGTGTCATGGCCTCTCATAGCTCTTCCTGATAACTTTCTGAATAAAGTCTTAATTTCAGGGAAACGATACTTTAAGTAGTTCCATGACATTGGCTGCGAAATGATTTCAAAACCACCGCCACCATCTGAATCGATAGAAGCATCAGATTCGCAATGGAAAATATCTCCCATTTCTCTTAAAACGAGATGGGCATTAATTGGATTACCCGCAAGTTCAAGCTCAATACCGAAGAATACTTCAGCATTTTCGCCATCCATCTGCTTTGGCTTATATTCTTCTCTATATGAGTGATATGGAAGAATCGCCGCACGAACGCATCTAGAACAGTAGTTGTATCCATCTGCATCAGTAGTAATCTGATCAATTAAATGATATTTGCCACAATGTGAGCACTTAGCGTAGTTACCAGAAGCTTCAATTGCAGGTATGTAAGCCCAATTGCCGTCAGGTAATTTAGCCATATTACTTACTAAATGAATTTCTCCAGTAAATACTTCATCTTTCGCACATTCATACTGATAAACCTTTGGCGATACCAATAAACCGTCTACCATATGGCCTTTTGAGCGTAAGAATCTTTCGCCTGATACTTCACATCTTGCGTAAACTTCTGATTCAAGACACTTGTTACATACTGGTTTTCCTTCGACTGTGTCGATGTTCCAAACAGGATGTTTTTCACCACAGATTGAGCAAGTCTTCATAAAGTGTTCAGCTGCGTAACGGCAAAGCTTTTTACCTTCATAATCGACTGTATCTGTTGTGTCATAGTGAATATCGCAACCGATATCAAGCTGGCATCTGCATTCGCAGGCAAAAGGGCATAATGCATAGTGCTCAATATTCATAGCTGCAACAGGTCTTTCAGCTAAAGTTCCACCAATACAGATATTGCGTGTAACTCTTTGGCTGATAGGGTGTAATTTGCGATCATCATCTGCCATGAAGTATTCATTTAATTCAGCATCGAAATAACGTTCATTACCTCGAATGATGATAGTTACTCCAGCAGGCATATCGCTGCCAAAATAGATTTCTGCATCCATAGATACAGGTTGTGAGTGCCTTAAGTCGATGTTTTTAGATTCCACTAATTCATCGATGCTCTTCTGGGTAAGGCTGCATAGAGCTTTTAGTTCTCGTTTATTCATGATTCTTTGTCCTCCTTAAACATGAAAAACGACAGGTCTAAATGCCTGTCTTCCTTTATTCCTCAGTTACTTCCAAACACTTAAAAAGCATTTTGGTGAATAACTGTTATAGCGATAATAAGTTTTCTTTTCTTTCTTCTTTTTGCAGTATTAATACACACCACATCTAGATGACTGCAGGCATCTGATAGGTATCGCTCAATTATAGAAAAAGCCCAACTCATAGTTGAGAAGGGCAAAATTGAATAAAAATATTAACAAATTCTAATTAGAAGCATATGATAGAGACATCTATCATATAAAGATTGAATATAGTCTATAAAAACTGTGAAAAGGTGGTAAAAAGCAAATGAAATACACTTTAATACCTTATAAAGGGTTAGGAAAACTATGTCTTTACGAATCATACGATAAAGTGCTATCCGTCCTCGATGAAACCGGGATTGACTATTCTATTGCTGTTCAAGATAACAGCGAATGTACAGTCAATTATAATTGGAGAATTGTAAGTATCAATGGATGTATTAGATTGTTCTTTTCAGAAGGAAACTACAAATTGTTTAAAATATGCGCAACGGAAGGCACCGAAATATCTCTACCTAATGGTATCTATGCTGGAATGAAGCTTGAGGACGCTCTCAAACTTGATAGCAGCCTTCAATTCGATGAATGGGATGAGATATATATATCGGCGGAAGGATATTATTTAGAAGATAGTCTTGAGACAGAAAAAGTTGTAAGCATCAATGTTCATGTCAAAGAAATTGATGACGCCGACTTTGACTATTGCAGATGGTGATAACAGTTTTGTGTCATCAACAATTAAAATGTGGTTTTAATTTATTCATTTTATATATGAAAATAGAGCAAATCTGCTCTATTTTTTACTTACTATAGCGAAGATGATTGTTTTAACTGCTTAGTTATTCCAAAAGCTTCTGCTTCAATCTTCTGTTTACCAGAATACCAGTGATTATTTCGGTATTCCTGATCATGGTGCCATTTATTCCAGAAATCAGATTCCACTATCAAATTATTCATGTGTTCATAGATGTTATGTCTTAATGACCATAATGAGTCGCCAGGAAACCATTTTTTGAAGCTTCTTTCAGGCTGTTCCAGGTCCATAAAATGAAATTCATAATTAGAAGAATAATAATCATCATCCCAGTGAAAATCTTTTCTACCTGTCTGTAATACAATAAATCGACCAGCAAAGCAGTCTTCTTTTATATGCTTATTCAATGATCTAACAACATGATTTACTCTTCTTTGAGATTTCTTTAACTGTTTAATACGTGCCATAATGACTTCCTCCCGTGTTCGAGAAATTATAGTTCTCGAATAAGAGGGCATCATTAAAAACATAAAAACCATACCGAACTTTGAAATACTAAAAACCCTATGGACTGGCACACAACCAATTCATAGGGTTCGTTTATTAGCTCGTTAAACTGGAAGTTAGCGATTTCTTTTTCCGGTATTCTCTGTCCCACGGATTTCCT
>JAUNCS010000048.1 GCA_030526485.1 Erysipelotrichaceae bacterium | reverse complement strand
AATTCTTCTTTAAGAATTCATAACGATTATTTACTTCTTCATATTCTTCAGGAGCAGACATGTTGACATTACCAAGAGAAGCGATATCACTTCTTAACTGATTTACTTCTTCTCTTTCACTACCTGTGATTTCATATTCGTTATGCGCTAAAGCATATTCATATGTCATCTGATATTCACTGGCAAGTCTGTTTAAGTTGTTTTCCAGTTTGATTTCTAAAGCAGCCTTTTCCTTACTTACCTTTAAGACTGAAGCATTAGATTCTTCTACCTGTCTTCTAAGCTGTCTTAACTGCTGATCACGTCTATCGATTTCTGAAGAAAGCTTCATCTTTTCATCACGCTTAATCTTTAATGAAGTAGATAATTCATCCTTTAAAGAATAAGCCTTAGAAAGTTCAACAACTATTTCATCAGAGAATGATTCCTGATTTTCCTCATTATTAGGATTAATCATTTCATAATCATTCTTCATCTTTTCGTATTTAGCACGCTTAACATCAACCAGAGGTTCAACCTGAGCGATCTGAATACGCTTTTCAGTTAATTCACTTTCTACTCTGGTCTTGGCTAAAACAATCTTTTCAAATTCCTTGGCACATAGTTCTGCTTCAGCCTTATAAGAAATTAGTTTCTCTTTTGACTGCTCAAGTTCAGCCTGGGCAGTAACGATAGATGTTTCATTTTTAACCTTACCACCAGTGATAAAACCGCCCTTATGAACGATTTCACCATCAAGAGTAACAATCTTATAGTTGTACTTTAGTAAGGCAGCCAGATTATTGGCATTTTCCAAAGTATCACAGACAACGATATTACCTAATAAGCCATCTCTGACGATGTCAAATTCTGGTTCATTAGTAACAAAGTCTGCCATAACGCCAACATAGCCCTTTGTATTATTACAGATAATTTCATCTTCATATTTAATGTCATGTGACTTTAAGACATTTAATGGTAAGAAAGTCGCACGACCTGATTTATTTTTCTTTAAGAAGTTTACGCAGTTTCTGGCAGCTGCCTCATCCTTAGTAATGATGTTGTAGACAGCATTAGCCAAAGCACTGGCTAAAGCATATTCATAATTCTCATCAGGAATCAGAACCTGACCAACTACACCTAAGACACCATAGAAAGAACGGCTGTTAGACATAATTGCCTTAACGCCTGATTGAGCATTAGATGAGAATGGATCTTTGATGATATTTTCCAGAACAGAAATACGATTTTCCAGTCTGAAGGCTCTATTGGCGGTTTCTTCTTTCTTTAAAGAAGCATCAGCAAGTTGCACTGATAATTCAGAAAGATTTTCATTTAACATCTTTAATTCAGAACTTAAAGTATTAAATCTCTCCAGTCTATCCTTATATTCATATTCAGCTTCAGCCAAAAGATTTTTCATTTCCTTAATCTTTTCTTCTGAAGAACCCATTTCAATCGCGTATTTACGTTTTTCATCAATTTCTACTTTTCTTGTTTCCAGCTTCTGGATTTCATTTAAAGTAGCCACCAGTCTTTCCTGAATCTGGTTAACTTCCCTCTCCATCTCTCTTAAAGTAGCCTTAGAGTTCAAGTTGTTGTTTTCATTGACCTGGATAGTAGTATTGGTCATAGCCAGTTTAGTTTCCAGATCAAATAATGAATGATCAAGTTCTTCCTTTGATTCATTAAACTGTCTGATTTCATCTACTAAAACTGCTGTTTCAATTTCTTCCAGTCTCTTCTTCTTTTCACGATAGATTTCTGCCTTCTTAGCCTGTCTTCTAAGAGGAGCAACCTGTTTCTCCAGTTCCTGCAGGATATCGTTAGTACGATCCAGGTTTTCCTTGGTTCTTTCCAGTCTGTTTAAAGACTCAATCTTTCTCTTTTTATATTTTGATACACCAGCTGCATCTTCAAAAACACCTCTTCTATCATATGGTTTCGCATCAGCAAACTGTGTGATGTTACCCTGCGAAATGATTGATAAAGAGTCCTTGCCTAGACCACTGTCCAGAATTAAATCAACTACGTCTTTTAAACGCACATGATTTCTATTGATTAAGTATTCAGCATCCTGTTCAGTATTGTAGATTCTTCTGGTTACTTCAATTTCCTCTAAATCAGAATTCAAGATGTGATTACTGTTATCAAATACCAGTGTTACTTCGGCAAGATTCACTGCTTTTCTTGTTTCAGAGCCAGCAAAAATAACGTCAGTCATCTTCTCACCACGAAGAGACTTGACGCTTTGTTCACCTAGTACCCATCTTACGGCATCGGAAATATTAGATTTACCACATCCATTAGGTCCAACAATACCGGTAACAGGGTCATCGAAATTTATAGTTATATGATCTGCAAAAGACTTAAATCCCTGCATTTCAATGCGCTTTAAAAACATAGTGAATTTCTCCCTATGTAGCATTATAACAAAATTCTCCCCCGCCCACTTAAAAAGCGAGTGCTAAACTCGCTATTTTTCTCTTATAAGAGGCATAGTCATACAATGCGTACCACCTCTTCCTCTTGAAAGTTCGCTTGATGGTATTTCAATGACTTCTACACCCTTTTCTTTTAAATAAGCATTGGTGATATCATTGCGGTCATAAACGATAACTGTACCTGGTTTTAAAACAAAGCAGTTAGCTCCATCATTCCACTGTTCTCTTTGGGCATGGATATCATCACCCCCGCCACATTCAATAAGCTCAACATTATCAATGCCTAACAAGTCGTTTAAGAAACCTTTTAATGGTCCATTGATATTAACTTCTTCTTCCTCAGTAATCTTAACAATTTCTAATGAATCTTCAATTTCCGGATAAATAGAGAACTTGTTGTAGTCAATCATGGTAAAGACAGTATCTAAGTGCATATAAGCTCTTTTCTGGGGAATCTTCATACCGATAACTGTATCGATAGTACATTCGGGATCATTGAAACAGTTTCTTGCCAGTTCTCTTAAACCATCAAGACTGGTTCTTTCTGAAATACCGACCATCAGAATATTGTCACTGATATTCATGACATCGCCGCCTTCTAAAGAATACTTGTTGGTTCTTAAATACTTCTTTTTAACATCCTTATAATCCTTATGATAATTAAAGATATATTCACCAAAGATAGTCTCTCTTCTTCTGGTCTTAGATTTCATCTTATGAATAGAGATGCTATCACCAATCGAAGCGTATGGATCTCTTTGGAAATAAAGGTTTGGTAAAGGTGGTAAAACCATCTTGTCTCTTTTTGAATAACGATGATAATCAGAACATAATTCTGAAAGTTTAATACCTTCAATACATCTAAGCACCAGTTCACGATTATCCGGACACTTGTTATTTAAGAAATAAGCGATATTGTCCTTATCATCCTGCTTATCGCTTTCCAGTTCATCAATAAACTGTTTAATAAACTTATCTCTTAAGCCTTCATTCTGATCTAAGGTTTCGCTCATCAAATCAACAAGGTAGACAACTTCAACACCATTTTCCTTTAAGACATTAGCGAAGTAGTCATGTTCCTTTTGGGCTAAACGCATATTGGGAATATCATCAAAAAGCAGTTCTTCCAAAGTGTCTGGTGTCAGATTTAAAAGTTCCTTACCCGGACGGTGAAGCATTACCTTTTTCAACTGTTTAATTTCATTACTTACACAAATATTCATATTTCACCTACTTCACATTTATCTTTAAATGCAGCTTGTTTTCAACAACACTAAGATCATTACTATCATCAATTATGACCAATGGATTAATCTTGCTTAAGTCAATATCTTCTCTTAAGACTGGCAGATATTCTCTAATCTTTGAAATATCGGTTTTAAAATCCAATAGATAAGTATTTAAATAATCTTTCAATAAATACTCATCTTCATTATTGATATATTCCGCAAATGGATTTCTATTTAGATACATCAGCGTTCTTCTGCCATAGACAAAGACATATGGCTTAATATCAATATCATTTCTTTCTTTATAAGCACTGATTAAATCATCAATCATCATCTGGTTTAATTCAGTTGAAAGCACAATCTTCTTAAAACCCAGCTTAAGCAGTAATTCATAGGCATAAGAATTACTTACATTCAGCGTATAGAAAGCAGTCTTGTCGCCTTCATTAAATAAGTTGCCAAGTTCTGAAACACAACTTGACTTATATTCACCACTTAGATTAACAGTTTCATTCTTGTCTAAACTGTTTTCAATAGCTAAATCACTGTTATTTACTATTAGTGTTTCTTCAAAACATTCAGTTTTTACATCTTCCAGTAATGGATAAGAATAGTATTCTCTTTCAAATGAATTTAAGACAAAGTCTTCAAAGTCATTTAAGAAAGTTCTTCTTAATTCATTAATCTGACTCTTGGCCATAAAGGCATTGCCGATGACAAAGTGACCTTTTAGAACATTAAAAGGACTATCATCTGTTTTCTTAAACTGGTTTAGCAGCATTTCTTCATCAACCGGAGCTTTTAAAGCCTTTTGTGGACGAATCTCATAGACCTTTTTAAACTTTAAGTCACCAATAGAAGCAGTAATGATAACAGGCTTATTTTCAATAAAGACGAGATCAAGCTTAATATCTCTTTTCTTTAATGAATAGCTGTTAATCAACTCTTCCAGCTTATAGTCCAGGGTTCTAACAACCTTGTCTCCTCTTTCGACTGGTGTATCAACATTTAGTTCAATGACCTGGCCAATACCTGCTTTATTTACATACTTACCATCAATAGTAATGGTATTTAAGATCTTACCGGTATCCTTTTTCTTATTGATGATACGGATACCATCAAACTGATTTACTTCTTTATTAACTTTAATAAAGGCGTGGCCATTGCGGTAGCTTGTAACTACGCCTACTTCCTTGCCCATATGGTTAGGACGGATATTGCCAAATATTGAAGCCTTGTTATTTAAAAGATAAGAATTGGTAAAACCACGATTAAAGACCGATAATAAATCTTCATATTCCTGCTTATTTAAGATGAATTTTTCACCCTTATAGTGAGCATCGATTGCTTTACGATAAATGCTGGTAACCAGGCCTACATAGGCACTGGATTTCATTCTTCCTTCAATCTTTAAAGAAGAAACGCCGGCATCAATTAAAGAAGGAATATCTTCTAAAAGGAACATATCCTTAGGACTTAAAAGATATTCGGTATCAGTATCAATAGATTTATTAGTAGTCTTATCAAACAGTTCATATTTTAAACGACAGCACTGGGCACACATGCCCTTGTTGGCACTGCGGTTTTTAGTAACAGCCGACATCAGACACTGACCAGAATAAGCGACACAGATTGCTCCATGGACAAAGCATTCAATTTCAATATCTTCTTTGCAGGCTTCTTTTATAGTCTCTAAACTTGATTCTCTGGCGATAACCACCTTCTTAAAACCTAGCTTCTTAGCTGCCTTAACTCCCTCAATATTGTGGACATGCATTTGAGTTGAGGCATTGATTTCAAAGTCTGGATATTCAGTTGAAATGCGATAGTATAAGCCTAAATCCTGAATGATCAAGGCATCAACATTATGTTCATAAAGGAATTTAACTTCCTCCATGGCATTATCCAGTTCCTTCTCGCTTAAAAGAGTGTTCATAGTCACATAGACCTTAACACCCCTTAAATGACAATAATTAACAGCTTCAATCATTTCTTCATGATTAAAGTTATTGGCAAAGGCACGGGCTGAAAAACTGCTGCCACCCAGATATACTGCATCAGCACCACAATTCACCGCTGCCTTTAAAGCTTCAAAACTCCCTGCTGGAGCTAATAGTTCAATTCTTTTCATTTTTAATCATCTTTACTATAAACAGTTCAAACAGCATTCTCTGGCTTAAGTCTGAACTGGTCTTTATTCTTAAATCGATTTCTGCCAGTTTATTTAAAAGTGACAGTATTTCTTTTTTCTTTAAATTTGCTAAGGTTTCCAAAGCTTTTTCAATACGATAACGGCTCTTGGTATTAACCTTGTCCATAATGGCATTTATCTTATCGCCCTTGGCATTATAATAGGCAACTTCATATAAGAAACGAAGCTGTGATGCCAGTAAAGCAATTAAGCCATTGACATTTTCATCCACCATCAAAATCTTATCAACAAGCATTAGAGCCTTTTCCAGATTCTTGGCACAGATAGCATTAATCAGATCAAACGTATTTACTTCATCTGAAGATATCAGTAAGCTTTTAACCACTTCTTCATCAATCTGGTCAGGATAGAGTTCCAAGACATCCAGATTCTGATTAAAGATACTTAATGAATTATTGCAGGCATTAAGTAATACATTATATGCACCACGAGCCATCTTAATCTTTCTTTTATTCATTAAAGAAATACATTCATTAGAAAAATCTGCTGCTTTATACTGATTCAGTTTAATGTGCTGAGCATTTTTTAAGACATCCTTAAATATCTTCAGTCTTTCATTAAAGACATTTTCCATTGTATAGAAAACAAGATCTGTTTCATAAATGGGATGAGAACAGTATTCAGCCAGTTTTTCCATTTCCTTTTCATCGCTCTTCTTAATGAAAAAATATGGTTCCTTAACTAAAATGAGTTTCTTTAACGAAAACAAGCCCACATCAGTACAGGTATTGATTAAGTCCTGCACGCTGAAATTCTTTAAAGCAGCATCCATTTTCACAATGTCTGCATCAGTGTTATTCTTAATTATTTCTTCTATTTTAAAATCGATTAAAATCGGTTCATTACCAGAAATGATATAAATCATGAAACCATTATATCAAAGCTCATCCCACTTTTAATTATCTTGGCACTATTAAAGAAGTAGACTTCAATATCACCTTTTTCCTTACTTATATAAATATTAGACTTATAACTATTTAAATTATTAAGGCACTCAATACTTGGATGATCAAACTTGCCATTGGTCGAAATAACGGAAACCTTAGGCAATATCCTGCTGATAAAATAAGCAGAACTACCCGTTTTAGAGCCATGGTGTGAGACCTTTAGAAAGTCAACATCTTCTATATCATATTTACTTAAAAGTTCTCTTTCAGCCTTGCTGCTGATGTCTCCAGTAAAAAGAAAATGGGTATCTTTAATATAAGTTTCATAGACTAAGCTATTATCGTTATCATTATCAAATTCATCGATATACAGATTCTTTAAGAACAATCCCTTAATACTTACATCGCCTTTTTCACTTATGACATTCTTAACTTTAAAATCCTTTTTAAGATTACTTAAGTTGCCACTGTGGTCCTCATCATCATGACTGATTAAAACATAATCCAGGGTATAGATTCCCTCTTTTAATAAATAGTTTTTAAGTTTACTGTAGTTATACTTGCTGCCAGTATCGATTAAGACATGATAAGAATCAAAATAGCCACTGATTAAACAGGCATCACCCTGGCCTACATCAATATAAGATACCTTTAAGAAAGGCTTGTTAAAGGGACTGCCCAGTACCAGGATAAATATCAAAAGAAAGATATAGGAATTCTCATTTTTGATAAGTTTATTGATTACAAATATCAATAAAACAGATACCACACTAATCTGTCCCCTAACAGAAAATGACATCAGTTTTAAAACTTTACTTAATAAGTTAATAATCCAAAGTGTAAATGGACTGATTACTGGAATTATAAAAGCAATCAACACAACCATTAAAATGTTGATTCTGATATACATATAAAATTTATAAAAGAAAGATACACCAAGCTGCACTTCCCCAAAGAAGATGCTTTGAATTAAAGGTACAACAATCTTAGAATCCTTATATTCAGAGATACTTATAAACATAAATATCAAAGGTAAAAGTATCGAATAATTAAGTAATGATTCAATATTTATTAACCCAAATATCAACAGCAATACTGATAGTTTATCTATCCTGTTAAGCCTGTTTAAAAGCACTTCCAGTATTAATAAGAGATACTTATACTTAAAACCAAATATTAATGAAAACAGGAAGACAACAGCTAAACTGAGCTTCTTATTCTTGCGATATACAGCCTTTAAAAGATAATAGAGAGCAAAACCATGTCCCAGATAAAAGTCCAGTTCATCATCCATTACATATTGATTAAATAAAAGTTTTTTAATCAGATCCTGATAAGTCTTATCAAAATTTTCAATTCGCTTATATGAATAATATAAAGGTGTCTTTTCTATTAGTTTCTTATATGTTCCACCACTATATTTATAAGTATTCTTTAATTCTTTCTTATCAGTTACCCTTTCACCTTTTTCAAGGCAATAGACCAGGTTTCCTGTTTCAAAGTCCGTATCATAAACTTTTACTCTATAAAGAAATTTATCAATTACCACATAGGAATTATTTACTTCCTGAACTACACCAACAGGTATTGCATCATGAACAAAAGTATTTATTCCTAAACTAAACAAACAGATAACAACAAATAAAATACTTTCCTTATAATTTTTAACCAAAAGATAAATGATTGATAAAACATAGAGTAAGGGCTGCTTAAGATAAGCACAGATAACAAATAAGAAGACAGCTCTAAACAGAAATAAGTTCTTTAAGTATTTCATACTTCTTTTCCCCTATTCCACTGATATTCTTAATTTCTTCAATACTGGTAAAATCACCATAAAACCGACGATATTCAATTATTTTATTGGCAGTAGCCTTGCCAATGCCAGGCAGTCTACACAAAACATCTATATCATCACTGTTAATAGATATAAGATTTTTACTATCTTCTTCAACAAGACAATCACCATCTTTTAAGATATAGTCATCACTTATATAAGTGATATCAATACTTTCCTTGCATAAGTTTTCTAAGTCTTTAAGAGTAGAACCCACAGGTAAAGAGTAGATTTTTTCGTTATAGTAAACTTCAACATTTCTTTCTTGAAGCGTATTGATTTTGGGAGCAGATGCCCAAAAGGTTCCAAATAGGAATAGTAAAAAAATAAGGATTAAAAGAAGAATCTTTTTGAGCATCTAATATATTATTGAAAAATAAAAAGAAAAATCCTCACTTTGAAGTAAATTTTGTATCATATTTTTAGATGAACAGATTTGATTTACTAAAACAGTTGGAAAACTACGTCCCTTTTAATGAACAGGAAGCCAAGGATAAGGACTTAATCATTAACTTTATTAATAATAATGATGATGCCTTTTTAAGAACTAATAATATAGCCCATATCACTGCTTCTTCCTGGGTCTTAAATAAGGAAAGAAACAAGATCTTAATGATTTATCACAATATCTATAATTCCTGGTCATGGCTGGGAGGACATGCAGATGGTGAAGAAGACTTACTTAAAGTAGCTATTAAAGAAGTAAAAGAAGAAGCAGGAATTGAAGACGTTAGACCAATCAGTGAGGAAATCTTCTCCTTAGAATCATTGACAGTTGATGGCCATATCAAGAAAGGACAATATGTTTCCAGTCACCTGCATTTAAATATAACTTATCTTCTGGAAGCTGATGATAAAGAATCTACAAGTATCAAAGAAGATGAAAACTCTGGTGTAGCCTGGTTTGATATCGATGAGGCGGTATCTAAATCAAGTGAGGAATGGTTTAAGGAAAGAATCTATACAAAACTGAATCAGAAATTATAAAAACTGTGTCATATTCAAAAACGAAATCGATTAAGATTTCCCCAAATGAATATGACTTTTTTATTGCGTTATATAATGAAATTACCAATAGTGAGGACAATAATATGAATAATTATAGAGAGACGAACTTTATCTCAAAAGATGGGATAAAAGTAGCTACTTGTCTATTAAATGAAGAATTTGAAGCTTCAGCCAGAATTGAAAACTTCTGGCAGCATGACTTTGTACCTTTTTCCACTTATGCGAAAGCTATGAGCAACGATAAGAAATACTTTTATTTTCTGGTGGCAGAGAACTTTATGAAGATTATCTGGTACCGATGGAAAAGAAAATTATCATGAACAATCCCGACGTGATTAAGGGAAGTATCAAATCGTGTCAAGATTCTTTAGAATTTGCTACAGGATACGCCAAACAGCTGGCTGGTGGTGATGTAGAACTTATATCAAAAGCTGTTTTGCCTAGTGTTTATGGCAGACATTTAAAAGAATGTGGCGAATATCAGCTGCAGTACTTTAGAAATCATGTGATCAATATCAATGTACAGCTTGAACCATCCAATCAGGTAGTTGAAGCCCCTGTTTATAAGTTCATCAGTAAGGATGATGGTCTAAATATTCTTGTCGGTGTCGATTATCGAAGAATTGATTATTACAATGCCGCCAAGGCAGCTAACCCCTTCTCTTTGATGTTTGGTGCCAAACTCAATTCCAAATGTGATTATATGCAATGGGGTTGTGAAAGATTTTATGCCTGCGTCTATACAAGTGATAGAGAAGATGATGCAATGGAAGCTTATCTAAGCTTTGTCAGCACATTTAAATATAGTCCAGATCTGGAAAGAAAGGCTTCGGAACTTGCAGAAAAACGATTCCAGGAAATGTATCTTAAATCTGCTCAGCTGGCTGGCCAGGCACAGGCTTTTGCCGCCCAATCCGCTGCCTTTAGAAGTCAGGCAGTAATGAGTATTTCTAGAGATCTAAACAGCATTTCTGATGGCATTATGGATTCTTGGAATCAGAAAATGGCATCCGATTCCCGCATTTCCAATAACTTCTCAGAAGCTATCAGAGGTGTAAATACTTATACCGATGTAAATGGCAAGTCTTTTGAATTCTCTAATCAGGCTGATCATGTCTATACAAACCAGTATGGTGATCATATCGGCGTTTCTGGCCAGGGTGTCGATGAAACTACCAAGACCAGATTGAACTGGACTGAGGTATTTAAGAAATGATAAAGAAATTACTGGTGATAATGATGCTATTAGGAATGTTTGGCTGCAGTCCAAATGAAAAACTGGTCAGTTTAAAAGACTATTATCAATATGACTTTAATGTCAGTGAAGTAAATGAACTGGAATGTGTTTTAGGAAGTGGTGCTTCTTTAACCATTTATAATAATAGTCACATTGAAGAAGTATTAAATACCTTAAACACCATAACTATTGATACAAACAAGGTAAACAAGGATCTATCTATTGAAGATGGTGATATTGGCTTTATCTTTATAAGTGATTCAAACAGATATATTTACTGGTTTTCTACTACAGAGTATTTAAATGAAGATAATAAGCTGATTGAAGTAAAAGATAGAGATACACTTAAAAATCTATTAAACAGAGTAAGAGAAATGGAGGAAACAGCTGTATTTGATGAAATAGAATTTGAACATATCGATAATGGCTGTGAAGCCAGAGATGTCTTAATCATTTCTTATAAAGACCAGGAAGTGATTTTAGAAGGAGTCTATGAAATTACCGATAAATTTATCATTAACGATGAATTAATTATTAGCTGTCAGGTTGGCGATTACTACAGTCATGAAACTATAAAGGATTTTGTGATTACGATAAACAATAAAACACTGGAGGTTGAACCCTATGAATAATGAATACCGCTGGTCTTATAATTACTACTTTACCAGGAATAAGGACTGGATTAAGCCCTTTCTTATTATCTTTCTGATTATTATCGCCATTATTGCGATAGCCTTAATAATCACTGATCCTAAACGCCCTCTTGGAATTTTAATTGAATACTGGTGGGTCTTTGTAATGATGACCGGTATCTTTGCCTTCTCGGTCTTATTGACGCTGCTATGCTATAAAAATGGCTATATGTGTATTTATGAAATCAAAGACAATAAACTACACATGGACAAGGCAAATATTGCCATCACCCATTCGCAGATGATAGATCAGAAACTGGCTAATACTATTTATCTGGATGATATTCGTCATCTTAGATTAAGTAAGGAAGAAGACGCCATCTATATAAGGGGAGTTTTAACTATCACCACTGTCTATGCTGATAAACAGGAAATTGATTATGTTTATAGCTTATTAAAAGATGGATGCAAGAATCTAAAGGACTAGTTATGAAAAAGATAATAATTTGTATACTGTGTCTCTTATTTCTTTGTGCCTGCACTGCTTCCAAGCCAAAGATTAATACTGAAAAAACTGATGCGGAAAAACTTAAGGAACACCTGGTCAACTACAATCATCAGAATGTCTTTACTGTAAATGCACCAGGTACCTGGGAAGTATCTACCGGCAGCTACAATATGTTTTACTGGATTCATTTATATGATCCGGCTGAACCTAACTTGCAGGTCTTTACTTTAATTAAAGCTTCAAATATTTTGAAGAATCAGCAGGCCAAGGATTACTACACCTGGGCCTATAATCTGACTGGCAATGATTTCTTATATGGACCAGCAGCCGGTTCAATGGTACTTAGTCCCCCTACTGTTGAAAACTTCTACCTGCATTTTATGGATTATTGTGCTTTCCTTGCTAAGTATGATGTCTCTTATCAGGGCTTTGATTATCCGCAAATCAGTGAATTTGAAACGATTGAAAGTTTTGATGTGACTAATTTCTATAGTTCAGCGGCCATTGATAATAAACTGATTCACGCTTCATTCACCAATCCTTTAACCCAAGGCAAAGGCGAAGGCTTATTTATGGGAACTGTAACCAATGGACTGGTAATGATGGACCCGGGTTATGATTGCGGTTCCTATTTCCTTTACAATATTACCGGTATCAGTGCACCATACGGCATGTTTAATGAATACAAAGAGATTCTAATGGGAATCTTGGGAAGCATTTCCTATAGTGATCAGTTTATTCAATCTATTGCGAATGACCTGGAAAACAATATGAATACCGCCTCTCAAATCAATCAGATTATGCAGGAAACAACAAGCATAGTCGTGGATGGCTGGAACCAAAGGCAGAAAACATATGATGTAATATCACAAAAATATTCCGATGCCACTTTGGGATATGAAAGAGTTAGAGATATAAATGATCATGATAAGATCTATAAAGCCTATAACGGCTTCTTAGACAGTGATTTAGGTTCTAACTTTGAAGCTATACCAGATGATGATTATTCAAAAGATATAACCGCTTATATCATCAAATAAGCAGATGCCCTAAGCATCTGCTTTTATACTTCTTAAGATTGGTAATAGACAGCCACCAATTATATTTCCTAAAGAAATGATTAATATACGTATTAATGTATTTAGGTTCCAGGCTGAACAGAAAGAGAAATAAAACATATCCGCTACCGAGTGTTCAAAGCCGCACATTAGAAAGACCATTACACCCATAAAGACAGCTGCATACTTTCCGATTTCATGAGGGTTTTTAGCATAGTTATCAACCGTCACATAAATCAGAATTCCACAGAAGATTCCCAGTATTAACAGTGACAGTAAAGAATCATTAATCTTGGCATCAACCAGCGACTGTGCTTTAGTAATTAAACTGTTGTTTAATCTGGTTGATTTTAAAAGAACAGCTACTAAATAAGTACCAATAAAGTTCCCTATCCAGACCTTAGTTACAAACCATAAATAAGATGGTTTATTGTCCGGTATATAACAGACCTTACCAGTAAAAAGATTCAGTTTAAAAGTACAGATTGTAAACATTCCTATTACAAATAGAAATGAAGAGACAATCTTTGATTCAGCACTTAAGAAAGAGATGGCGCCAACACCAATCATCATTCCAGCCGCAATAGATTCCAGCATTATTTTTAATTCTTTTTTCATTGCTTATATTATAACAAAGAGGTGTTAAACACCTC
>JAUNCS010000047.1 GCA_030526485.1 Erysipelotrichaceae bacterium | reverse complement strand
GAGATAATATCACTCCTGAAAACTATTTAAGAGATAACTTAAATGTCTTTAAAGCGGTAATTCATGATCCATATGTAGTGGGATGTGACTTTGTAGGCGAAGAAATCAATGATATCTATGAACTAAAACCAGTAATACAGGAAATTGTTGCCCTGTGTAATGAGTACCCATTCACTATTCGAATTCATGCAGGTGAAAATGACAGTCTGATTGATAATGTCGAAAATTCTATTAAATGTATTAAGGAAAGTCTAAAAGAAGGACAAAGTTTCCCAGATCTGAGACTGGGACATGGTATCCACACCCCAGACTTAAATACCCGTAAGGGTCAAAGATTATTAAAACTATTAAAGGAAAATGAGGTAATACTGGAATTCCAGCTTACAAGTAATGTTCGTTTAAATAATTTAACCAATACCAATATCCACCCATTAAAACAATACCTGGACTATGGCATTAACTGTGTTCAGGGAACCGATGGGGCTGCCGCTTATGGTACCAGCAGTATGGATGAGCAGATAGCTATTGAAAGACTGCTTAAATTAAGCAGAGAAGATCAGTTAAAGATGAAGGCTACTGAACTAAAAGTTATCGAAAGAAGTCTTGAACGCTTTAAAAGAGATGAGGATGCTTATCAGAAATTCTTAAATGGTCATTCTTTAATTGATGCGTTTAATATTCATATTCAAAAGAATATTAAAGAAGCCAAGAAACTGCATATTGAATTAACCAATAAGTATGATGCCAATGAAGTCTTGAAGGAACAGATTAAAGACTTGCCAAATGATAAGATGCCAATCATTATTGCTGGAGGAAGCTTTAATACCGTTAATCGTAAGACCGTTACCAACAAAGAAGAAAAAGACTTAATCAACAGATTATTAAAAGAATTAAATCCCGATAAGTGCTTCTTTGTGATTGGCAATAAGATCGATGGCTATGAAAAGTATCTTCTAAACAGAAACAAGAACTTTGAAGTTTATTCAATAGTTCCTGCCCTAATAAGTGAAGAAGAAATTGAATTATTAAAGAATAATAAACTTAATATCCGTGTTTCTACCGAATCACTTGGTATGGGTATCTATAAGAGTTTCAACTATGAAATCTTTGAAAGAAGAAACTCTATCCTGATTGCCCTTGATGGTAACTCGGCTGTTACAAATCTTGTACAAGAGGCCAAGAACGGTAAGGGTAAGGCTAAAATCTATGTTTCTGATAAAAGCGAGGTCTTAAGAAATAAGCTTGATTCCCTAAAGGGCTATATCAAGAAGATAGATGCAAATATGATTGATGAAATCAAAGAGATAAGCAATTAAAAAAGGCTGTTTTCACAGCCTTTTGATTATTCAGCGAACATTGGTGTAGATAGGTATCTATCACCTGTATCTGGTAATAAGACAACGATAGTCTTACCAGCATTTTCTTCCTTCTTAGCAAGTTCAACAGCCGCATATACTGCTGCACCAGAAGAAATACCAACCAAGATACCTTCTTTCTTACCGATTAGCTTACCAGTAGCGAAAGCATTGTCGTTACTTACGGTAATAATTTCATCATAAATTGAAGTATTTAGTACATCTGGAACAAAGCCAGCACCGATACCCTGAATCTTATGAGGACCAGCTTCACCCTTTGATAAGACTGGTGAGCTTTCAGGTTCTACTGCCACGACCTTGATATTTTCGCTCTTAGACTTTAAGTAAGAACCAACACCAGTGATAGTACCGCCAGTACCAACACCTGCTACAAAGATATCAACCTGGCCATCAGTGTCTTCATAGATTTCTGGACCTGTTGTTTCAAAGTGGACCTTAGGATTATTTGGATTAGAGAACTGTCCAGGAATAAATGAGTTAGGGATTTCCTTTGCCAGTTCTTCAGCCTTGGCAATGGCGCCCTTCATGCCCTTGGCACCTTCAGTTAGAACAAGTTCAGCACCATAAGCCTTCATGATGTTTCTTCTTTCAACTGACATTGTTTCAGGCATTGTGATAATGATTTTTAGACCTCTTGCTGCTGCAACTGAAGCAAGACCGATACCAGTATTACCTGAAGTAGGTTCAATGATAGTAGTATCCTTGTTGATCTTACCTTCCTTCATAGCTTCATCGATCATCTTTTTAGCGATTCTGTCTTTTACAGAACCAGCTGGGTTAAAGTATTCAACCTTAGCTACAAGCTTAGCCTTTAAATCATATAGTTCTTCAATATGTGATAGTTCAAGTAATGGTGTTTTGCCGATTAATTCATCTGCTGTCTTATATATTTTCATGTTTCTTTCCTCCTAGATATTAAACAGTCATTTTTAATTTTTATTTATTATATATTTATTTAATTCTGACTATTTGCAACATCGAAAGAAAGCCTTATAATTTTTCATATACCCACCTCCGTGATAGGTTGAATTCATTATAGCACTATTCACCTATCGTGCAAGTAGGTAAAAGGAGAAAATTATGTTAATTTCCACAAAAGGTCGATATGCCATCCGCGTACTATGCGATTTAGCCTCAAATGATGGTTTAAACAAATATGTTGGCTTACCTGAAATTGCCCAAAGACAGGATATTTCTTTAAAATACCTGGAAAGAATTATGCTAATACTGGTAAAAGGAAAGCTTTTAAAGAGCACTCATGGTAAGGGTGGCGGCTATATGCTGGTTAAAGACCCTGGTGAATACACTATTCTGGAAATACTGGAATTAACTGAGGACAGTCTGGCTCCGGTTGAATGTCTTAAGCACCCGGAAAATGTCTGCAAGCGTAAGAGTATCTGCCCTACTTTAAATATGTGGAAGGAAACCCACGAAATATTAAGTAAATATTTCTCTAACAAGACAATCGCTGATTTAATAAATAAATAAGAGCTCATTACGAGCTCTTTGTTATATCCGCAAGGCAGACATAGAAGACTGGCATACCCTTTTCAACAAAGCGTTTATGACCAATGTCGTCTAAATATCTTACTTCTCCGTCTTTTCTATTTATGTGGTATTTTACCCTGTCTATTAAATCAATTGATTCAGAAATCTGCAGATTAATACTGTTTTCTATTTCCCTAATTTCAGACTGATGAACCAGTGTTTTAAAAGATCCGCCTACAAACTTATAGAAGTCATCAAAGTCATCACAGCCAAAGATTTCAATTATTTCCTTATCAGCATAGATGATCTTTTCATCCCCTGTTGCTTCATAGATTAGCCAGCCACACTTATGACCACTGTTTGTATATTTGTTTTCAAAAGATGTCATCGCATCAGAGCTTAATACTTCATCAAACCAGAGGTCTTCACTTTCCTTAGATATTAAACTTTTTCTTAGTATCAAGGATATAGTTCGTTTTAATTCATCAATTTCAAATGGTTTAGGAATATGGGCATCCATGCCTACCTGTAGGGCGTGAGCCTTATCTTCATCAAAGGCATTGGCAGTCATAGCTACTATTGGCAGATTGGCTTTCTTATAGTCTTTTAAAGATCTGATAATCTGGCAGGCCTTATAGCCATCCATATTAGGCATCTGAATATCCATTAGTATCAAATCATAATAGCCATCTTCAGCCTTTTCTACCATATCAACACAGATGATACCATCCTTGGCCCAGTCTATTTCAAAGCCCATGTCTTTTAATATTTCAATGGCTATTTCTGCATTTAGCTCATTGTCTTCAGCTAAAAGGATACGTTTACCCTTAAACTATTCTTCATCATATTCAATTTCATAGTCCTGTTTAACAGCTTCATTTTCTAAGGCAATACGATGAGGAATAGAGATAATAAAGCGACTGCCTACGCCTAGTTCACTTTCTACTCTTATTTCACCTTTCATTAAATCTACCAGTCTTTTAACGATAGGCATGCCTAAACCTGTACCACTTACCTTACTTTCAGTACTTGTCTTTTCTCTTGAGAAATCTTCAAAGATATGTGGTAAGAAGTCCTTGCTCATACCAATACCATTATCTTCAACAATAGCTTCATAGTAAGAAATACCTGGCTTATCTGAAGGTGTTTCTCTGATAGTGAGCTTGATTCTTCCGCCATCTGCCGTATACTTAACCGCATTAGATAATAGATTTAAAAGAATTTCACGCATCTTGGTATCATCCGCAAAGATATTTTCATGGATAATATCAATTTCGTGTCTGAAAGTTATATGTTTCTTTCTTATCTGTTCAAACATCAATTGATAAAGTGTTTCCAAAAATTCATAGATATTGATAAGACTCTCATCAAGTCTTTCCTTGCCACTTTCAATTCTTGCCATTTCTAAGACATTATTGATTAATGACAATAAGAACTGATTGGAATTCTTAATCTTAGAAAGATAATCTAAAACCTTTTCTTTATCATCAATATTCTTTTCAATTAATTCAGTTAAACCAATAATGGCATTCATTGGTGTACGGATGTCATGGGACATATTAAACAGGAAAGAAGTCTTGGCATTATTAGCTGCCTCTGCTGCCAGATAAGCATCCTTTAATTCCTGTTCCTGTTTCTTTTCCTTCTTAATCATTTCATCGACATCACGGGTACCAACTACCGCTACCTTCTTGCCATCGGCATTTGTAACGAAGGCTACACGAGCCTGGAAGTAGCTGATGCGTTCACCATTTCTGGTTTCAAACAGGAAGCTGAAGCCATCGTCTTTACTGCTCAGGTTTTCTAAAGACAGTTCTCTAGCAAAAGAATCCCTGTAATCATGGCTGATTAAAGTACTATCAGAATCAATAGACTTAGACCAGATATAGTCATTATTCTTACAGTGTTCCTCAATAACTGAACCATGTCTTCCATTAGATCTAAATACTTTTACCTTATCTTTTTCAATATCTACCAATAGAATTGAGAAATATTCAGCACCCAGACCCTCTATGATTTCTCTTTGTATTTCTACTTCACGATTAATCTTTAACTGTCTTCTGATTTGATCATCGACATTTTTAAAACCAACCACAAATTCACTTCTGTTCACATCAGGCTTTACCAAAAGTACCTGATAATAAGTTCCCTTGAAAGTTCTAAAGTTGAAAGTTAGAGTATTCTTTTCATTCAGCAGTCTATTAACATCTTCCAGCTTTCTGAATTCATCAAAGATATGTTTATCTTCTTCCAGAACATCTCTTTCAACATACATGGCAATATTTTGTTCATAGTTGCCTATCGCAAAAGCCTGACCAAAACGATCAGTTACTACTTTGGCCATACGATATGAAACAGCCTCACCTGTTGCACTGTTTACTACAAAAGTATCTTCATAAGGAAGAGCTAAAGCGGTAATGATATTCTTTTGGGTATCGATTACTTCTTTTTCCTGACTGATATTTCGATTAGCCGCCAATACACTGACTACATTACCTTCTTCATCAGTATTTACTGGAATCAAAGATACACGGCACCAGATATTGTTGTTGTCATTGAATTCATAAGACAGAGCACCCTTGTCCCTTAATCTCTGATTCATAGTATCCAGTTCCAGGAAACTATAAATATTAGCCTGATATTCCTTGGCTACATAATTTTCTGTAATATGTTTAATTACTGCTTCAGCATTTTCCTTATCACCATAGGTATAATCCAGATGATTATGCGAAATAATTCTTTGAACTATCTTTTCTCTTAAATCAGCATAATACATAGTTGAAAAGATATTGGCCAAGGCACCAATAATTTCCGAATGCTGTCGCTCTTCTTTTAAAAGCTTTATATATTCTTCATTAGAACGTTTCAGCTCTTCCTGAGCCTCCAGTTCCTTGATCTTGTTGTCGTGAATTGATTGGGTAGTAAATATTACATGAGCCAATCTTCCATCAGCATCTCTTTCACTTTCAATAAAGTGGCACTGTCTCCAGCCTACACCATCAGCAGAAGCTACACGATATTGTTGAGTAATGATGTGTTTATTACCCAGTCTTTCTTCTAAAGTTTCCAGATTAACAAAGTCCAGCACTTCTTTCTTATCTTCTTCAGTAACCATCCAGGAAACAAAATAGTTTAGACTGTCCTGAGCATTTCCACAGTTACCGATTTCTCTTTTAACCATGCCAATAGAAGAAAGTTCAGTAAAAAAATTGTTTTTAATATCAATAGTATGGATAGTAGAATAGATTTCACCCAGTGATTGAATAGCCTGCGTTCTTATCTTGGTATCTTCTAAAAGCTTATTCTGATTATTTATGAAATATGAAATATCAGAAACAGTGCCACAAGAATACTTCTTTCCATCAATCTCTAAATCAGAAGTAATACCAATTACCCAATGATAGCCATCCTTACCTCTTAGTCTAAAGACCATGTCTTTATTACTAAAATTTTCCACGATATCATCGGGATGAATCATATTACGCAAAGAATTAGAAAACTCACTTTCAATTTCTTCTTTTGTCCAACCTAAAACATCCAGGAAGCACTGGCTGATGTATACGAATGGAAAACCCCTCTCTACATCATATTCACAACAGTGATATCCTCCTGGATTATGCTTAAACAATTCCAGTAAAGCTGTATTATCAATCACACTCATTCTCTATACCATTATTTCTATAAGTTATTACTTCTATTTTACAAAAAATACTCGTATTTGTATTCTTATGCCGAATATATAAAAAAGCTACCTCATAGAGATAGCTTACTTGTCACAGATATATGAGAAGATATCTTCTCTAACACTGGTTTCTAATTCATACGGAATGGTGAATACATTTTCTCCAGTCTTGGTTTTAACTGATTCAAATTCACCTTTCTTATCTACTAGTCCTAAATAGTAGAATTCTTTAACATCATCAACTTTGTTTTTTCTAACAAACAAATGTATCTGCGTACCATTCTTTTTGGCTTCAGCTATACGAACGGCATCAGGAGATGTAACCCTACGTTTGTTCTTTGAAATAGCCACAATATGTCGATGATCTTTGAAATCATCTTCATACTGAACGCTTTCTTCAGCTTCGGATTTATCATAGTTAATAAAAACAGGGAAAGTATTTGAATACTTATCATATTTATATCCACCTACATTTTGAGCATTTTCAGCCTTTTCCCAATTTAGCAGCCTATACACATCGTCGTAAGTATATTTCTTATACAGTACTAAATCGGTATCCATATAAGTTTCTGAGTAATCTTTTTTATAACGGTAAATACCAAATTCCACGATTTCCATCATCGTGTTGTAGAAATCTTTGTTTTTTAGTAAATCAGCGAACTTTTCAGAAATATCGTAATCAGCACCGGCATTTTTTATAAATACAACATCGGCAAACTTTTCCTTTTCTGAACCAATACTGAAATTACCAGTCATTTCATTAATTAAAGTGTTTTTTACATTGTTCTTTAATTCTTTGCCGTAATTATTAATCAATGAATTACCTAATTCTAAGAAAACATTTTTCTTTTTTAAGATTGTCTGTTTAATTAGTTCCAACTCCTGAATTCTTTTACCAGCCATGAATTTTTTTGATACGAATTCAACAAACAGTTCTGCATCTTTTTCTAAAACAACAGGATAATCACTTTCATATTTCTTTAAGAAGTTATGATAAGAACCTACCTGTTTAACAATCGCGATTGGATCCATAGAATCGTATTTATCAAAATCCATTAATGTTGGTATTTTATTAGCTAATCTAGCTTTAAGTTTGTTATAAGCATCTTTGATTAAAGTAATAGAATTTAGTTTTGCCTTGTCTATGGAATTATAGATACGATTTTTCGTAATACTATCAAAAGATACTGTTGAAGCACCAGGTAAAACAGCCTTGTGCATAAATTGTCTTATACCATCTTTAGCGCCGCTGGTATCTCCAGATAACGCTACCGGAATAAGGAAATTGTTTTCGTAGTTGCCAATAAAATCAATGACATTAACATATTCCTTATTCTTATGTTTTCTTAAACCTCTACCTAATTGCTGAATAAAAATTATTGAAGACTTGGTTGATCTAAGCATTAAAACCTGATTCAAACATGGAATATCAACGCCTTCATTAAATAGGTCTACTGTAAAAATATAGTCCAAGTATTCCTTGGAAGTATCTTCCTCTTCTAGCAAATCAATAGCTCTTTTTCTTTCAACATCAGAACTATTACCATCAAGAACGGTTGTCTTGTAATTAGAGCTTATATTCATCACGTACGAAAGACGCTCAGCCTCTTCCCTTCTACTTACAAAGATTAGCCCGTGTGGTTTATCTCCAGAATAGCCATAGGTTTTTATAGCCTTCAATATGTGTTTAACACGTTCAGTACTAACTAATGAATTGAATTCCGTTTTATCGTCAATTGGTTTACCATCAACATTTAAATCAGCGATACCAAAATAATGGAAAGGACATAACAAATCATATTCCATGGCTTGCTTAAGTCTTATTTCATAAGCGATATTGTAATCAAACAACTCAAAGATTTTCTTTGGATCATCTGTTCTTTCAGGAGTTGCAGACATACCTAAAAGAAACTTTGGTTTAAAGTATTCAAAGATCTTTTTGTACATATTTGCGCCAGCACGATGAACTTCATCAATGATTATGTAATCAAATTCGTCTCTGGCAAATTTCTCATGATGTTCCTTTTTACTTAAGGTATTAACAGTTGAGAATAAAAAATCAGCTGACTCTTTCTTACCACCTGTATACATACCGGTTGTTTTATCCGGCATAACAAGATTAAAAGTTTCTCTGGCCTTAGAAGCTATTGTTTCTCTATGAACTACAAATAAACACTTTTCAGCATTCATTTGTCTTACATCAAAAGCACTCAAAAAAGTCTTACCAGTACCAGTGGCTGAAATCAACAAAGCTTTATCTATGCCTTTTTCTCTGAAATCAGCAAGATTAATTAAAGCTTCTGTTTGCATCTTATTTGGTTCAAATTTTGTATGCTTTTTATTATTGTTATTT
Source organism: Erysipelotrichaceae bacterium (assembly GCA_030526485.1). GTDB lineage: Bacteria > Bacillota_I > Bacilli_A > Erysipelotrichales > Erysipelotrichaceae > Colivicinus. Next base: position 5,003 of record JAUNCS010000047.1, on the reverse strand, counting down.
ATTTCAACTGGCGGTCTATAATCCAGTTCATATTCTTCTATCCAAGATAAAGTTAAAGGTTCAGAAGCATCCCATTGTTCTTCGAATTCAGATTCAATTCTTTCAGCAATCTCATCACCTTTGATAGCGTTTAAACTAATATTCCATTCCTGGTTCTTACATAATGCGTTTTGAGTCAGATTAGAACTGCCAATCATGAAAGTTCTTTTATCTTCTTTACCGAACAAATATCCTTTAGGATGAAAACCGTCACCTTTATAAATTCTTACTTCCACTTTGCTGTCTTCAAACAGGTCATGAAGAATTCTAAATGTTTTTGGACTATTAAAACCAAGATAAGTAGATGTAACGATTCTACCTGGTGTGCCCTTTTCTTTTATATCCAATAGTGTTTGGTTGATTGCTCTGATACCAGAATCATTTAAAAAAGCTACAGATAAGGCAAACCTGTCGCACTTTTCAAAATTAGATATTAATTCACCCCTTACTCGACTTTGTTTTAAATAATTATTACAGACAAGTTTTGGAGAATTATTCTTAAACAATTCGCTGTTCATGATATTTTTCTATAACTTTAATATCAGCTGGTACCCATTCAATGTTTTCTTCATTTGGGTCTATCCATTTAATTGCTGAATGATCATGTAACACTATTTCTTCATCAATGAATTTGCAGATATAGCAATCCATCACCAGATAAAATTCTGGATACTGATGTTCAATAGTACATAAAAAATCTTTGACTTCGATTTCTGAATCAAATTCTTCTTTTATTTCTCTTTTAATAGCTTCTTCACCAGTTTCACCTTCTTCGTACTTTCCACCAGGAAATTCCCAAAGACCAGCAAAGTTACCCTTAAGTCTTCTGGCTATCAAAATCTTATTATCTTTTTCTAAAATTGCTGCAACTACTCTAATTGTCTTCATATATAACTCACTTATACAGTTATTTTACTAGATATCAATAAAAATACCAGATCGCCCATTTAGGTATCTAATTAAATAATTGATATCATTACTTAGAAAGATTGGTGATTATATGTTAACTACTTTGCTTGTTGCAGTTATATATTTAATATTTATTAGTTTGGGTTTGCCTGATTCCTTATTGGGTGCAGGCTGGCCAGTAATGCAGGGCTATTTTAATGTACCTTCTTCTTATGCTGGTTATGTATCAATGACAGTCTCATTTATGACTATCATTTCTGCCTTATTAAGTCCTAAATTAATGAGCAGGTTTCATACCAAATGGATAGTGATTGTATCAATACTTCTAAGTGCCTTTGGCCTGATTGGCTATTCAGTGGCTACTGAATACTGGATGCTCTTTATATTTGCGATTCCTTATGGTTTGGGAGCAGGAGCGATTGATGCTTCAATCAATAATTATGTAGCTGTTAACTATTCTTCTTCGATAATGAACTTCTTACATTGTTTCTATGGTTTAGGAGCAATGATTTCTCCTTATATCATGGCTACGGCCTTAAAGTACGCCAAGTGGAATCAGGGTTATACCTGGACTGCTTATCTGCAGCTTGGAATAATGTTTATCTGTATTCTTTCTTTACCTTTATGGAAAAAGAATGAAGAAGGAAAAGAAGAGGAAGAAAGTGGTTGTGCTTCTATTTCAGAAACACTAAAAGTTAAAGGTGTTATTTATACGCTTATTGCCTTCTTTGGCTATTGTGCAGGAGAAGCAACCTGCTTCTTATGGACAGCCAGTTACTTTGCTGGAACAAAGAGTGGATTAAGCGCTGAACTGATTGCTTCATTTGCTTCATTGATATTTGGTGGCTTGATGCTTGGAAGAATTATTAGTGGTTTTATTTCTAATAAACTGGATGATAAGACCTTAATAAGAATTGGAACACTTGTTGAACTTATTGGCGTAATCATGTTGTTTATTCCAAGTGAAGGATATTTAATATCAGCTATTGGCTTTGTGGTAATTGGTACTGGTATGGGTCCAATCTACCCTTCTATTCAGCATATGGCACCTATTAACTTTGGTAAGAAATATAGTGCTACAGTTATAAGTCTACAGATGGCTTCCGCCTATGTAGGTTCAACATTTATGCCAATGGTCTTTGGTAATCTGCAAATGATACTGGGTATTGAAATCATGCCGGTTTATGTATTAATATTCTTGGTATTAACGATTTCTTTTATGGAAATTACTTATATTGCGATTGGAAAGAAATAAGATGAATTGGATTATTTATATACTGGCTGGTATTGGTGCAGGTGCTGTTACTGGCTTAGCGGGACTTTCAGCTGCGGTAGTAATTACACCCTTACTAGTAGGTGTCTGTTTATGGGATAGCTATGATGCAGTGACTGTCGCTTTAACGGCTGATGTCCTTGCAAGTTTACTTACCGCTAATACTTACCGTAAGAATAAAAATATTGATTTAAAAAGAGGCTTCCTTGTTGGTTTTACTGCCTTAATCGGTACCTGCATTGGTTCCTATGTAGGCTTTCTGTTTAATGAAGCGCAACCTGGTGGCTTAGGCTTAATCGCCATGATTACCACCATATCTTTAGGTATTAAGTTCCTGTTTAAGCCAATAACCGGTGGAAATACTTCTGAAGAATTTGATAATGGCAAGAATGGTACTTTAAAAACGATCTTTGCAATGATTTGTGGTTTAGGTATAGGCTTTGTCTGTGGTTTTACTGGCAGCGGTGGAGGTATCTTAATGCTGACGGTATTCACATTACTGCTTGGCTATAACCTAAAGGTAGCTGTTGGTACCAGCACTATGATTATGAGCGTGGTAGCTCTTGTTGGTGCTATCAGCCACATTTATATGGGTGCTACAATGTATTTCTTACCGATGATGGTTACAGTATTGTCTTGCTTAATTACCGCTCTAATATGCGCTAAATTCGCTAATAGATGCGATATCAAAAAGCTTAATAAGGTAATTGGTGTTGTCTTATTAATTCTTGGTATCTTTACTATCTTAATGAAATATTTATAAAAAGGTCATAACTATACAGCTATGGCCTTTTTTAAATTAAACAGTTCTTTTCATTACATAATCGATAAAATTATCAACAAGTTCACTCTTTTCTTTGAAATATATGCCAAAGGAAATCTTGCGTTTAATCGGTAATTGAATAAATTTTAAATAAGGAAAAAGATGCTTCTGATTTTCAAACACTATAATCGAATGTCTTTTTTCCATAGCTTTCTGCAAAGTCCAAAGATTACAGTCATTTACATATTCAATTTTCATACCCGGGTAAAACTTTAGCAATTCAGTAATCAGATTGTCTATCACATCAGATCTTCCTGGATACAAACACTCCACCGTCATATCACAATTTAGTTCATCAAGACAATTTGTACCTAAATAGATATTGTAATCAGATATCTTTTTTACATTTAAACCGTATCTTTTAGCTAAAGCCGGCTGATATAGGTCTATAACAAAATCCAGGTCTTTCCCTAATGAATTAAGCATAGAATCTAAATCATTAATCGAATTGCCATATTTTATAAGATGTGAAGGTTTCTTGTTTTCAGCTGGCTTATCAAACCATTTGGCACTTAAAAACATTTCCGAAAAAGTTGACATAATCCCAATATGAAGAGGCATTTCTTCATCTTTTTCCAGGCCTATAGCTTTTTCAACCGCAAGAGAAAAGTCTTCATAAATAGCAGAGAGATCATTAAAAAGTGATGCTCCACCCTTAGTTAAAGTAACTCCCCTGTTTGAACGTATAAATAGTTTTATGCCCAGCTGTTCTTCAAGAGATTCAATTCTTTTCTTAACGGCATTTGGCGTTAGATAAAGTTCTTCAGCAGCCTTAGAAAAACTGAGTTTCTGACCCACCACAATAAAAGTTGAAAATAAATTATCCAACATAGAATTCCTCGTTTCTGTATGCACTTTGAGTGCTAGCCATCAAACAATAATGTTCGTTCATTTAAAGAATTGTATCATATATACTTTGATTAAAAGGAGAATTAATATAATATGGAAAGACTAGATGGCAAGAAAATAGTTATAACTGGTGGTACAAGCGGTATGGGTCAAACTACTGTGGAAGGATACAGTAAATTAGGTGCAAAAGTAGTATTCTTCGGCCGTAATGTAGAAGCCGGCAAGGCTATTGAAGCAAAATGCGGTGCAAAATTCATTAAATGTGAAGTGCAGTACGAAAACGAGGTAGAATCTAGTATCAAAGAAGCTGTTGAATACCTTGGTGGCATTGATGTATTAGTGCATGCGGCAGCAATCGATGAACACAGCAACGCCGAAAACATTTCTTTAGATTCTTGGAACAGAATCTTCGATATCAATTCTACTGGTACATTCTTAATCAATAAGGCAGTATTCCCTTACATGAAAGAAGCTGGTGGTGGTCATATCATTAACTTCACTTCTGCAAGTGCTTATACAGGTGGTATGAATCAGGCAGCATATGCAGCCAGCAAGGGTGCAGTAGTAGCCTGGAGTAGAAATATCGCTAAAGAATGGATGAAATATAATATTCGTGTTAACCTGATTGCTCCATGTATCTGGACACCAATGTATGATATGTCAAGAAAAGCTCTACCTGAAGCAGTTGTAAAGGCTATGGATGCTAATCTTGCTCAAATCTGTTTAGGTGGCAAGTTAGGTGATCCAGAAACAGATTACTTACCAGTTATGGCATTCTTGGCTAGTGACAGCTCAAAATTCATTACCGGCCAGACAGTATCTATTGATGGCGGTATCTTAATGGTTAGATAATAAACCACTTAAAAGGCAGGTTCCCCTGCCTTTTGTTTTATTTCTTATTCATCCAAACCGATCCAAGGCACAAATTACTTGATGCCAGGCATAGCCAGACAATACTCAAAGAAGTCTTGCCATTAGTTATAGAATATATCATACTGCCAAAGAATAATGTGGCAGCGATAAAGTAAATAACTGCAATCTGTCTATTGTTCATTTTGATGAACAACCACCGCACACTTGTGACTTTAGTCGTGAGTTAGGTGGTTTTTA
>JAUNCS010000046.1 GCA_030526485.1 Erysipelotrichaceae bacterium | reverse complement strand
TTCTGTAAGTTCAATTCATTTATTTGCAAGTTAAGCAAACAATAGTTTCCACATGTTCTGTAAATGGGAACATGTCTACCGGTTGGATATAATCCACCTTATAACCATGTTTAACCATATCATTTAAATTATTCTTTAAAGTCTCAGGGCCACAAGATACATAGACAATCTTTTTAGGTCTTAGCTTATAGACTGAGTTTAAGAATTTGAAGTCAGCACCAGCTCTTGGTGGGTCCATGATTAAGGCATCAATCTTCTGTCTTTCCTTGGCTGTTCTTTCCATAAAACGGCCTGCATCATCCGCGATAAAGACTGCATTTTTTACATTATTAGCCTTCATATTGGCTACTGCATCTTTAATAGCCTGCTTATTTAGTTCAACGCCAATTACTTTATTAACTTTCTTAGAAGCGATTAAACCAATAGTACCGGTACCACAATAAGCATCGATTAAGATTTCATCACCCTTAAAGTTAGCTTTTTCAATGGCCGTCTTATAAAGAATCTCTGTCTGTCTTTTATTTACCTGATAGAAACTGTTAGGACTGATCTTAAACTTATAGCCACACAGTTCATCATAGATAAAGCCTCTGCCATATAGAGTTGTATTCTTATCACCCAGAACCATGGAAGTACGCTTGTTGTTGAAGTTCTGGACAATGGTTGTAATCTCTGGATTGTACTTTAGGATATCTCTGATAAACAGATCTTTCTTAACAATATTAAAACTGCCTGTTACCAGCACCAGCATCACTTCTCCTAAATTGGAAGTTCTGATTAAAAGATGACGCATACAGCCCTTATAGATGTGTTCATCAAAAATAGATATTTTATATTTAATCATCAGTTTCTTGACTGAATTGATGATTCTGTTTGCTGTTTCATCAGCTATCATACAGTCTTCAACCGGCACTATCATATGTGAACTAGGCACATAGTTACCACAGATGATCTGTCTTTTTTCATCATAACCAAAACTTACCTGAACCTTATTACGATAGTTATACGGATCCTTCATACCAATAATTGGTTCCACTTTGCCAAACTTCTTTAATAAAGATTCAATATATTCCTGTTTCTTTTTTAACTGTTCATTGTAGGCAGTTCCCTGTAATTGACAACCACCACAATATTTACTTACTGGACACTTATTCATACGACACTATTATAAAAGAACTTCCTAAGAAGTTCTCTTGTTTTTGAATAAAGATTTAACAGTTAAATAGAAACCGGCACTGGCAAACAGAGTTACAAATGTGGCTAGCCACTCCATAGACTTGGTCCCAAAGATATTAGCTACATTGCCACCAATTGAAGATGAGAACATAGTTGCAAAGATCAGGGTCATTGTAATCATAGCCTGGCCTCTAGTTACTTCTTTAGGATTTAAATAAGTATTTACATATTCAACCATGCTAGGCATATAGAAAGCAAAAGAAGCCATCTGCAATAACTGCGTTACATATAAGGCAAAGACATTTGGACTTAAAGATGTCGCAATTGACTTTAACAGGAAAGCAATCGCACAAATCTTCAGCATCCATTCCAGCGATATTTTCTTTCTCAGTTTCACAAAGAAGAAAATCGCAATGCCCTCAACTACGGCCTTAAAACCGAGAATAGAGCCCATATCGCCAGAGTTACCACCTACTTCTTCAGTTACCAGTAACATGAAATTATCAATACAGGTATAGCCAAAGAAAATACCAGTAGCAAATAAGCATAGAACCATGAAGTTCTTATTATTCTTAATGAATTCCAGATAGGAAATATCTTTTTCCTTAATCTTCTTCACTTCCCTGTCTTTAACTTCTCCATAATCTTTTCTGATCAGAATGATTGTAAGAATCAGAGAAACAGCAAACAGTAAGGCACCATATAACACTACAGTATATGGATAAATTACGGTAAGACGGCCAAAGATAATACACATTACCGCATAAGAGAGAGAACCAGCTGATCTGGCCTTTGAATATTCAATTTCAATGCCAGCACCCGCAAATTTGGAACTGATAGTATTAATTAATGGTTCAACTGCTGAATAGATACCAAAGGCAAAGATAAAGACTGTTGCCAGCATTAAACCTGCACTATGGATATAGCAGTTGGCGATAAATAGAACCATCATGATTAGAGCTTCTAAGACCAGCACTTCAAAGACTGTATGTTTCTTGGAATTATCGATATAGTTAGAAGCTGCTGGCTGTAATACTAATGAAACTACATTAGAGAAAGCCATACAAAGACCAGCCTGTCCTGAATCAAAGCCTCTGGCCATTAAGCTATAGATACCGAAGCCCCAGGCTACTGAAGCAATAGCCTGATAGAAGACTTGGATAAGTATATATTTAGTATTTATTTTATTGTTCATTATTAGGCCTTTTCTCCCATAACAAATCTACCTACTACGTTACGGTCATCAGCCATATGAATTACTCTTTCAATTCTTTGTTCTAATGAGAAATTATCTAAATGAGTACCCAGGTTTGAGTCATCAATGATAACAGCGTCCATTTCATATCCTTCTTCAAATGAACCAACCTTACCAAAGTATGAGCCACCACCCTTAGTACCTAAGAAGAAGGCTTCTGGAACACTCAGGTAAGTATCTTCCTTACCAGTTTCCATCCATCTGATCTTTGATAAGTATTCAGCATCCGCCATGGCTCTAAAGATTGAAACACTATAGCCACCAGCGATATCTGAACCCAAGCCTACCTTAACACCCATATTCATTAACTGTCTGATTGGTGGAACACCAGCTCTGACATTACCATTAGATTGTGGACAGTGTGCAATAGTAACACCTCTGTCTCTGATTAATTCCATTTCCTCTTTAGTTGGGAAAATGAAATGAGCCAAAACAGTTTTATCAGTTAATAAGTTAAATGAGTCATAAACATGACCATCACTTGGGAAGTCTTTATAACGGCCTAAAGAAATTTCAATCTCTCCAATATCCTCAGTTGAATGAGTGTGGATATGCAAGTCATACTTCTTAGCCAGTTCGCCCATAGCCTTTAAGACCTCGCTTGAACAGGTTGGAATAAATCTTGGAGTGATAGCAGGCTGTACCATCTTGTACTTACCAATAGTATCTTTTAGCCATCTTTCAGTATCAGCGATAGACTGCTTAGTATCTTCACAAATATAGTCCGGACAGAACATATCCATATTTACCTTACCGACATAGGCAGCAATCTTATGCTTTTCCAGGATATCCATTAACAGCTCAGTACCCTCAACATGCTTTGTCGCAAACACAACCGCTCTGGTAGTACCGTTTTTAGCCAGGCTTTCCGCAAAAGCTTCATAATAAACTTTTGCATAATCCAAATCAGAATACTTGCACTCAGTTGGGAAGGCATAAGTACCTAGCCAGTCCATTAACTGTAAATCAATACCTAAGCCACAGTATACATATTGTGAAGCGTGAACATGTAAATCGCTTAGACCTGGAATAATCAACTTATTGCCGTAATCATAAACATATTCATTCTTATATTCTTCAGGCAATGAATCAAAAATACCCACAATACTGTTGTCCTTAGAAATCAGGTAGGCATTTTCATGACATTCAAATTTGTCCTTTTGTGGTGTGTGAATGATGTTTCCTTTTAAGATAAGTGTTCCCATTTTAAACTCCCTTTTTTAATATATTAAAACTATCCTTGATATTCTGATGTTTAATTTCCGTCGCGTCAAAACGCATTAAATCAAATGCTGACTGCATAATTGGACCAGCCAGGAAAGCACATATTAGAGTGCCTACACCAACCTGACCACCCAGTAACCAGCCACTGAAAGTAACTAAGCACAATAAACCAATGCTGACAACACCAATTGGCACTCTCTTAATATGTCTTTTTAAGCCAACCAGCAAGGTATCTCTTGGCCCACAGCCCAGCGAGGCATACATATAAGTCATTTGTGTATAGCCAACAATAAATAAGCCAACAATCATCATGACAACACCACCCAATAAGGTTTTGGGTGTTGGAATAATATTTAGATAGTTAAAGAAATCCACAGCCTTGCCTACTGTAAAGGCATCAATAATCATCGCAATACCAATCGGTTCCTTTAATAAGATGTCTATCAATAAGACAATAAGCGAAACACTGATGGAAGCATTGCCATAGACGATGTTTAAAGTCTTGGATAGTCCAAGATTTAAAACATCCCAGGGCCCCGCCCCAATATTGGCGTGGATGGTCAGGTAGACACCTAGACCATTAATAAATAAAGATATGAAGGCTATCAGGATATTGATAAGAATTTCTTTAACGGTTTTATTTCGATCTTTTATTTTCACCTGTTTATTGTCTCATGTTTTGAAAACATTAAAACAACTTTTTACCATCAGAAAAAGCATTTCCCACCTTTTCACCAATTACATGATATGCATTATTAAATGGATCAAAGACAATAGGCTCTATCTTTGATAAGTCTACTTTGCCATCACCAAGATATTCTTCATCAACTGAGACATTGACAATCTCACCTTTTAGGATACAGGTTTCAGTATCAAATTCCTTTACTCTGCACTCCATACAGATTGGTAATTCATTAATTACTGGCGCATTGACAAATTCACTATCACTAACAGTTAAACCTGCCTTAGTTATTTTGTCTTTTTCCTTGTTCCCAGAACTAATACCAAGATAGTCACAAGCTGCTACATACTTCTTTGTAGCCATACTGATAGTAAAGGCTTTTGTGATGTTGAAGTTAGAGCAGGTCTTATGTTCTGGCGACAAACAGACAGAAATTTCATTCTCTTCACTGATGCCTCCCCAGGCGACATTCATGGCATTTGGATGTTTATTTTCATCATAAGTAGCGATAATCCAGACGGGTTGTCCAGCACTGTAAGGTTTTACTCCAAAGTTTTTTCGTCCCATAAAATCTACCTCTTTTACACCATTATATAAAAAAGCAATCCCATTACAGGATTGCCTTACTGGCTCAGTCAGGTACTATTTTGAGCCAGAATATAATTATTCCGATAGCTTTTGAGTTAGAGAGACATGAATGCTTGCGGAATAAAAATGGGTTAGAGTATCTCAAACCCTTGCTTTCATTATTGTCTATGTATACAATATACTCAACCAACATATCCCGCATCTGTTGGAAAAATTATTATGGATACAAGAAAAGAAAAAACACATAAAAAAATTAAAGATACATATTTAAAATTAATCAAGAAGAAAGATCCTAGTCACATCAGCGCCATCGAGCTTTGTGAAGCAGCAGAAATAAATCGTTCTACTTTCTACGATCACTTTGGCTATATGGATGGTTTAGTCAACGAAGTGATAAGAGACCAAGTTAATATAATCTGTAATATGGAAGGTGTTGAAAAAGTAGCAACCAGCGATGAAAATGGTCATATTCCCCGTCAGGTAATTGAGAAAATCGTTAATAACTACTTAAATAACGAAATTATTCAGATTTTTTTAAAAAGCGATAGATCAAATGTTTATAACCAGATCATCATGGATGAACAGACTAAGCGTACGATGGTAAAGCTAAACTGCGAGTTTTGCTATCTGAGAGTATATTTTATGAATGTTGGCTTGTTTATGACTTTATCAAAGTGGCTTTCTTCAAATAAAAAGATGCCTATCGAAAAACTGATAGACATCGCCTATGATTATTCAATAGCTACCTACAAATAGGACAATGTCCTATTTTTTTAATAAGAAACCACCAGCTGCATCTTGAACTTTTCTTCGCCATAGACAGCGTGGGGAATATCCTTAGGCATGATTAAGGTTTCGCCTGCTTCAAGGTAGAATACTTCACCACCTACAGTGAAACGGCCCTTGCCTTCTAAAACGGTAACCATAGCATCGCCACCTGCAGCATGTGTCGAAATCTCTTCACCCTTATCAAAAGAGAAGATAGTCATACTAACATAATCATTTTGAACAAGTGTTTTACTTACTACCTGACCATCCTGGTAAGCTACTTCATCCTTTAGCTGCAGCTTTGTCTGTTTTTGAATATTCTTATACATATGTCTCTCCTATTCTCTATTCAAAATTTTCCCATTTATCGAAATGGTAATTGTTTCTATATTAATTTCTTTACCACTGTCTTCTATTGCCTTATAAAGCATACGCTTTAAGCCACCACAACATGGTACTTCCATAATTAATAAAGTAATATCCTTAATATCGTTATTACGGATTATCTCTTTCAGTTTTTCTCTGTAATCAGTAGCATCGAGCTTTGAACAGCCAATCAGGGTGACCCTGTTTTTAATAAACTCTTCATGGATATTCTTATAAGCAAAGCCACAACAGTCAGCCACTACAAGCAAGCTGGCATTTTTATATACTTCCGATACCAGTGGAGCCAGTTTAATCTGAATAGGCCAGTTACTTAAGATGCCTCTTCTTTTAGCTTCTTTTACAGCCTCTTCATCATAAGCTACAGTTTCTTTTTCAATAAAACTAATCGCATTTACCGGACAGGCTGGTAAGCAGTCACCAAAGCCATCACAAAAGTTTTCCCTCATTAGTTTAGCCTTGCCATTAACGATATCGATAGCCCCTTCATGACAGGCCTTGGCACATAGGCCACAGCCCACACATTTATTTTCATCAATACAGATTATCTGCCTTTTCATTTTTTCAATTCCTCTATTAAATCAAGATATGATTCATCTTTCAAATCATAATTAAGATAAGTCAGACAACGATACACCAGATCATTTGTCTCGTTATTTTCTAAATATCTTACAAGTTCATTAATCAGTTTTAACTTTATTGGATTATTGCAAATCTTATCAAGATCACCATCATCAGTATTGCCACACTTATGTTTACAAGTAGCGCAACCCGGACTGATTTTATATTTCTCCCGATAAATGTCTTCTACACCAATACTTCCTAAAATTCCTTCTTTAATTACCCTGTCGGTATTCTCGGTCTTGCCATTGTTGCTGATAGCCCCACAAAGACCAATTAAAGTTGCAATATTTTGATATTCCACAATTACATCCTACTTTATCTGTTAATCAATTTCTTTATTCAAAATTCACTTATTGTTTAAATACTCATGGGCCAGGATATCTTTTAAGACCAGCATGGCATCCTGCTTACTGTATTTATAAGTCTCCTCCAAGTCCTGTAACATCCATCTGATTTCTTTGGCATACTTCTCAATATCCACTTCGCTTTGATAGCTGGCCAAAACAGGATATTTCTTACTCCAGGTCTTGGTCCAGTCGACTTTTTCATATTTCTTATCGTCACTTTGTTCAATTATTTTTTCAATATTTTTCATAAGTCTATTTCAACTGATATTTTTCAATAATATCATTAACACCCTTCCCCTTAGCCAAATCATCAGCCAGCTTATCGAGATACCTGATTTCTCTCATCAGATCTTCTTCAATATCTTCAATCTGTATTCCACAGATCTTTCCTTTGATATTTACTCTTTTAGGATTTAAATTCGCATTTAAAAAGAAGTCACCATATGAGATATCTGAATTAAGCAGTTCATTAATTTCTTCAATTGAATAATTAGTCAATATTGAACACAGTTCATCCAGTTCTTCTTTTAATCTATTTTTTCTTTCTACTTTGTTTATCAGCAAGGGATAAACCTTAGAGAATTTCATTGCGTATACTTTTTCGTTATTCATTTCTATACTCCAGCTGATATGATCCCTTGCCCAGTTTCTTAACAAGGCCCTCTTTTTCGAATTCATTCATAATTCTTTGCAGCTGTCTTACTGAACAGTGAAGATGAAAGGCCATCTTTTCCATACCCTTAAAAGAATGATTGTCACATTTATATCTTAAATAATTCAGTACTCTTTCATTCAAGGAAGAAGGCATGGCATCACGTATGGTAATAGTGGCCAGTTTCTTTGACATATTTTGACAGATTGTTTGCAAAAAGAGATTGTTATTCATCAATATCTCTCTGTTTTCACTGATGGAAAAAGAAAGACAAAGCACATCGCTGATGGCCTGGGTAAAGACAGTAGAATCACTTTTTCCAAAGACTTCCATTTCACCTATACAGTAGGCTTCACTTCCCTGGGCCAAGGAATAGGTACTGCCATCATCGCGTACATAATAAATGGATATTTCACCCTGGCAGACTATCTGAAACAGGGAGTTTTCTTCCCAGGGGGCAAAGATGTATTCACCACTTTTGTATTCCAAAAGGAAGATGGGAACTTCCAGGCTTTTTAGGACTTCTTTATAGGGACTGTTTTCTATTTTTTCAGCAATCAGTTTTTCATCAGATATTTTTTTCATATTTTTTATATAAACAGGACATATGTCTCGTTTTTCAATTCTATTTTAGCGTAGAATACTTCCGTTAAGAAATATAAACGGAGGAATTTATGACTGTATTTGAAGAAAAAAGCGTCTTTAAAGCCATTCTTAGACTGGGCTTACCAGCTATGCTGGCTCAGCTTGCAACTCTTATCTATAACACAGCTGATACATACTTTGTATCATTAACCAAAAGCCCTGATCAGATTGCGGCTGTAACCCTTAGTACACCTATTCTATTGATTGTTATGTCTGTTGCCTGCATCTTTGGTATGGGCAGCAGCAGTGTTATCGCCCGCCTTTTAGGTGAAAACAATAAGGAAGACAGTAAACTTTGTTTCAAGTTTTCTACCTGGGCTGTTGTATTAGCTGGCCTAATTATTGCTGTAATTGGTTTAATTTGCGTTGAACCTATTGCCAAGGCCATTGGTACTGATGAAAACAACTTCATCTATACCTGCGATTATCTTAAGTACATCTTTATCGGTGCACCTTTCATCATGTTGTCAACTGGCTATTCGCACTCATTCCGCTCTGTTGCCCTGGTAAAAGAAGCGACAAGTGGTGTTATTATCGGCAACGTCTTAAACATCATCTTAGACTATATCTTCATCGTTCCCCTGAAAATGGGTACAGCTGGCGCTGCCTTAGCCACATCGCTTGGTTATGTGGCTTCAAGTGCTTATTATCTGTTCTGTATTTTTAAAGAAGAACACAAGGGCAATGAAACTATTTCTCTTTCTATTAAGGGTCTATCTCAAAGTAAGAGAATCGCTCCTGGTGTTATCAAAATTGGTATTCCTGGTGCATTAATCACTGTTATGCTTAGTGTTTCCAATATTACTTTAAACAGCCATGTTGCCCTATATGGTTCTAATGCGGTAGCCTGCTATGGCATCGCCTATAAGATTTCCCTGTTCATGGTCCTGTTATCAGTAGGTCTGGCTCAAGGTATTGCCCCACTGTTTGGCTTCTGCTATGGTGCTAAACAGAAAGACAGATTACATAAAGCTGTATATCTTGGCGGTCTGTTTGATATTTTAATGGGTGTCTTCTTCACTGTAATCTTCATCTTCTTTGGAAAACAGCTTTGTGGCATCTTCCTTGAAGAAAAAGAACTGATCGAAAAAGCTGCATCATTCTTATGGGTAATTGGCTTATCAGCACCAATGTTGGGTGTAATTAATATTGTGACTTCTTATTTCCAGGCTCTAGGCAAGGCAATCAATTCAATGATTATTACCATGCTTAGAAATGTTATCCTATTTATTCCAGGCGTTATGCTTATGAACTACTTATTTAAGCTTCCTGGTGTCATTGCTACCCAGCCTACAGTTGAAACGATTATGGCTGTAGTAAGTATCGTTTTATACATCAGCAATCAGAAAAAAGAAGTTCTATAACAGGTAAGGACTTAACAAGTGATATTAAGTCCTTTTTTATAAGCTAAAATAAATATATGAATGCAAATAAAGAGAGACAAAACAAGGGATTCACACTGGCTGAATTATTGGTTGTAGTCGCCATAATCGGTGTACTTACAGGTATATCTGTTCCAGTATTTAACAGTCAGCTGGAAAGAAGCAGAGAAGCTACCGATCTGGCAAATGTCAGAAGTGCCTACGCTGAATTAATGGTAGCTGCATCAACCGATGATAAGAGTGCCAAATACAACGGGACAACAATATATGATTCAACTGAGGGAGCCTATATTATAAAAGTTCCATTAAAACAGAAACAGGCCAAATGGTCTACCTCATTGCCTATTAATCTGGGCGGTGTAGAATCAGCCAGTGATAATGATGGTGATAACGGAATTAACTGGTTACATTCTCCTACAGGTAAGGATAATGAATATTGTAAGTTGTATTACAAGTATGAGACAGGCTTAATCATAGACTGGACAAGTGCTAAAACTATTACTTCATCATTCATTGAGTCATTAAAGAATACGCCTAACAGTATCTTTACAACAAGTACCAGCAGAATTCTTAGTGAACTTTCAAATACGAATAAGCAGAAACTGCTAACAATGTTAAGAATGAGCGAAAGCGAGTTCTTAGCTCTGGGAAGTATTCAGATAACAAGATTCTTCTCGCCATATAATGCCGATGAAATAAGGGCAATAAGAGAAGACCCGGGCCTTGATTCTAATGATTTAAATGCTGCTGCCTTTATGTTTGACTCAACTGGCAAATTAATCTGTGGCAGTTACTCATATAAAGAAGAAATAACCGAAGGCGATTGGGAATATATTGATGAAGATGCAGAAATGCCTTGTGCTACCTGTGGTGGTAAGGGCTATATCGGCAAAAGAAGCAATACCTGCACCAACTGTTATGGTATGGGTGAAGATCCATCTAACCTGCAATGGGTTGAATATACTGTGGCAGTAGATGCCTGCAAAAATGTCTACAACAAGGGAACTGAAGAAGTAGTTGATGTGGCGGTAAAAGATTCTCTGTTCTATGCCTGCAACAATGGCTATCTTGAAAAATTCGCCATGAATTCAGGCTGTGACAGTTGGAATAAAACTACTCTACCTAAATAAGCAGAAACGACTAGCAAAAGCTAGTCGTCTTTTATTGTTCTTAATCTTTTTTATCTTCTAATGAACAGGCATATAGTATTGCGGTTGCAACCATGCATAAGCCTGAAAATATAGTGCCAAAGCCTGTGAATAGGCTTAATACTCCTACTATCACAGTTATAAATAAACCTGCGAAGAAAGTTGAGAAATTGATATCTTTCATAAAACAATTACTCCTTAATTTTATTTCACTTCTACAATTTTAATAGAGTTAATTACTGCACCATCTGTTCCTGTATCTTTGCTTAGTGCAACCTTGATCTTATAGTCTTTTACGCTTGTAGATGTAGGGCTGAAATCCAAAGTAAACTGCCCACTGCCGGTGAACTCGTTTTTCGGCATGTTATTCGGATTATCATTCGCATGAAGGAAGGCTAATTGTAGTTCACCATCATTCGAAGCTACGTCGACTATCATTCTGTAAGTTTTACCCGGTTCAAGACTTATTGTCTTATTAATCAGAGTATCTTTCCAGTTTGGTAATAAAGTTACTGAGCCATCATTAAACTCGGTTTTATCGTTTTCCGGGCTTGTCCACTGCGCTTTATCCACACTGCTGAATGTATAGTTATAAAGATAATTGCCGCCATCACCTTCACCACTACCACCAGTCCAGTTAAATACTATACCTACTGGTTTACCTGATTTTATTTCAGTACTGTAAACAATAGTACACTTACCACCTTTACCAGGTGTACCCTTCCAGTTATCGTCATCACCGGCATTAGGATCATGGATGATACCGCCAATGCTTAATGGACCACTTGTTTGCCAGCCACTCTTATTCTGTTTTAGATCAACAGTAATCTGATATTTATTGTCTGAATATGTTTTAGGATTGCTGGTATCTTCACTCATTACCGCAATCATCAGTTCTGCATAGGCACCTCTGACATTGGCTAAGTCAGTAGCTTCCCTGCTTTTTTCCAGCTGTCCATTAAAAACAGGTAAACTAATACCTGTTAATACAGCTATGATGGCTACAACTATTAATAGTTCAGCCAATGTAAAACCTTTATTATTTCTCATATACTTAGAATTTAATTGTTTTTGGAGCCTCACTGAATGAAGAGAAGTTTGCTGTTGCATCTTCAAAATAAAGCACTTCCGTATTATCGTCTTCAGCTGAATACATAGCCTTTAGATTTGGATAGTTATCCAGCATATGTTTTTTGGCTTCATATCGATCATCTCTTACAAGTTTGCCAGTTAGTCTTAACCACTTGCCTTCAAAGAAAGCACATAGTTCTACTTTGGGATTATTTTGAATTTGCTTAGAGACTTCCTTAGACTTGCCAGTCTGAATATATAGTTTATCTTCAAAGATTTCCACTGTACCAAATGGACGAACTCTTGGCTGATCATTTTCCACTGTTGCCAGATAATAAGTTTCGCATTTCTTTAAAAATTCATATACTTCTTTCATTTTTCGTCTCCTTTTTATTTATTTTAGATTGTTTTTTTCTATACAAACAAGCAACTGTTTCACAATGCGTCTAAACATTGCTTTATATCGACATTCACGCACAATTACTTTTTCTCTATTCCAGGTAAATTACCGAGTTCCAATTTACTAAGTGTAGTCATCTGCTGAACTGCCAGTTCATGTAATAACTGCATTCTCTGTGCCTGGGTCTTCTCTTGTTTTATTAAAATCGCATTATAGCTTTCCATATTAGCCAGCACTAACAATTGATATATTGTTGCTGAATCACGAATATTCCCCTTTTCACTTGGATTATTATCTCGCCACTGCTTCGCTGTCATTCCAAATAATACTGTATTAAGCAAATCAGCTTCGCTTGCATAGGTAAAAGATATCTGCTCCGGAGTAAGAACTTTAGGAATAAGATTCTCTTTAATAGAATCTGTATGTACTCTATAGTTTAATTTAGAAATCTCACGATTCAGATTCCATCCTAATGATAATCTACCATTTTCTTCCGACTTTAATCGTTTATAATCCTTGATTATGTATAGCTTAAATTCTGGTGATATCCATGAGGCAAATTCAAAAGCAATATCCATATGAGCAAATGTTCCACCATATCGCCCGGATTTACTTATAATTCCTATCGCATTTGTGGACTCAATCCACTTCTTAGGCGACATTGTAAAAGCATTTGCCCCAGCTTTATTTTTAAACCCCTCGAATTCGATGGGATTAAAATCTGGATTGTGTAATTTTTCCCATAAGCCAAGAAATTCAATTACATCTCTACCTCTCATCCAATTTTGAATTACTGCAGCAGGATCATCACTTTTATATTTGGCAATATCCGTCAATGATATGAATTCATTTTCAAAATCCGTAGTATAAATGCCTATATCTATGCCATTTGCATGAATTGTATCTTTAATCACTCTAGTCATTCTTTTCCTCCTTCCCATTTTTAACTGTCTCGTATTAAAAACAATTAAAATCTTCTCTCACCATATTTTCCATACGAATGTAATATGCTAAAAGTCTAAGGACGTAATCTGGCGCATTACGAGTGCCTCTCTCCCACTCTGTAACGGTTCTGTAAGGAATGTCGAAATGCTCACAAAAATCTTTGCGATTCATCCCAGTTGATTCTCTAAGCATCTTGATTTGCATCTGACAATTTATTTTTTGTTCCATGGCTAGTTGCCTCTCGTTTACACTCTGTATATATTATATTACACAATGTGTACTTTGTTGTATCCGCATTAAATCAAACAACATATCTCACCAATAATTCCATGCGGATTACCAAACTATTCTCCAATATATTCAGTAAACTTCTGCATAAAAGTTTACCTACTTGTCTTCAAGTAACAATACTAGCGTTTATATAGCAAAGGGCGCAATTTTTCATAGACAACCATTATTCACCACTACAACTCGGTGTATGTCTTTTGCCTCTACAAATTTTTTGCGCCTCTCTTAAATTTTGAGTTTTATATATTTTTTCTGTTAATCCATGTACTTATTTTCCAAAAAAGCCTGTTAATTCACATAAAGTGAACCTTTCTTAGTCAGCAAACAAACTGTTTCACAATGCAAAGTATGTGGGAACATATCTACCGGTTGGATATTGCTGATGTCGTAGTAT
>JAUNCS010000045.1 GCA_030526485.1 Erysipelotrichaceae bacterium | reverse complement strand
GCAGCCATCTTGAAGGCCATTTCTGATGAGTCGACATCATGGTATGAACCATCAAATAGTGTAGCTTTGATATCAACAACTGGGTAACCAGCTGTTAAACCATTATTTAAGGCAGCAACTAGACCGTCCTGAGTAGGCTTGATGTATTCTCTAGGAACTGAACCACCGACGATAGCGTCAACGAATTCAAAGCCCTTACCTTCTTCATTTGGTTCAAACTTGATCCAAACGTGACCGTACTGACCACGACCACCAGACTGTCTAACGAATTTACCTTCACAGTCAGCAGCTTGTCTGATTGTTTCTCTGAAGGCAACCTGAGGAGCACCAAGGTTACATTCAACCTTGAATTCTCTCTTCATTCTATCAACGATGATATCTAAGTGTAATTCACCCATACCAGCGATGATTGTCTGACCAGTTTCTTCATCAGTATATGCTCTGAAAGTTGGGTCTTCTTCAGCTAACTTAACTAAAGCAAGGTCCATCTTATCTGAGTCACCCTTAGTCTTAGGTTCTACTGACATCTGGATAACTGGTTCAGGGAATACCATAGATTCAAGAATGATAGGGTGCTTTTCATCACATAGAGTATCACCTGTAGTAGTGTCTTTTAGACCTACTGCTGCAGCGATATCACCAGCATTAACTTCATCAATTTCAGCACGGTGGTTAGCATGCATCTGAACAAGTCTACCGAATCTTTCTTTCTTATCCTTAGTAGCATTTAGTACATAACTACCAGCAGTAGCAACACCAGAGTAAACTCTGAAGTAAGTTAATCTACCTACGAATGGGTCAGTCATAACCTTGAATGCTAATGCAGCAAATGGTTCTTTGTCATCTGCTTTTCTTTCTTCTTCAGTACCATCTTCTAGAGTACCCTTGATAGCAGGGATATCTAATGGAGAAGGAAGGTAATCAATTACAGCGTCTAGAAGTAACTGGATACCCTTGTTCTTATATGCTGAACCGCATAATACTGGGAAGAATTCTGCAGCGATAACGCCTTTTCTGATAGCTGCCTTGATCATGTCAACACTTACGTCCTGACCTTCTAAGTAAGCTTCCATTAATTCGTCATCGAAATCTGCAACTGTTTCGATTAGTTCATTACGAAGATTTTCTGCTTCATCCTTGAACTGATCTTCGATTTCTGATTCAACAATATCAGTACCCTTATCATTTGGATACATATACTGCTTTCTTTCGATTAAGTCGATGATACCTCTGAATGTATTTTCAGCACCGATAGGCATCTGAATTGCAGCGGCCTTAGCAGCTAATCTGTTACCGATAGATCTAACTGACATCATGAAGTCAGCACCAGTAGCATCCATCTTGTTACAGAATACGATTCTAGGTACACCGTAAGTTGTAGCCTGACGCCATACTGTTTCAGTCTGAGGTTCAACACCTGCCTTAGCATCAAGTACAGTTACCGCACCATCTAGTACTCTTAGAGATCTTTCAACTTCTACAGTGAAGTCAACGTGTCCTGGAGTATCGATGATGTTATAACGAGTTTTAGGGAACTGGTGTTTTGAACCTTCCCAGAAAGTTGTAGTAGCAGCAGAAGTAATTGTGATACCTCTTTCCTGCTCCTGAGCCATCCAGTCCATCTGGCTGGCACCATCGTGAGTTTCACCGATTTTATGAGTCTTACCAGTAAAGTAAAGAATACGTTCAGTACAAGTAGTCTTACCAGCATCGATGTGAGCCATGATACCGATATTTCTAGTATTTTCTAAGCTAAATTCTCTTGCCATTTGTATTTATTCCTTATATTACCAACGGAAGTGAGCGAATGCCTTATTAGCATCAGCCATCTTATGAGTATCTTCTTTCTTCTTAACAGACTGACCAACACCATTTGAAGCATCAATGATTTCATTTGCTAGTCTCTGTTCCATTGTCTTTTCACTTCTTAAACGTGAATAGTTAACGATCCATCTTAGACCTAAAGTTAATCTTCTTTCAGCTGAAACTTCAACTGGAACCTGGTAGTTTGCACCACCAACTCTTCTTAACTTAAGTTCTAATTCAGGCATTACGTTGTCTAATGCTTTTTCGAAAACTTCCATAGGCTGCTGGCCTGTCTTGTTTTCAACGATTTCAAATGCATTATATAGGATGCTTTCTGCAACGTCCTTCTTACCGTCTAACATGATTTTGTTGATTAAACGAGTAACAAGCTTTGAGTTATAGATAGGATCTACTAATACATCTCTTTTTGCTATATGTCCTTTTCTTGGCATATTTAATCTCCTTTCATGTCTTATTTAGGGCGTTTAGCGCCATATAATGAACGGCTCTGTTTACGGCCGTTTACACCAGCACAGTCAAGTGTGCCTCTGATGATGTGATATCTAACACCTGGTAAGTCCTTAACTCTACCACCTCTGATTAGAACAACTGAGTGTTCCTGTAAGTTATGGCCGATACCTGGGATATACGCAGTTACTTCCATACCGTTACTTAATCTAACACGGGCATACTTTCTTAAAGCTGAGTTAGGCTTCTTCGGAGTCATAGTACCAACTCTGGTACATACACCTCTCTTCTGAGGTGAAGCCAAATCGATAGGTCTAGACTTTAGTGAGTTGAAACCCTTATTTAATGCAGGTGACTTAGACTTCCAAGTTCTAGCTACTCTACCTTTTCTTACTAATTGATTAATTGTAGGCATTTAATTTCTCCTTTCATTTTATGCACACAACAACAGGTGTGCCAAACTGAACACTTATATATAGATCCTCTCGGATCTACTTCTGTCAGCTAATATATATTACTATAGAAAATATCAATATTCAAGCAAAAAATCGCTATTTTCTCGATATTTCTACCTATAGCCTCTATATTGTAACTTATAATTAATAAAAAACATATAATTATGGTGAATGGAGGACAAGATAATGATATTTTTACGTTCTTTAAAAAAGGGGATGATAGTTATAAGCATTGCCCTGGCCCTGATGGGATACTTTGTATTAACTCAAAAAGAAATGGCAGCTACATTAGTACTGAATGTCTTTGCCTATGGACTGATGGCATGTGGTCTATTAACCATGTTACATTACTTCTTTCTTAAGATAGAAGATAGATATAAAAGAAATGACTTTGTAGTTGGCTTAATCTTTATTGTCTTAGGCTTTGTTGTTTTATTTAGTAAAACTTATTTATCAACTATTCTTACCTATGTCTTTGGCATTGTGAATATCTTAATAGCTGTCTTATTTATTCAGGACTTCTTTGATGCGAAAAGAATTGGTGTCAAATCCTTTGGCATGTACTTTAGCTTCTTAGCTATCTCGATTGCCTTTGGTGTTCTAATTATCATGAATCCATTCAAGTCTAACCTTATATATATAATAGCGGGTCTATCTTTAATTTATTGTGGCATCACTTACTTTATTTCCAATATCTTCCTGGCTTTTAATAAAGCAAAATATGAAAAGAAATTATTAAAAGAGAAAGAAGAAAAAGAAAAGGAAGAAACAGCAGCTGTTGAAGAAGTAAAAGAAGAAGAGCCTGTAAAAGAAGAAGAAAGTGAAACCAAATTTGAAAGGATAGATCTTGATTAATGAGAAGAACTAAGCTTCTTGGACTCATCTTTCTTTTAACTGGTGGTCTATGGCTGATGGCAGCCCTAAACCATTATTTCAATACAAAAGAAGCACTATACCTGCCAATTGTGATGGCGATATTGTGCTTCATCATTTCTATAATGTTTCTAAGATTTAAAAATATTAAATTTCAAAGAAAGCTAAAGGGTAGTGTCAAACGTTGACACTACTTTTGTTTTAGACAATCTATCGATTAAAGTTCTTTTACCAGTAATGGCTAGAATAAATTCAAAAGACAGATACAGGAAAGTTAATACAATTACTGTAGAATAGGCAATAAATCTTTCTCTTCCTGGCAAATACATTCGACATAGAATTCCGGTATAAACAAACAGCAGGATGGGAATAAAGATATACATTATAAAGAAGAGTATATACTTTAAAGCCGCCAGAAATCGATTATTGGAATCATCGGTCTTAACAGTTTTGATATTGACTACCAGCTGTCCCAAAGTGGCTCCATTAAATATCATATTAGTTAATACATAATATATAAGGATAAGGGCGATGAATAAATTAGCGGTATTGTTGTCTCTAAAGAAAGGTATACAGATAAATAAAATTATCTGTATCAGAAATAAGAAGGTGAAGTCCAGACCTAGGGCTGTCAGTCTTCTTAATGTAGAAACTTTCTTACTGATTCTAAAAGAATGTTCATCTATCTTATCTCTATCAGGCAAGAAAGAACATAGTGGTTTAGCTAAAAAGTAACCAAATAAGCCACCCAGGGTATTGGACATTAAATCATCAACATCAAATAATCTATAAGATCTAGGATAGATGAAATATAAACCACTTAACTGAGTAAGTTCAAAGAATAAGGATAAATAAAAAGTATATTTAATAGTATCTTTCAAAGACTTCTTGAAATAGTATCTTAGATAAATGCCAAAAGGTATCAGCATAACGATATTAAATAAGAACTGCAATAAAGCTTTATTAAAATAGATAGGATTACCGGTCTTGTTTATTTCCTTAATGATGTCACTTATAAAAGTAAAAGGGATAAGCTGTATTCTGGCGGTTGTTAACTTGGCTACCTGTTCAATAGATGGCAAAGGTAGAATAACTAAAAAATAGACAGTCATTAAATAAAGGACAAGACTGTATATAATTGGAATTCTTAAGGACAGCACACTTCCATACTTTCGATAGCAATGTATGATATAGGGAAAACTTATCAGAAAGGCGATAAGGGGAAAGAAGGAAAAAGATTCTTTAATAATATTTATATAGGAACTCATATCTATATTTTATAAAAAAGTGTGTATAATAGACAGGTCGGTCGCGATCCCCGACTTTAAACAAAACAAGGAGATTTTTAATTATGACAAAAACAAAGAAGATGGCAATGGTCTGCATGATTGCTGCTGTCTACGCTGCCGTATCTCTGGTACTGGCACCAATTTCTTATGGCAACATCCAATGCCGTGTTGCCGAAGCTTTAAACCTGGTTCCAATTCTAATGCCTATGAGTGGCTGGGGTGTGATTCTGGGCTGTTTCTTAACTAATTTTATTGGTGTAATTAATGGTTTAAATCCACTTGGAATGATGGACTGCCTGGTTGGAACTTTCGCTACTGCTGTAGCTGTCTATGGTGTTGTTAAGTGCAAGGATATCAGATTCAAGGGTATCCCATGGTTGTCTATGTTAATGCCAGTGATTGCTAATGGCATTATCATTGGTATTGAACTTGGTGTGGTTTTCTTCCAAGACAACTTATTAATCGGTACATTAATTTCTGGATTAGAAGTAGCTATCGGTGAACTAGTTGCTATGGTTCTTGGTTTATTCTTAATCAAGGCTTTAGAAAAAACAGAAATCTTTAAATAAAACAAAACCCTAATTATCGCGAATTAGGGTTTTTCTTTGCTTCATTCAAATCAGCGAGAAATAAGAAAAAAGTGCGAATCTCGCTGATTTGATTGAGTTTCGCACTTATCGAATTGAGAACTCACAACCACAGTAATTCTGGTGGTAAAGCTTAAGTTCCTTATTTAATTTTTCATTCATGGTTATGCCATCACCCTTTTTAAAGTCAGCATACAGATATTTAACACCCGGATACTTCTTTTCTAAGACTTCACCGATTTCATTGATATATTCAGCATTCTTCCTGTTAGAAATAGACATAACTGTTGTACAGTAATCAAAACGATATTTGCTGGCATATGCAAAGCTTTCATCCATTCTCAAGGTGTAACATAACTTACATCTATTTCTTCCTTCAGGTTCATCCTTATAAATATGAAGTTTTTCTTTATATTTTTCATAATCATAAGGAGCTACTACCAGTTTGATAGAACTGTCATTTAAGTATTCAAGATATTCTTCCAGGGCTTCCAGCCTTTTTAAGAATTCAGTATAAGGATAGATGTTGGAATTAGTGAAATAGATAGTGATATCAAAGTATTTCCTTAAATATAGTAAAGGGTAGACACCGCATACCCCACAACAGATGTGGATTAATAGCTTTGGTCTACCTTTTAATTCATTGATTTGTTTTAGATGTTTCTGATAATTATTCATTGTCGATAAACATTGAATCACCAAATGAGAAGAAACGATACTTTTCTTCAACTGCTGTCTTATAAGCATCTAAGATCATTTCTCTAGAACACAGGGCGCTAATCATCATGATTAATGTTGATTTAGGCAAGTGGAAGTTAGTGATCTGGGCGTCAATGGCCTTGAACTTATATGGTGGATAAATAAAGATATTGGTATCTCCTGAACATTCTTTGAATTCACCATATTTATTCATGATGGTTTCCATGGTTCTGGTAGAAGTTGTACCTACCGCGATGATACGTCTACCTTCTTTTTTAGCCAGATTTAATCTTTCAGCGGTATAAGCTGACATTGAATAAGCTTCGGTATGCATGTTATGGTCTTCGATATTATCTTCTTTAACTGGCTTAAAAGTACCTAAACCAACATGAAGAGTAACATCCAGTATTTCAACACCTTTTTCTTCCAGTTTCTTATTTAATTCTTCAGTGAAGTGTAAACCGGCTGTAGGGCAGGCTGCTGAACCTAGAGGCTTGGCATAGACATTCTGATAACGGTTATTATCGGTCAGTTTTTCATGGATATATGGTGGAGTAGGCATTAGTCCCACTTCATTTAATACTTCCAAGAAAATGCCATCGGCATGGAAATGGAATACTCTGATACCTTCATCTTTTCTTTCAATACATTCAGCATATAGCTTATCAGAGAATTCAATGATAGTACCGGTCTTAATAGCCTTAGCATTGCCACATAAACATTCGCAAATGTCGCCTTCCATCTTTAAGATTAAGACTTCAACTTTGGCGCCAGTTGGTTTTTTAGTACCAAATAGTCTTGCCGGAATCACCTTGGAATTGTTTCTTACTAAGACATCACCTTCATGAAGATAATCAATGATGTCAAAGAAGTGTTTATGTTCAATTTCACCAGTTTCTTTATGCAATACCAAAAGTCGTGATTCATCACGCTTATCAGCTGGGTGTTGAGCGATTAATTCTTCTGGTAAATAGTAATCAAAATCGGATAGTTTCATTAGAATCCTCTTTCATCAAATTTATATCTAGTAAGAATGTCTTTCTTATAGGCGGAGAAGCGATCTTCTTTAATAGCCTCTCTTGCACCTTCAACAATCTTAATTAAGAAACGGATATTGTGGATAGACATTAATCTTGAACCTAAGCCTTCTTCCGCTCTAAATAAGTGATGGATATATGCCTTGGTATAGTTCTTGCAGCATTCACAATCACATTCTGAATCAACAGGTGTGAAGTCATTCTTATACATCTGTTTTTTAATATTGATACGACCTTCGCTGGTCATTAGAGTACCGTGTCTGGCGATTCTTGTAGGAAGTACGCAGTCAAACATATCAACGCCTCTTTCGATGGCTTCTAAAATATCGTTAACTGCACCAATGCCCATTTCATATCTTGGCTTATCTTCAGGCAGATAAGGAAGAGTATAATCAAGCATCTTGTAGTGAGTTTCTTTGTCTTCACCTACAGATGTGCCACCGATTGAATAGCCATCAAAGTCCATCTTAGCCAGTTCGATTGCACAGTATTTTCTTAAGTCTTCATAATCACTTCCCTGGACAATACCAAATAGAGCCTGGTCATCACGGGTATGAGCTTCCAAACCTCTTTTTGCCCAACGCAGCGTTCTATCTACTGAGTCTTTTACATATTCATAAGAACTTGGGAAAGGAATGCATTCATCAAATGACATAGCGATATCAGAGCCGATTGCTTCCTGTATTCTGATTGAATCTTCTGGTCTCATGAATAGCTTAGTTCCATCTAAGTGTGACTTGAAGGAAACACCTTCTTCATTAATCTTTCTTGAGTCTTTTAATGAGAAAACCTGGAAACCGCCAGAGTCAGTTAAAATTGGACCATTGTGATAGTTCATGAAATTATGAATACCACCAGCCTTAATCATTGTTTCTTCACCAGGTCTTAGCCATAAATGATAAGTGTTGCTAAGAATGATAGAAGCGTTCATCTTCTTGATATCTTCAGGGTCTAAAAATTTTACTGAAGCCTGGGTACCAACCGGCATGAAGACTGGTGTTTCCAGTTCGTAACCATTGATATTGATTTTGCCATAGCGGGCATTACCATCTTTATGTAATAAAGTATATTTTAAGTTTTTCATACCCCTAAATGATAACACAGCCTTCTTTTATAATGGGGTGATGCTATAATGTTAAATAATGAAATCCAAGGAATTAAAGAAATATAATCTTCCAGAAGATCGCATACTGCTTGGTATCATTGATGCTAAACCCAATGCGATACTTTTTGTAAGTTTCTTTATTGGATTAATCTTCCTGTTATTTAAACAATACGTCTGGGGGGCGATAATCTGTGGCTATGCCATGATGCTGATGACCTTTTTGCCAGGTAAGGTATTGGTTGAATTTTATGAAGAATATCTGGTTTTATATAACCACGCCAACAAGAATGACTGTGACATGATTTATTATGATGAAGTTGTTAAATGGCGTTATAACTATGGCATTAGTTATGATGAATTAACAATCACTTTAATTGATGACAGTAACAGGTCAGTCGATGGATTTTCACGTGTTGAATATGAAACCAAGATGAACAGGTTTTTAAAAGATAAAAAAGATAAGACGAAGAAGCTTAAAAAGGAAAGAGTTTCTTAGGGAGGAATGGATGATGGAATTTGAAAATAATGCGCTTTTCTGGCAAAAGGTAGATGCTATCTTTATGTCGGGCGACTACAAGACAATTTATAAAAAGGGTACAGTTCATCCTCACTATCGCGATCTTGTTTTCCCTGCTGATTATGGTCATGTAATGTCAGAAAAAGGCAATGACGAAGAACCAGAATTAAAGGTCTTTAAGGGTAATAAGGGTTATAGTGCACAAGCTATTGTAATCTGTGCCAATATCCTGGAAAAGACTGTAAGTTCACTGGTTTTAATCGGTTTAAGTGAAGAAGAAATTCAGGATGTATTGCATTTCTTGAATGGCAATGAATTCCAGAAAACAGTAATTATCAGAAAGGGCAGATCTATCCCATCTTGGGCTACTGCAGAATAATATGAAATATACTATTAAGAATGAATTTTTAACGCTTGATGTTGATACTAAGGCTGCGGAAATGCATAGTCTAAAAAGGAATGATGATGACTATGAATATCTATGGCAGGGTGATCCAAAGTACTGGGCTGGTAGAAATCCGACCTTGTTCCCGCAGGTTTCTTCAACACCTACAAAGACAAATATCCTTTATGGCAAGGAATATCCAATGGGTAACCATGGCTTTGCCAGAAACAGTGAATTTGAACTTGTGGAAGTAAAGGATAAAGAGCTTACACTAGTTTTAAAAGACAATGAAGAAACTAGAAAACAGTATCCATATTCATATGAATTATTTATTACTTATACATTAAAAGAAGATTTGGTTGATATTACTTATAAGATTGTGAATAAGAATGAAGAAGTAATGCCATTTGGTTTTGGCTTACATCCGGCATTTAACTGTCCACTGGATTATAAGGATACCGTTATCACTATGGATGATAAGGAAGAACTTGTAATCAGTGAAGAACTGTTTAAGCAGTATCCTACTTATATTTATCATCCAAATACTTTCTCTAAGGCCGTATTAAAAACGAATAATCATGCCTTGGAAGTAGACTTTAAGGGTTATACAAACCTGGCTATCTGGTCACCATTTGGCCCATTTGTTTGTATCGAACCTTGGATGTGTTTGCCTGCGCAACTTATGCCAGGTGTAGACTTCGAAAAGAGAGAAGAATATATTCATCTTCCTGCTAATGAAGTATTTACAATTTCACATCAGATTAAACCATTAGGAAAGATTTAGAGCGGTAACGCTCTTTTCTTTTGGTGAAAAACAGAATGTCTTGTTGTTTATGACACCAATATGTGTACTAATTGCGAGATTTAAAGTTCAATTGTAGAAAAGCATAAATAATAACAAATCGCGTATAAGCCAAAATAAAAGGGACTATTACACATTTCTAATTGGACATATTCCCTTTCATTTTTTTAATAAACGTCGCTTTATTAGTCTGTTTTAAAATAAGTGCTTTTTTAGTGATAATCAAAATAACGTCATTAATTTTATCTGCTGAAACAATAATCAAAATAGGCCCAAAAAGAGGATATATTAATTATCAAAGTGTGGTGTCAAGAAACCGCACGAATATACACAAGTCAGGAGAATCTTTAAGGTTTTCCTGATTTTTAAATATAAATTTGTTAGTAACAATTAATTAAAAATATTGACTTTTGGTTAATTGGTATTTATACTCATACAGTAAGTTAGCTATGACTAACTATTATTTTTATTTTTGAGTTAGTTATGACTAACTATGATTGGGAAGGCAATTTATGATTAATAAAGGATTAATGAAGTTACTAGGAGAAAATAAGAAATATATATACTACACGGTATGCTTAATGGTGTTGAGTATGCTATGTAACATAGCTATAACAGCTAGCATTTGTTATAGCATAAAACAAATTGATTCTTTTATGCTTACGGGTGATATGAAGATTTTTGCTCTACCTTTAACAATTGTTTTTATAAGTTTAGCATTGCGATATTTTTTAACAATTTCAATCTCTACTTTAAAAGATAAACTAGGTAGAAGTGCTAAAAAAGATTTAAGAAATAAAATTTATAACAAAATCATTAGATTAGGAATGCGTTCTACTGATGATATGAGCATGGCGGGATTAACGCAAGTATCTATTGAAGGTATCGAACAATTGGACTTATATTATTCAACTTATATCCCTCAATTCTTCTTTTCAATGTTAGCTCCAATTATTCTTTTTTTAATAACTGTAAGAATTGATTGGCGTGTCGCTTGTACATTACTTTGTTGTGTGCCATTGATTCCAATATCAATTATTGCTGTATCTAAGTATGCTAAGAAGATATTTGCAAAATATTGGGGCAAATATACATCAATGGGTGATAGTTTTCTAGATAGTGTTCAAGGATTGAAAGAATTAAAAATATTTAATTATGATGAAATTCAACATGCCAAGATGAACGAAACTAGTGAAGAGTTTAGAAAAATAACTATGAAAGTACTAGTAATGCAACTGGCAAGTACGACAATTATGGACCTTGTTGCATATGGCGGTGCAGGATTAGGTATAGCTATTACTATTACATCTATTGTTAATAGGGGACTATCAATTTACCATGGATTATTTTTAATGCTTGTTGCTGTTGATTTCTTTTTACCGCTTCGTGCATTTGGTTCAGCATTCCATATTGCAATGAATGGTGTGAGTGCTGGCGAAAAGATTATTACTTTACTTGAGAGTGAAGAGCCTTTGTGGGGAAGTGAAGAAATTGAATCAACTAAGTTTGATTTGAAGAATGTTTCTTTCTCATATGACGGAAAAAGAAATGTTTTAAACAACATTAGTATGCAATTTCCAAGTGAAGGAATGGTTGCAATTGTAGGTGAATCAGGTTCAGGAAAGTCGACTATTGTAAATATATTATTTGGTGGGCTAACTCCTCAAAATGGTGAGGTATTAGTAAGTGATAAGCAATTGCATAGTTTATCCCAAAATAATTATTATTCTCATTTGGCTGTTGTAAGCTACAACACACATATATTTAACGATACTATTAGAAACAATTTTAAGTTAGCTAATAAGCGAGTAACAGATGAAAAAATATATGAAGCTTTATCTAAAGTTAATTTGTTAGATTTTGTAATTGAAAATGGTGGTTTAGATAAAGTTATTAGTGAAGATGGAAACAATATATCAGGTGGTCAAAAACAAAGATTAGCATTAGCTATTAATCTTGTTGCTGATAAGGATATTTATATCTTTGATGAAGCTACTAGTAATATTGATGTTGAAAGTGAGGCAATTATTATGGCTAATATTAAAGAACTTTCAAAAAATAAGTCAGTAATTGTAATATCACATAGATTAGAAAATGTTATCAATGCAGATAAAATCTATTTCATTGAAAATGGCAATGTTAAAGAAAGTGGAACACATCAGGAATTGATTGATGAATCAGGATCATATGCGAAATTATATTTTACTCAAAAAAGTTTAGAAGGAAGTTATAGCTATGAATAATACTCAGATAAGTAGAAGAAGTGGATTAAAAATTATGGCAAGCTTAATCACATTATTAGGCTCTTTAGCATATATTATGTTGCTTGCTGTAATTAATGGGTCATTAGGATTTATCTGTGCAATGGGTGTTACAGTTATGGGTTCTTTTGGAATTGCAAAAGCTTTAGGTGAAAACATTGCCGCATCTTATACAACTATTATTGTTTTGTGTGTTGGATTTGGCTTATTAAGAGGTATTTTAAGATATTTTGAACAGTATAGTAACCATTACATTGCTTTTAAATTGTTAGCAACTTTAAGAGATAAAATATTTAATGCTTTAAGAATACTATGCCCTGCAAAACTTGAATCTAAACAAAAAGGTTCGATCATTTCTATGATTACATCAGATATAGAAACATTAGAAGTATTTTATGCTCATACAATTTCTCCTATATGCATAAGTGTTCTTGTTTCATGTTTTGTTGTGGTATTTGTGGGGTTAGTTTCAAGTTGGTATTTATCTTTAGTAGCAATTATTGGATATATTGCTGTTGGGATTGTTATTCCTATGATTTCTTCTAAAAGGCTAAAACAATCAGGAGTAAATTATCGTAATGAATTCTCTAATTTCAATGCATATTTTTTAGACAGCATAAAAGGTATAAAAGACATTGTTATTAATAATGGTGCAGTGGATAGAGAAAAAGAAGTTAATAAAAAGTCAGACTCTTTAATAGAAGAAACTAAAAAAATGAAAAAAGATATTGGTATAGCACAAGCAAATACAGAAATATCTATTTCAATATTTACCTTAATTTCACTTATCACAGGCATTGTATTAATTAAGTATAATGCCTTAACTATCGGAAAAATGATAATTGGTATCGTAAGTGTATCGGGTTCATTTGGACCAGTTATCGCTATATCACAACTACCCGGCAATTTAACACAAACATTTGCATCAGGAGATAGAGTGTTAAATCTATTAGAAGAGAAACCCCAAGTTGAGGTTGTTAAAAACAGGCAAAATTTAGATTTTGAAAAGTTAGAAGTGAATAATTTGAGTTTTTCATATGATGAGCAAGCGGTATTGGAAAATGTTTCTATGGTAGCTAATAAAGGTGAAATAGTTGGAATTGTAGGGAAGTCAGGCTCAGGCAAGTCAACATTACTTAAACTTTTACTACGCTTTTGGAATGTGCGAAATGGAAGCATTCTTTATAACAATATTGGTATAGATGAAATTAATACGGATAGTCTATTAAGTAATGTAACTATGGTATCTCAAGTAACATATTTGTTTGATGAGACAATTGAAGATAATTTAAAAATCGCAAATCCATCAGCTTCAAAAGAGCAAATTATAGAAGCGTGCAAAATGGCATCTATTCATGATTTCATCATGTCACTAGATGAAGGGTATGAAACTAGGGTTGGTACTTTAGGTGAAAAGTTATCAGCTGGCGAAAAACAACGTATTGGTTTAGCTAGAGCATTTTTAAGAGGTGCCAATGTAATTTTACTAGATGAACCTACAAGTAACGTAGATAGCATTAATGAAGGTATTATTTTAAGTGCTTTGAAGAAACAAAAGCATAATAAAACAATAATACTAGTTTCTCATCGCGAATCGACAATGGCTATAGCAGATAGAATCTATAAAATAGATGAAGGAGTAATGCATGAAGTCGTTGCATGATAAAAGAGAAAAAGAAAAACAAATTGTTTCCTTAATGATCGATATTTATTGTCATAAAAACCATCATACAAAGCATGGCTTATGTGATAAGTGCCAAAAGTTAAAAGAATATTCTCAGCATAGAAGCGATTTATGTCCGTTTATGGAAACAAAAACATTTTGTTCTAATTGCAAAGTTCATTGCTATAAACAAGATATGAGAAATGAAATAAAAAAAGTTATGAGATTTTCGGGCCCTAGAATGATTTTCTATCATCCTATTTTAGCTATATCTCATGTTATAGAAAGTTGGAAAGAAAAAAGGATTATTAAAAATGAGACTAAATAAATATATTTGGATTTTTATCGGGATTGTTTCACTTGGCATTGGGGCTATTGGTGCGGTTTTACCAATGCTTCCAGCATTCCCATTCTTAATGCTTGCAGCATATAGTTTTTCTAGAAGTTCCAAAAGACTACATAATTGGTTTGTTTCAACAAAACTATATAAAAATAATTTAGAGGACTATGTTGCTGGTAGAGGAATGACAGTAAAAACAAAAATTAGAATAATGATTACTGTTACCTTATTAATGAGTTTTGGATTTGTGATGATGGGAAGAAAAGGAATCGTTACAGGATGTGCTATTCTTTCAATTGTTTGGATATTCCATATTCTATACTTTATTTTTGGGATTAAAACAATAAAAACTGTAGACAACGTTTAACAATACATTCAAATAAACGCACGAAGAACTGCTAGGGAGTATTAAAAGCTTCCTAGTTTTTAATATGGGAAAGAATTTATAGAGCTATTTTTAAGAATCGGTTGTCTGCAGATTGATTAATTGCTTGTTCCGTGTTAAGATATATACACTAATTACGGGATGGTAATTCTAATAAGAAGCTTAACCCTTTTACTTAGTCTTTTTTATGGCTAGTAGAAGGGTTTTTATGTTTTGGGAGGTTTTATGGTTATAAAAAGAATCCTAACAAATAACGCTGTTGTGATTGAGGAAGATGGCAAAGACAAGATAGTTTGTGGGAAGGGGATAGCTTTTAAGAAGAGACCTGGAATGGTTATTGAAGATGATGCGATAAACCAGACATTTATCTTGGCTCCAGATAATAAACTATTAGGACAGTTAGAGACTCTCATTGAGAATATTCCAATTGAATATGTAGAACTTTCTAACAAGATTGTGAATATGGCTAGAATCAGTATGAATGTTAAATTGAGTGATACACTTATTATTTCATTGGCTGATCATATTTATGAATCTAAAAGAAGATATGATGAAGGAATTCAATTATCTAATGGATTAATATGGGATATTAAAAGATTCTATGAAAAAGAATTTGAGATAGGTATGCTTGGTAAACAACTATGCGAAGAAGCATTAAATGTGAAGTTTAATGATGATGAAGCTGCATATATTGCGATTCATATTGTTAATTCTGAGACTGATGGTTCAACTGTAGATCAGGCTTTACGTATGACTAAATTAATTCAGGAGTTAGTTCAGATTGTTCAGCTTTATTATGGAGTTCTATTTGATGAAACTTCTGGTTATTACTATAGATTTATTACACATTTAAAGTATTTCTCTAAAAGGGTATTAACTAAAGAACAGTTTGAGTGTGTAGAAAATCATGTAATATTGCTAATCTTAAAGTAACCAATAATGCTGGTTATAATTTCACCAATT
>JAUNCS010000044.1 GCA_030526485.1 Erysipelotrichaceae bacterium | reverse complement strand
CGCTAAAGCTCTACTGAACCCCACGACTATCGTGGGGTTTTCTAATACAAAAAAAGGTGTGTCATTCAAACACACCTTATATAGGGGAATAATAATTATTCCTACAGGATGGCACTGCCTCCTGTTACAATCCAGCACGCCAGCATCGCTACAAAGAAAGCTCCAGTAAAGACTGAACCAGTCTTGCGATAAGCATAAGTACAGATTAATGAGAAAACCAGAACCTGTGGGACAAAGACTATCATTAAAGACATGAATGGTCCACCAAAGGTTGAGCTGAATAATAAGTCAGCACCTGGACCCAGTCCCATAAAGAATGGTGTATATTCTAATACTATTAACAGTAATACGCCACCAATCATGCATAGGGCATTCTTGTACCAGCATCTGATAAAACCGATAAGGCCTTTTTGTTCAGCACCACTAGGCTGATTAGCCGCAAAAATCTTGGAATTGTTCAACACAAAGAATAATAAGAAGATTGGCAGATAAATCAGGAACTGCACAAATCTTGTACCTGTAAATGACTTAAAGAATGGCCAGATAAAGCGATAATCCAGCATAAAGATCTTTTCAATTAAGAAGCACTGCACATACATGAAGATCATCATTAAAGAAGCCATTATCAAACCCTTAAACATCAAGCCCCAGCCAAAAGAATTTTCCTTGGCTGCCAAGCCCATATCAAGACAGCTTAGCTTAGCACCATTCTTCTTAGCCTTAAGAGCGGAAATAAGATTAGTAATAAGCATAATCACAATCAGAATTAAATACCAGGCCAGGAAGCCATTACCAATTGTCATTCTAAAGATTGTTGTATCTGGTAAAGGCAGTAGGCCATGTCCAAGCTGTGTACAGAATGGATAAGTAATAAAGGCAATCAAAATCGTAATAAGTGCCGGCTTCCAGTACTTCATACCCTTTCTGGAAACTCTTAAACTGATAAGTTCTGGCTTAGCCAAAGACTTAAAGAAAGCTGTATCAAGCAGGATTGACATAAGTACCATACAAGAGAAGATAGTAATTAATGTAGCTACTAAAACCAGTACTTCCTTAATCATAAAAGTCTGATCGTAGGCAGCACGCTTATTATTAAAGCCAATAGCCTCACTTAGCCAGTCCATCGTAGTGGCAATTGCATTCTTATCATGAGTCACAAGTCGATGATTTGTGATAACAAGCTGTCTTCTTCGAGCTGTGCCATCGCTAAAGTTTCCATAAGTGGTATTCCACTGCCCACTACCCTTCTCTACATTTAAGAATTCTGAGCTGATATCGTTTTTAATCACACTGTCATTAACAGTCTGTTTAGAATAATCTCTAAAGTAATTGAACTCATCATACTTGGCGGTTAACAGTAAGACATTATTGAAATGAATCTTGTCAGCATCATAGGCATCCTTAGTAAATAATTCACCAGCCTGCAGAACTGTCGCCTTAGGTTCGATATTGGTATTAGAATAAGCAGCAGCCGTTGACCAGGAAGCCCAGGTGCCCATAGAGTGACCAGAAATAGCCATTCGTTTATTATCTACCATTTCCATTTCACTCAAAATCTTATAGGCCGCTATACCGCCCATTGAAGAATCATATAGCTGATTGCCATCTTCATCCTTTGAATAATAATCATTGAAGAAAGATAGATTAGAGAAATTCATCAAAACCTTATAACGGGTCTGACCACCAATTTCCTTATAAGTTCCATCTTCCTTAGAATCAGTACCATAGTTAACTGAAACCTTATGATTTACATAACCACGGTTAATCATCGAAATACTTGAAGTGCCATGACCAAATTCATCAATGGCCATAACTACTGCACCTCTTCGTGCCAGTTCTAAAGCGTAAGCAGCACTGGTTTCATGGTCATTCTGATAACCATGTAATAAAAGAACTGCTGATGCCTTATTATCTTTTGAAGCAGTCTTAGGCACATATAACTTGTAAGTTATCGTACCGGTCTTGGTTTCACCGTTTAAATCAACATAATCCATTTCAAAGGATTCCATTGAAACCTTGATGTTTCCATTGTCTTTTTGAATTCTGTCGGCCACAAAAAGACAGCCAATACTCAAAAAGACGCTTGTAAGCAATATTATTATTTTGCGTTTCATAGGGATAAACCCTCCTTAATTTCATTATAGAACTGAAAAATAATAATATTCATTAAAAGAAATTTTTCTTAAGTTGAAGAATCAATAAAGATGAATCATACTAAAGGTAGATAATACTTTTTAAATAATTTATAAAAAGGAGCACATTATGGATTCAAGAATCATATTAATAGCTGTAACAGGCATTATTTTACAGGCTGCTTTCATCATGGTTGAACATAAGGAAAAATATGTTCTGGCCGATATTCTAAAAGGTCTTGCCTCACTAATGTTTGTGATTATTGGCCTTATCGGCTACAAACAGTTCACCACTGATTCCTTTGGTTTAAAAATAGTAATTGGCCTATTATTTGGATTAATTGGCGACATCTTATTAAACCTGAGATTTGTCTTTGAAAAGATTGGTCAAAAGATCTTCTTAGTAGGAATTTTAGCCTTCTTAATTGGTCACATCCTTTATCTTTTAGCCCTGATTCCAATTGCGGTCAATCTGTTACTTTGTGTAGCGATTGGTGCCCTATTAGCTGGCTTACTATTGGCTTATATCTTTAAGACAATGGAAGTTAAAAAGGCCTTTAAAATCTTTGGTGTCTTCTACTTAGGAGCGGTCATCATCATGACCGTTATCGCCATTGGCATTGCCTTAAGTACTGGTATTAGACATGATGTAATCTATGCGATAGGTGCAATACTATTTACCGCATCGGATATCGTCTTAATATTTAATACTTTCAGTGGCACTACCAAGTTCTCACTTCGTATTACCAATCTGTCCCTTTACTACATTGGTCAGTTATTAATTGCCTTCAGTTTATTCTTTATCAGATAGTATGAAAGTTCTAATTGCGATTGATTCCTTTAAGGGGTCACTGTCTTCTTTAGAAGCTGGAAAAGCTATAAAAGAAGGAATTCAAGAAGTAATGAATGCTGAAGTAACAATCTGTCCGATTGCCGATGGAGGAGAAGGAACAGTTGAAGCTTTAAGCGCTAATGGTGAATTAAAAAAGACGATGGTCACTGGACCACTGGGCAATAAAGTATTGGCTAAATGGGCTATTATTAACGCAAACAGTCAAAAGACGGCTGTCATAGAAATGGCTGAGGCTGCTGGTATTGCTCTTTTAAAAAGAGAGGAACTAAACCCCTTAAATACTACTACCTATGGTGTTGGGGAACTGATTAAAGAAGCAATTAATGAAGGCTGTTTAAACTTTGTGATTGGTATTGGTGGCAGTTCTACCAATGATGGTGGAACGGGTATGCTGAAGGCCCTGGGCTACAGTTTCCTAGATAAAGATAATAAGGAAATAGAACTGGGCGCAAAAGGTCTAAAGGACTTATATTCAATATCTGATACAAATGTCATCAAAGAATTGAATCAATGCACCTTCAAAATAGCCTGTGATGTCAAAAATCCATTATGTGGAATAAATGGCTGCTCAGCTATCTATGGGCCACAAAAAGGTGCTGATGAAAAAATGATTAAGGAAATGGATGAATGGCTGTTAAACTATGCAACTATTTCCAAGGGTGATAAAGATTATCCAGGAACTGGAGCAGCCGGTGGTATGGGCTATGCCTTTAAAACCTTCTTAAATGCCGATTTAGAACCGGGCATTGATATCGTCTTAAATACTGTAAATTTAGAAGAAAAAGTAAAAGACGTGGATATCGTTATTACCGGTGAAGGTCGTATGGATAAACAGACCGTTATGGGAAAGGCTCCATCAGGCGTTTCCAAGATTGCCAAAAAATATAATAAAAAAGTTATCGCCTTCTGTGGTTGCGCTAGTGATGAGGCAGATATCTGCAACGAATATGGCATTGATGCCTACTTCCCGATTCTTAGAAAAATAGCAAGCCTTGAGGAAGCATTAAATAAAGATAATGCCTACTTCAATCTAAAAAGTACTGCAAAACAGGTGTTTAATCTCATTAAGTAGAAAAGAAAGCCGATTGGCTTTCTTTTCATTAATCTAGAGCTGCATACATTTTGTTATTGCATCTGTTCATTACTTCCAGATAGTACGCAGCATCTATTGCTGACATATTATCTTCATCATAATTGTCGAGACTCTTTTCCATCTCTTCGTAGCGATACATTATTTTGGTGTAATCAACCAGTAAACTAACCGGATTATCTGATTCACTGTACTTCGTCATAAAAGCGATATATTCATCAATGAAGACTTCATATTCATCCAGGAACTTCTTTAAATCAGGATCTACTTCATTAGTTAACTTAACTGGTGTTTCCTCAACAACAGGTTCTTCTATTACCGGTGTCTCTTCAATAACTGGTTCTTCTATTACGGGTTCTTCACCCTTTTCAATCTCAATACGAATGGTATTGAAACCTTCATAATCAACACTCACTTCATTGCCATTGTTATCTTTTGCGTAGAATCGTTTTTCTGACTTATTATAGTCAACATTGAAACCCTTATTCATAACCGCTTCAACATAAGTGTTGTAGTCTTCAATAGAAGTCTTAGCCAGATAAACGATAAAGTTATCAGCGGTCTCACTCTTGATTAAGCCTTCATTAGAAGCGGGTTTAGGTAAAAGCTTTACCAGATCACTGTTTGGCCAACTAATTGTTTTAACTTCCATTGGCGCTTCAAATTCAATGATATAAGAAGATAAAGAAGTATACTTGTGTAATTTCAGATGATAGCCATCTTCATCATAGGCCTTATAACCATAGCTGTCTCTTTCGCTTTCAATCACAAAGCCCTTATCAATACATTTCTCCAGATACTTCTCATAGTCTTCATCATCTACCTTATCAATATCGACATATAGTCTATTTTCATTATTGGTATGAACTTCACCATACTTCTCCTTAGGATCAGGAAGTCTGGTCGCTAAGCCACTCTTTGGCCAAGATAACTTTTCATAGACCGTTTTACTGTTAGCACCAAAGAAAGGAATAAATAAGACAAAGGCCAAGATAGCGGCAACCACATGCAGATTCTTTCTTTTTTCTTCAAGCACCTGCATACCCATTAACCAGGAAATTACAAATAAGCCCAATTGAATCAAACCAATAAAGACTGCCAGGTAATGTCTGGTATTAAAGGCGATGATGGTAAATAGAATTGCAAAGACAGTTCCCACAATTGTAAACTTGCCTAACTTGGATTTCTTATAGCCAGCCAGATTATTTTCTTTCGCTATTTTATCCATCTGCTTTTCATCATGTTCCAGTTTAGCCTCAGCAATTTCCTTAAGTGTCTTACTCTTAATCTTTTCAACCGCTACCGCATCACTATCCACTATTAACTGCTTAGAGCCACAGCTTGGACAATATACTTCCTTATTGCCTTCATTAACTTCCATAGTGGCATTACATTCATGGCATTTAAGTTTAATAAGTTTCAGTCCTTCTTCCATCTGGACCTTGTTTCCACAATTTGGACAAAACATTGAAGTTTCTTCCAGTTCTTTACCACATTGTCTACAATACATCTTCTTTTCTCCTTTTATATGCTTCTTTAATAATTCTGATTACTGTATCCTTATCATCTTTTAATAAGGCCTTTTGTATCAGTTTTACTCTTTCTTTCTGATCATTGATTCTTTCCAGTCGAAAATCCAGCTCCTTGACTCTCTTATCCAGAATCTTTCTTACTTCTTCATTAGATAAGGTCATGATTTCCTTGATTTCCGGTAAGAGGAAATAACAGCCCTGCAAGAATCTTATAAGTAAGATTCGATTAAGCATTTCCTCGTCATAATAAAGATGTCCATACTTGTTTTTGCCTGTTGGCTTAATCAAGTCATACTTCTCATACCTTTGCAACATCATTCGCGAAAAGCCATAGTTGTCGCTTATTTCCTTGATGGAAAATCCTTTATTTGTCATTCTCATAAAAATTAAAAAACTGCTCTAGTAGAGCAGTCAACCTCCTTATATGAGGCTTTGTAAATTTCGCGGGCTAGTTTCTAAATTCCTTTTCAGCTAGTGCATAATTGTTAGAACCATAACTGCAAAGTCTTAGTTCAACACCATATTCTGGATAATCACTTATGAATTTCTTATAAGCTCTAAGACACTGCTTAGCTGATTCACCAACCGGATCAGCAAGGTTCCCGCCAAAGATTCCCGAACTGATTAATGGGAAAGCGATACTGTGATAGCCATTTTCTTTCATTACTAATAACGAATTGTAGTAAGCATCAAACAGTTCCTTAAAAGCAGTTGGTGTTACAGAAAAATTAGGACCTACCGCATGAATTATTGCCTTGGCATTAGTGATACCAAAAGATGGAGTAATAACGGCTGAACCATCCTTTAATGGAGTGTCATATTTACCGCAGGCTTTAGCTAATTCAATTGATCCAGCCTTAGCAAAGATAGCACCACAAACACCGCCTCCTTCCAGTAAAATGCGGTTTGCCGCATTAACGACAACGTCAATATTTTCATTGACACAAGATGTATTTATTAATTTTATTGAGTTTTCCATATCTTTATTTTAATCCTTAATTTTTTACTATAGAGAATATTGATAAATTTACTCAAAAAACCCAGGGAACAAGTTATTCTCTGGGTTTGATATTGTTTTATGTATTAGACAACCAATAAAAAGTGGATTAATGACACGCATAATCCACTTTGTAATTATTTGAT
The DNA here is from genome assembly GCA_030526485.1 of Erysipelotrichaceae bacterium. Classification (GTDB taxonomy): domain Bacteria; phylum Bacillota_I; class Bacilli_A; order Erysipelotrichales; family Erysipelotrichaceae; genus Colivicinus. The sequence continues at coordinate 9,028 of JAUNCS010000044.1, read as the reverse complement.
AATTCTGGAAATAGTCTTTAAGACTTCATCCACAACTAATGGTTTAGCGATATGACCATCCATACCTGCTTCAATTGACTGTTGGACATCTTCCGCAAAAGCATTAGCCGTCATGGCAATGATTGGAATAGTCTTGCCATCAGGTCTATTATCCAGATTACGGATAGCTTTTGTCGCCTCATAACCATTCATATTAGGCATCATAATATCCATTAAGATGACATCGAAAGTATCGGCTGGATTATTTTCAAATGTTTCAATCGCCTTCTTGCCATCTTCCGCATAAGTGATATTTACACCCACTTCTTCAAGCAGGGTCTTGGCAATTTCCGCATTTAATTCATTATCTTCAACCAGCAGTACCTTTACACCATTCAAGTCTTTTGAAACAACGTAGTGTTCCTTGGTTTGAACTTTGTCTTCGCTGCTTAATTCAAATGGCAGATAAACCTTGAAAACAGAACCCTCACCCTTCTTACTTGAAACAGAGATAATGCCACCCATCATTTCTACATACTTTTTAGTAATCGCCATACCCAGACCTGTACCCTTGTACTTGGTGCGGGCACCACCATCTTCTTGCGCAAATTCTTCAAAGACATGTTCCACAAAGTCTTCGCTCATACCAATACCGGTATCAGAAACAGTATAGGTAACGCCAATATGATTTTCATCAATCGGTTCACAATAGGCTTCAAAAGAAATTCTTCCACCATCATTGGTAAACTTAATCGCATTAGAAATAATATTAACCAGAACATCTCTGATTCTTACACCATCAGCCAGGACATATGGTTTCTTTAATTCGCATCTATTAATCTTAAATTCCAGGTCTCTATTTTTCATAAAGCCTTCCGCAATACTGATAACTGTATCAGTAACAGTTCTAATATCAACTGGAACTGGCTTATATTCAACACGGCCACTTTCAATTCTGCTGATATCCAGGACATCATTTATTAAAGTTAATAGATGATCAGAACTTTCTTCAATCTTGCTTAGACAGTCTTTGACAGAATCCTGTTCCACCTGCTTTAGGGCAATAATGGTATAACCAATAATCGCATTCATTGGGGTACGGATATCATGGGACATATGATTTAAGAAAGTGGTCTTAGCCTTATTAGCCGCATCCGCATTCTGCTTAGCCTCTACCAAAGCACTGTTAAGTAAAGAAATTTCCTGCAGCTTTTCACCAAGAGCCTTATTCTGTTCCTCTTCCTGAGCCAGATACTTCTTACTCTTTCTAAGTTCAATCACAACCGCCAGAATGATTGTTGAAACTACTACCACAAATGGAACACCAACTACCCACCAGTTCTGTCTGATAAATTCAATAGTACTGATGCTTGGCTTTTCTTCATAAAGATAGGCCTTAGTCAAAGCGTAGTCTGGTTCAAGCAAACTAATCGCATGATTTAAGAATTCAACGGTTGCACTCTCATTTCTTCTGGTACCAAAGCCCAAAGCCACATTACTTGTAACCTGTGCAACTTTTAAAGGTTTATATTTGGTATTTGAAGAAATAAATGAAGAAGTTCTTAAACCATTAATCAGCGTTGCATCTACTTCGCCATTTGCCACGGCATTAAGGCAACCCTGTACAGTGTCATAATACTTAACGTCACTATTTGGAAACTTCAGCGTCTTATAAGCATAAACCAGCTTATTAGAACTTCTTAAAGACATTGTGGCATTATCCATATCAGGATAATCGCCCTTATAAATCAGGTTATAGTAAGTAGCGATAAGTTCATCACTAGGCATGATGTCAAACTTTTCCGCTGTCCAGTATTCTGAGAATGCCGGGAAGAAGAAATCCAGTTTTTCATTATGCAAATCTTCCAGCATTTCATCATAAGTGTCATAACCATGATAATTGATTTCAATATCCTGAACATTTAAGACATTAAACATTTCCGGGATAACATCCTTAATAATACCGGTAACATTACCCTCACTATCAGTATCAGAATAAGGAAGATAGTTATTGTAGTAACCAACAGTGATCGACTGATGTTCCTCGACCCACTTCTTATCATTTTCTGTTAAGGCAGTACTTTGAACATTGGCCCTAAACCACTTATTGTAAAGTTCATTTTTAATATTAGGATAAGCATTAAACAGTTTAGCCTGAGCCTCATTTAATTCCTTTAAGATTTCCGGCTTATCCTTGGCAACGCAGGCAAAATAATCATTATCACCCATTTCCAGGAAAGCCACTGAATCTTCAATCATACTGGTAGCACTACCCTCCAGCATGATGATATCTACTTTATCATCTCTAATAGCCTGGTCACGGTCTGGCATTTCCTTAAAAGGCACAAGCTTGGCATTTACACCATTGGCCTTTAGATAGTTAGCCACCGAACTATACATTACCCCTTCAAGAACACCAATTGACTTGCCATTTAAACTGGCAGGATTATTGTTGATATCATTGCGATAACCCTTCTTGATAAAAGTATAAAGAGTATTACCCATGGCCAGGTCAGGATAAGAAAGAACTTCTTCTCTTTCCTCTTTGTAGGCTAAACCAGTTAAGATATCGATTTCACCATTAACTAAAGAGTTATATAATTCACCAAAATCACCATAGACATATTCATAGGTCCAGTTGGTATACATCTGTAATCTCTGCAGGTATTCAAAAGAATAGCCTGACTTAGCCAAATCTTCAGCTGCCCCTACCTGGAAGTTATGGTCTTCATAGTAGCCAATCTTAACGATTCGGGTATTTTCAGCCTTAACTTCTTTAGCCCCAAAAGGCAAGATAATACTCAGCAACAGAAAAAAGATAAATAATTTTTTAAAAAATTCTTTCATATATGAACTCTCTTTTTTAATAAAAGCACACTAATGATCTAGTGTGCTTGATTTTTTATAAACTAATCATCACTATAATTATATTCTCTGGTGCAATTATTGTCCAAAATTATAAGACTGAGAAAATAGCTGCTTCAACACTTTCGATATCAATTGGTATTGATACGACTGGGTAATCTTTTTTAGAGGGGGTGTTCACTATCAAACGATTACTTTTGAGCTGAACACTAATCGTTTGACTGTGGTACTCAGACGTACAAACTGGAAGTTATCTCTCACCAAATGAATGGAATCACTCTATATTTGCATTTTTCACAATATTCTTTATATCCATCAAGTTCTTCAAGAAGCATCTTCTCTTCATCACGGATTCTAAAAATAATAACAACCAACAAAAGAACACCTGGAAGCATTCCTATAATAGAATCTAAAGATAGAGGAATCGAGAGTATAATCAAAAGGGCGCCGGCATACATAGGATGTCTTACAATAGAATAAGGACCACTTGTGATCACCTTTTGATTTATCATCGTCTCGATTGCTCTTGAGGCAAAGGAATTTACCCCAAAGACTTTAAAGACAATCACGAATCCCACTACAATACAAATATCTGCAAGAACTGAAATTGCACAAGGTACTCCAGTCCAACCGAATCTATGGTCAATAGAAGAAATTAGAATCAATCCAAAGAATAGCAATCCAGCTATACCTTGACCAACAATCTGTGAAGGCCTTGTTTCCTTTGGGAAAATTCGTCTTTCAATCAGTTCCGGATCCACCCTCAAAAAGTAAGCAGTAATGCAGAATGTCGGCATACAAAAAGAAACACAGAATATCCAGCCTCTTACAAAACTCCAATTACTGCAACCTAAGAAAATCAAAGTTGCTAAAATACAGGAGAATATAACAACCGAACTATAGGTTATAAAACTCAACATCCTCTTGTTCAACTAAATTCACCTCCACAACTTCCAATTTGTTTAAGCATGTTTATGATAACAGCATTATATCGTTTCTTTTCCCAGGAACAAATCAATCGCATTGATATGATGTACGCCTTCCTGCTGATCTCTATATCTATCCAGAGAAATGATGTAACGAGGATATCCATCCCTTATATCTCTGAACGGACCGTACTCTCTTTCTTTGATTTTCTGCGTACTCTTCTCATCCTCGCCTTGTAAAGTATAGGCAACTTGAATGTATGCGTATTCTCCATTTTGCTTTCGCACAATGAAATCACATTCCAGTTTTCCAATTCGTCCTATACTGATGTGGTAGTCCTGGCCTGCAAGATAAAGATACACAATATTCTCCAAAGAAGGGCCAAACGACAGTCTGTTATCCGTATTCATAGCGAAATAAATAGCCAGATCTGAAAGATAATATTTCTGATCTCGTTTGATTGCTTTTTTACTTTTAAGATCAAATCGATTGCACTCATAAACAATCTTTGCTTTGATCAAGTCCTCAATATACCCTCTTACTGTTGCAGGTTTCGTTTTAAACCCTTCTTTTTCAAGGCATGCCATCAAGCTAGTTAAAGAGAATGGAACAGAGTAATTATTCAGCAAAAAAAGATTGTACACGTTCATATACCGGCACATTAGAAATTCTTTTACGAGTTTTTACGTCCTTCTCAAATATTTCAGAAATGATTCCTCTTGTGTATACCTGCCTTGTGTGAATATCATTGAATTCCAAGGTTTTAGGAAAACCACCGTTCAAGATGTACTCCATAAATTCAGAATCCATATCCTGCTGAATTGATTTTCCGAAGAATTTTTTCATCTCCAGATATTCCGCAAAATCTAATGGATATGTTTCAAATTTCAGATACCTTCCTGTCAGTTTTGTAGAAATCTCGTCACTAAGCAGATATGAATTGGAACCAGTCAAAAAGACAGAATATCCTTCTTCAGCATAAGCATGAACAACACTCTCAAAGCCAGTTATGTTCTGTACCTCATCAATAAACAGATAATATTGTTCTTTATCACCTAACATAGACTCTATTTTTTCTTCAAGCTGCTCAGATGTTTTTATATTTTTAAATCCTCGTTTATCAAGCGGTATATAGATAATTTGCGACTCTTGAATATTTTTGCTTACAAGCTCATTCATGATGCCTTTTAGAACAAACGATTTTCCACATCTTCTGATTCCTGTAATAACCTTAATAATATCTGAATGATAAAACGGTCGAATTTTTCTTAAATACTTCTCTCTCGGGTATACTTTTTTAAACATAATCTTCTCCACCTCAAACCAATGTCATTTGTTATTTTCGCATTCACGGTACTATTTTTGCTTTTTTGTTAATTATAATCCCGTGAATATACCTTTTAAAGACTGTAGTATTGTTGATAAATAATCATTCCACTTTTGGTTGTTTTCAGACGAATACACTCTTTCGCAAATTTTTTGCGAATGCGAAATGAAACCTTACCGTTGGATATTGAACCCATTAGAGGCGGTAGCTCCATAGCCATTTTTCCATCGCTGGACCACTGGCCTTTTTTCTTCCATAAATGAAGAAAAGTTTCCCAGGCCCTACCGCACTATGGGACGGTAGAAACCCGGAAAACCCTTATAAATCGAGCGTTTTTCAGTTAGGTGTGTTCAAAACTTCAGCCAGCACTGACATCAGTTTCGTAATGTCAATGGGCTTGGCTGCATGGCCATTCATACCTGCGTCATAAGCATTCTTCTTATCCTCTTCAAAAGCGTTGGCTGTCATCGCAATAATCGGAATATTGGCCTTAGCCTTATCTGGCAGTTCTCTGATTAAACGGGTAGCTGTATACCCATCCATATTAGGCATCTGTATATCCATTAGAATCAAGTCGTAATAATGTGCTTCAGCCTTGGATAACATATCCACACAGATTACGCCATCCTTGGCATGTTCAATAATAAAGCCTGACTCCGATAATATTTCCGTAACAATTTCGCTGTTTAAATCATTATCTTCAGCCAAAAGGATACGCTTGCCAAATAACTTGTCACCATCAACATCAGCAATCGTTTCCTTCTTGAAAACAAAATCCTTGGCAATGCGATGAGGAATCTTAACTACAAACTTAGTACCCTTGCCAAGTTCACTTTCAACACTTAATTCACCATCCATTAACTCTACCAGTTTCTTAACAATGGCCATACCAAGCCCTGTACCCTCAACCTTATTTTCGGTTGAAGTATGCTCTCTGGAGAATTCATCAAAGATGGTCGGTAGATATTCCTTACTCATACCAATCCCGGTATCAGTAACGGTCACTTGCAGATAGATTCTATCTTCATCAAGCGGAAGTTCTTTAATTTCAACTTCAACCCTTCCACCCTCAGAAGTATATTTATAGGCATTAGAAACAATATTAAGATATATTTCATTAACCTTGACCTTGTCACAGAAAATATATGGTGTCTTAATATCAGTGCTTAATTTAAAATCGATGCCCTTTCTAAGCATTAATTCAGAATAAACATCTGATACTTCATTGGCTATTTCCTTACTGTCACAGATTACTTCATCAATGATGGTCTTACCACTTTCAATTCTGGCCATTTCCAGGACATTGTTAATCAGTGATAAAAGGAAGTCTGAGGCGTTTCTAATCTTAGACAGATAAGACTTGCAGCGCTCTCTATCCTCAAAATATCTTTCCATTAATTCCGCATAGCCAATAATCGCATTCATTGGTGTACGGATATCATGCGACATATTAAACAGGAATACTGACTTAGCCTTATTAGCCAGTTCAGCTGATTCCTTTTCCTTTTCCAAGCGAATACTGTTTTCAATCTGTTGAACCTTGCGTTCACTTACCAGTCTGGTTACATATAAAACATGAGTGACTCTGCCATTTTCATCACGCTTTTTCGCAATAAAGCCAGCTACATGCCAGTTACCATCAGTAGACAGATAGTTCATATCAACCATATCCTGGTTAGCAAGTCTTTGAGGCAGCGTTGATAAATCAAAGAATTCCATAACTTCTTCCTTGAATTCATCAACAACGAAAGTATTGCATAGTTCAACCATCTTGCTGGAAGCTGAACCCTCACTGCCGGTTAAAGAATGAACTTCGTTCTTGGAAGCTACTTCTTCATAGAAATCATTTACCAGATCGATTCTAAAGATAGCGAAATACAGTTTGGCAATAGTTGAAATGATTTCATTACTAAGTAATACGGAAGCTCTCTGTTCCTCAACAATCTTTAACTGCTTTGAAAGACTAATCTTAGCTTCTTCCGCTTCATTTACTGCTGTCTGCAGATTATGTTTAATCGCCTGTTCCTCTTTAACAATTTCATCGATATCACGGGCACCAAAAACAAACTGTTCCTTACCAGAAACATTGGCACAAACTATCTGATGAAATCGCAGTTCATTATTATCGTTTCTTCTTAAATAGTTAATTGCATAACGATCTTTATCTTTAAGGTTTTCAACCACTGTATCATAGTCAAGTTCCCTTCTTAAACGATCCTTATCCTGAGGCTCAACATACTTATCGATGTATATCTTCACAATCTTTTCGATTTGCAAATAATCATCACCCAAGAACTTAATCTGTTCCACCGTAGAAGTATCGGTAGAACGAATAATACGGCCATAGCGGTTATTCTTATCAACCAGACCAATAGTATGATATTCCTGGTTTAAACCATCAATATTAGCTAGAGTCTCTTCAATAGTCCTATTAAGCTTTTTCATTTCCTCCATATGCAGGAAATGCTTCTCCTCTTCTCTTATTGAAGAAAGTTCCTTAAAGATACTTGAAGCCATTACCGAAATAAGCAACAACTGGTCTGTATGCTTACTTGGATTATCTACACCAAAGAAGCCCACCAGTTCACCACCTCTGGAAAAAGGTGCCGCCATTAAACAATGAATATTCTGTGGCTCTAATGTCTCATAAGCCAATGGGTCATTTACCTTTAATTCTTCATCAACAGTAATAAAGAAAGCTCCGTGTTTTCTAAAGTTTTCATACCAGATACCAACAACTTCCACTGGCACCATTTTTAGATTTTCAATTTCTGGATTAACCCCTTCCTTGCACCATTCAAAAGTATTATCTACATATGTTGGATCAGCATTCTGTTCAAAAATATAGGAACGGTCTGCCCCAAAATATTTACCAATTTCCTCTATCTGTTCCTCAATACTCAAACAGTCTTCGGGTCTTCTATTTAATAAATCCAGGAAACTTTTAATAGCCGATTCCTGGTTTTGTTCTGAAATAAGTACCATATTCACGTCCCCTAAGTATAATTATTTTAACACAATCCTTAATAATTCTCCCAATTCAATAAAAAGTGAGCAGTTGATAATTAATATCCAGCAATTGCCGTTTTACTGTGTAGTCTTTCCAACATTTAAAAAAGAACTTCCGGTTTCTACCACACTAGTCAGCAGTAAACCGTGAAGTTCTTTATTTAATACTTTTTCAATTAGAAACATTCAGCACTTCAGCAAGCACTGACATCAATTCATTGACATCTACTGGTGCTGATACAACTGGTTAAATAACCCTGTTTAGGGGGTGTGCATCATCCAACGATAACTTTTTGAGATTGCACCACTATCATTGATTGGTGTTACTTAGTTGTACAAATCAGAAGTTATCAATTCAATCCGCATGCATTTCAATTTTACTGTCATCTCTACAAACTCAATATTGTCCTTTGACACTATCATTTTTGTTGCATCAGCCAGATCTTCATCATAATTTTCTGTGGAAGGAATTTCGCCATCAGATGGCACATCTTTACATATAAACCATAGACAGACATATCCTTCCCCTTATCTGCATCTGATAATGCTTTCTTTGCTACCACATCCGGCGTTACCATGCCAATAAAATTCTTTGTTGCCTTTTTAGCTCCAATCAATCCTCTATCAAACAGTCCTGTCTTCATCCAGCCTGGACAAACTGCAATTGCCGTAACCCCTTTATCCTTCAATTCCACATTCAGTGCTCTTGTATAATTGCGAACAAATGCCTTTGTAGAACTGTAAATATTCTGATAAGGAAGCGGTTGGAACGATGCCTGTGAAGCAATGTTAATGATATGGCTGCCTTTTTCCATATGTGGAATGCAAACTAATCCCATAGCAACAACACCACTGATATTCAAATCTATCATATTGATAGATTCATCTACGGACAAATCATCATAAGAGCAGAACTTTGCA
>JAUNCS010000006.1 GCA_030526485.1 Erysipelotrichaceae bacterium | reverse complement strand
GTGAGAATAACTTATTTATCATTTTTAACTTGACTTATGATAGTAAGTTACCTCTACTTGAAGGATATCGGTTATTCAATAACCTGTCAAGAGATAATAGATACATTTAGAAAAGGTGTATAATATTTTTATGAAACTACCTGCATATAACGAAATACCAGATGTTGGTTTATATCTGGAACAGGTGAGCAAGTATTTAAATGCTTATCTGGACGAAGAATTTAAACTGACACCGACGATGATTACTAACTATGTCAAATTAAAGATTGTTCCTAAGGCTATTAAAAAGGCTTATTCAAGAGAACAGATTGCCTTATTCTTTATCGTTGCGATTTCTAAATCAGTCTTATCAATGGATCAGATTAGAAAGATACTTTCTTTAAGAGAAAATATTGAAGCTTTATATAACAGTTTTTCAGCGGCCTTAAATAAAGAAAGATGCAGGGATGAACTGGTGGATAAGGTAGTAAAAACTATCCGTTACAAGATTGAATTAAATGAATTGATTGAGAAACTTTAATGAATTTAAAAGAAAGAGCTAAAAGTTTAAAAAGTGATATTCCAGCAGTGTTTCTCTCTTTAAAAGATAAAGAAACACCTTTTATAGCGAAGATTTTTGCCTTTATAACTGTCGCTTATGCCTTATCACCTATCGACCTAATCCCGGACTTTGTACCAGTCCTTGGTTACCTTGATGATTTATTGATTTTGCCCTTACTGGTGGCTTTAACCCTTAAATTTATTCCTGGGGAAATAATGGAAAAGAACAGGGAGTTATCTGGGGATTTATGGAAGGATGGCAAGCCTAAGAAGTGGTATTTTGCCTTGCCAATAGTCGTTATCTGGCTGTTAATCATCTGTTTAATAATTAAAATCATTTGCTAAACTTGTGCCAAATATTCATAAAAACATTGTAATTGTGAATAATGGGCGGTATAGTGCTTAATACAATGAGAGACAAATATACCAAAACCTATTATCGTTTATTACATATACTTAAACCTATTTTCATCTTCTTATATCACCCTAAACTGGTAAATAAGGAAGTAATACCAAAAGATGGCCCAATCATTCTTGCTGGCAATCATGTTCATATCTTTGATCCGGGTTGCGTAGCTATTTCAACGGATCGACAGATGCATTTTCTGGCTAAGGAATTTCTGTTTGAATATCCAATAGTTGGACCCTTATTTGAAAAAGTTGGCTGTATTAAGGTCTTGAAGGAAAAGAAGAATGGCACTGCCTTATATGATGCGATTGAAGTATTAAAAAGAGGGGATGCCATTGGTATCTTTCCAGAAGGCAAGGTTAAAACCGAAGATGTAATGCTTAATCCCTTTAAATATGGAGCGGTTAAGATGGCTCAGGAAACAGGAAGCAGAATTATTCCTTTTGCGATAAGTGGCAGATATATTCCTTTCTTTGGAAATGTGAAGATTACTTATGGTGAGCCTCTTGATGTATCCAAGATGGAATTAAAAGAGGCTAATGAGTATCTGCATGAAAAAGTAGAAGAACTGATTAAAAAAGAAGATTGTTAGATCTTCTTTTTGTATTGTCTTGAAACTGATTTGTAATGACTTAATTTAGCTTCATACATTTTGTCATCAATGGTATTCATGAAATCAGACATGGAAGTTTCTTTTAAGTCGATAATCGCATAACCGAAGGATGCGGATAAGCGATAGGTTTGTACACGTGATTCATTAAAGGAATGTAGACTGTTATAAGTTCTTTGCAGTAGTGATTTAACCAGTTCTTCATCCTTACTGTTGATGATGATGACAAATTCATCGCCAGCATAGCGCATAACGCTGCCGTATTCGCCGAAATTGTTTTTAAGGATTCTGGCAAATTCAATCAAGGCTTCATCACCTACGGCATGACCATAAGTGTCGTTGATATTTTTAAAGTCATTAATATCACACATGATACCGGTAACTACCGCATCATTCTTTTTGTAATACTGTTTTTCAATAAAATCTAAATATACACGGTTATATAAACCGGTTAAATTATCGGTATAGATAATCTCGTTTTTGGTAGCTGTTACGACTCCGGCAATTGATACAGCAATTGATGGCCAGATAACGGTGATACCATAATACATTGACTGAATAATTAGGCCAAAGGCAATTGGAGCTACAAAGATAGCTACCGGGAAGAACTTAAGAGTTCCAGCCTTTGAACGACACTGATAATAGATAACTAAACTATCAATGATGTAGAAGAAGGCCGTGCCAATAAAGATCCAGTAGGCAAATTTTCTTTCGTAGGTATTATTTTCCAAAGAGAAGATGAATGGAAGAAAGAAGTTTACGATAAGGGCTATTACAGCTCCTTTGATTAATAATGAATAAATTCTTTCTCTTATTTCTGATAAAGGATATCTTAAGTGGACAGCCAGGAATCTGGCAAAGAGGTAGCCGGTTAAAACGTTAGACAGATACAACCAGGAATTACCGATAAATAGGCCCAGGTAATTGAATGTTCCTGGTTTGCCATCAAAGATGCATAACAAAGGATCGGATATGCATGACAGCAATCCAAAAAGTATCAGCTTATTGATTATTTTTGCCTCTTCGTCATTTCTAACGCCATTGCGATTAGAAAAGAACAAAGTTAAAAGTAACATAATGCCGATCATATTGCCTATATATACGGAGGTCAATGTGTCTAAGCTCATATTATTTATCTCTCTTTATTACTTTTTTATTTTACTACGATTAGCCTGGCTTTAAAATTTGTTTTCTTTTGGAGTGACGGTTTTTTCTGCGCAAATGTGCAAGTAGAATAATGAATACGCTATCAGTGAAAAATGTGTTTTTTCACACGAAATATTGCCCTTAAATATGGTATTATTTTGAGGTAACGAAGCGTACGGTGACTGGCGGTAATGGATAACCATAGGGGAGCCGTAACGTTTAGCCGACCGCCTGGGCAAAATCGTTTGATTTTTTTGCGCAGGGGGAGAGTGTGAAGATGATCGGTTCTTTAATTCTTATGAATAATGAAAAGAAAAGTTCACGCAAAAATAATAGTAATTTAAGTACCCATGAGGTACGTATTTAATCCGCTTTAATGGCGGCTTTTTCTATTGTGCTAATCGTTACAACATTTTTTAAACAAGAGAGGGAGAAGTAAAGAGATGGAACTTGTTTACACTGGAAAAACTAAAAACGTATTTAAATTAGAAAATGGTAACTACTTACTAAAATTTAAGGATGACTGCACTGGTAAAGATGGTGTATTTGATCCAGGTGAAAACTCAGTTGGTTTAACAATTGAAGGCGTTGGTGATGTTAACTTACGTATGACTACATACTATTTCGAAAAGATTACAGCTGCTGGTATCGCTAACCATTTCGTAGCTTCTAACTTAGAAGATACTACTATGGAAGTTAAGCCTGCTAAGGTATTCGGTAAGGGCTTAGAAGTAATCTGCCGTCATAGAGCTGTTGGTTCTTTCTACCGCCGTTACAACCAGTACATTGAAGAAGGTGCTACACTTCCTGCATATGTAGAAATGACTTTCAAGAACGATGAATTAGGCGATCCACTAGTAACTAAGGATGGTCTAGTATGCTTAGGTGTTATGACTGCTGAACAGTATGACGCTATTAAGGAAATGACTCAGAAGATCACTCAGATCGTTGCGGATGATTTAAAAGAAAAGGGTCTTGATTTATACGATATCAAATTTGAATTTGGTTATGCCGAAGATGGCAGCGTTATGTTAATTGATGAAATCGCTTCAGGTAACATGCGTGTATATAAAGATGGAGAATACATCCAGCCAATGGCTCTATCTGAAATCTTCTTCGCTAAATAATGGGCGGCTTTTTCGGAGCTGTCTCAAAAAGAGACATTACGATTGATGTCTTCTTTGGAACCGACTATCATTCCCATCTCGGCACTAAAAATGCCGGGATGGCTATTTTAGATGAGGAGTATGGTTTCAGAAGATACATTCACTCAATTGAAAATACCCCTTTCCGTTCAAAATTTGAAAAAGATTTGATGGAATTTAAGGGTAACGCTGGTATTGGCTGTATCAGTGATTCAGATCCTCAACCTTTATTAATCCGTTCTAAAAACGGATGTTTTGCTATTTCGACTATTGGTGTAATTTCTAATGGTGGTGCTCTAATCAGAGAAATCTTCTCTGATAATGGTCATCAGTTTACTACTGAGGGCAAGTTTGAAAAGAATGGCACTACCTGGATTAATATGACTGAGCTTACTGCGGCTCTAATCAATCAGAAAGATGATCTTCTAGAAGGTATCAAGTATGCCCAAGAAGTAATCGATGGTTCGATTACTATCCTGATTCTTACTGATAAGGGTGAATTAATCTGTGTAAGAGACAAATATGGACGTCTTCCAGTTCATATCGGTAAGGATGAAGATGGCTATTGTGTATCTTTTGAATCTTTCGCTTATGGAAAGCTTGGTTATCACGATGAATATGAATTAGGTCCACGTGAAATCGTTAAGCTTACACCAGATAAGATGGAAATCTTGTCTGAGAGAACAGATGACTTAAAGATCTGTGCTTTCTTATGGACTTATTATGGTTATCCTAACTCTAACTATGAAGGCGTAAATGTTGAAGTATCAAGATATAAGAATGGTGCTTTAATGGCCCAAAGAGAAAAAAGAGAGGGTACTTTACCAGATGTTGACTTTGTAGCTGGTGTGCCAGATTCTGGTGTACCACACGCTATTGGTTATGCGAATGAATCAGGCAAGAATTTTGCCAGACCATTTGTAAAATATACACCAACATGGCCTCGTTCTTTCATGCCTAGTAATCAGGCGGTTAGAAACCATGTTGCCAAGATGAAACAGATTCCGGTTCCTGAATTGATTGAAGGAAAGAAACTATTGTTTGTGGATGACTCTATTGTTAGAGGCACACAGCTTAGAGAAACAGTAGACTTCTTATTTGAATCAGGAGCTAAAGAGGTACATATGCGTAGTGCTTGTCCACCAATTATGTATCCTTGTAAATATTTAAATTTCTCTCGTGGAAATTCAGAAATGGATCTTATTGCCCGTAAAACTATTCAGGAACTTGAAGGTGATGAAGGACAAAAGCATATCGCAGAATATGCTGATCAAAGTACCGAAAGAGGCAAGTGCTTATTACATGCGATTGCCAAGAAATTTGGTTTTGATTCCCTTGGCTACCAGGACTTAAATGACCTGTTAGATTCAATTGGAATTGATAAGAATAAAATTTGTACATATTGCTGGACTGGAAAGGAATAATTGAAATGAGTAACAAATCCCATTCTGCTTCTTACGCTGCTGCAGGCGTTGATATCGAAGCTGGTTATGAAGGCGTTCGTCTAATGAAAGAAGACGTAAAATCAACTTTCACTGAAGGTGTACTTTCAGACATCGGTGGTTTTGGCGGTTTATTTGCCCCAAATCTAAAGGGTATGGAAGAACCTGTCTTTGTATCAGGTACTGATGGTGTTGGTACAAAGTTAAGACTTGCTGAACTATTAGAAAAATATGACACAGTTGGTATCGATGCAGTTGCAATGTGTGTTAACGACATTATCTGCTGCGGTGCTAAGCCATTATTCTTCTTAGACTATATCGCAATTGGCAAAAACGACCCAGTTAAGGTTGCTTCTATTGTTAAGGGTGTAGCTGATGGCTGTAAGCAGTCAGGCTGTGCCTTAATTGGTGGTGAAACAGCTGAACATCCAGGCTTAATGGCTGCTGATGATTTTGATATCGCTGGTTTCTCTGTAGGCGTAGTTGATAAGAAAGATATCTTGGATCCTAAGAAGGTAAGCGAAGGGGATGTAATTATTGCTCTTCCATCTAGTGGTATCCATTCAAATGGTTTCTCACTTGTAAGAAAGGTATTTGATATTGAAAATGCCGATCTTACTTCATATAACGAAGAACTTGGTAAATCTCTTGGTGAGGCTTTATTAACACCAACTATTATCTATGTTAAGCCAGTTCTAAAGGCTATTGAAAATGTAGAAGTACATGGTATTTCTCATATCACTGGTGGTGGTTTCTATGAAAATGTTCCACGTTCAATTCCAGATGGCCTTTGTGCAAATATTAAGAAAGACGCTATTAAGATTCCAAAGATTTTTGAAGTATTACAGCGTACAGGTAATATCCCTGAAAGAGATATGTTCAATACTTTCAACATGGGTGTTGGTATGAC
The DNA here is from genome assembly GCA_030526485.1 of Erysipelotrichaceae bacterium. Taxonomy (GTDB): domain Bacteria; phylum Bacillota_I; class Bacilli_A; order Erysipelotrichales; family Erysipelotrichaceae; genus Colivicinus. The sequence continues at coordinate 66,185 of JAUNCS010000006.1, read as the reverse complement.
TATGACTGTTGCAAGCAAGGATGCTGATAAGGCTATTGAATTATTAAAGGCTGAAGGCATTGATGCTTATGTAGTCGGTGATATTACTAAGGGCGAAGAAAAAATTAACTTATGCTAAAAACTAGAATTGCTGTGTTTGTATCAGGTGGCGGAACTAATCTGCAGGCTTTGATTGACAAGCAGGGAACAGTTATCAATAGTGGTGAAATTGTTCTGGTTATTGCTTCTAATTATGAAGCTTACGCTCTTGAAAGAGCTAAAAAGGCCGGTATCAAGAGTGCGGTAGCTTCTAAGAAGGAACTGGGAAGCCAGGAGGCTTTTGAAGAAAGAATCAATGAACTGTTAGCTGAAAACGATATTGATTTAATCGTTCTGGCCGGTTTTATGTCTATTCTTTCAGAAAATTTCACTAAGAAATATGAAAACCGCATAATCAATGTTCACCCATCACTTATCCCTTCTTTCTGTGGTAAGGGTATGTATGGCTTAAGAGTACATGAAGCAGCTTTAGCCAAGGGCGTTAAGGTGACTGGTGCAACTGTTCATTTAGTAAATGAAATACCAGATGGTGGAAAGATTCTGGCACAAAAGGCTGTCTATATTAAGGATGGCGATACAGCGGAAGTATTACAGAGAAGAGTAATGGAAGAGGCTGAGTGGATTCTTTTACCAGAGGTTGTTGAAGATATTTCAAAGAAAATCATGGAGGAAAAATAATGTCTGTATATAAGATTGATAGTTTGAAAGACTTACTTTCAAATAATACATATCCTGGCAGAGGCATCGTTCTTGGTACTACTCCAAGTGGTGATAAGAGCGTTGCTGCCTACTTTATCATGGGCCGAAGTGTAAACAGCAGAAACCGTGTTTTCATCGAAGAAAACGATGGTATCCGTACTGAGGCTTATGATCCAAGCAAGCTTGTTGATCCATCACTTATCATCTATCATCCGGCTAGAGAATATAATGATGAACTAATTGTTACCAATGGTGATCAGACAGATACTGTCCGTGATGGCTTTATGGCTGGTAAGGGTTTCTTTGAAGCTCTTGAAAGCCGTGAATTTGAACCAGATGGTCCAAACTGGACTCCTCGTATTTCTGGTTTAATCAAGAAGGATGGTTCATATCTGATGTCTATCCTTAAGTCTATTGACTTAGAGGGTTCAGCTTGTGCCCGCTTTGGCTACTCTTATCCAAGTGTTAAGGGTTTAGGCCACTTCATCCATACTTATGTATGTGATGGTAATCCAATTCCTACTTTCCAGGGTGAGCCTGAAAGAGTAGAAATCTTAGAGGATATCGATGAATTCACTAAGATGATTTGGGAAAACTTAAATGAAGATAATAAGATTTCTTTATTTGTCAGATACACTGATTTAAAGACTGGTGAAAAAGACCAGCGCATCATCAATAAATTTTAAGGAGAAGAAATGCAGGAATTAGAACTAAAATATGGCTGCAATCCTAATCAGAAGCCAGCTAAAATTTTCATGCGTAATGGCAAGGACTTACCAATCAAGGTATTAAATGGTAAGCCTGGTTATATCAATTTCTTGGATGCTTTAAATTCTTGGCAGTTAGTTAAGGAATTAAAGGAAGCTACTGGTCTTGCCAGTGCTGCTTCATTTAAGCATGTATCACCTGCTGGTGCTGCTGTTGGCAAGGAATTAAGCGAAGTAGAAAAGAAGATTTACTTTGTTGATGACAATATTGAACTTACACCTATCGCTAATGCTTATATCCGTGCCAGAGGTACAGACAGACTTTCTTCTTATGGTGACTTCGTTGCCTTATCAGATGTTTGTGATGAAGCAGTAGCTACTTACTTAAAGGCTGAAGTTTCTGATGGTATCATCGCTCCAGGTTACACAGATAAGGCTTTAGAAATTCTAAAGACTAAGAAAAAGGGCGGCTATGCTGTTATTGAAATCGATCCTGAATATGTTCCTGAGCCTACTGAATATAAGGATGTATTCGGTATTTCATTTGAACAGGGTCACAACTTCTCAAAGATTGATGAAGAATTATTAACTAATATTGTTTCTAAGAATAAAGACTTAAGTGAAGAAACAAAGATTGATATGATTGTTTCTTTAATCACTTTAAAATATACTCAGTCAAACTCTGTTTGCTATGTAAAGAATGGTCAGGCTATCGGTGTTGGTGCTGGTCAGCAAAGCAGAATCCATTGTACTCGTTTAGCTGGTCAAAAGGCTGATAACTGGTGGTTAAGACAGAATCCAAAGGTTTTAAATCTGCCATTTAGAGCTGATGTCAGAAGACCTGATAGAGATAATGCGATTGATATCTATATGTCAGATGAATGTGATGATGTCTTAAGAGATGGTGAATGGCAAAGAGTTTTCACTGAAAGACCAGAAGAACTGACTAGAGAAGAAAGAAAAGAATGGATTGCCAAGGCAACAGGCATTACTGTTGGTTCTGATGCCTTCTTCCCATTTGGTGATAATGTTGAAAGAGCACATAAGTCAGGCTGTACAGCTATCGTTGAACCAGGCGGTTCAATCAGAGATGACAATGTTATTGAAACAGCAGACAAGTATGGTATGGTATTAGCCTTCACAGGTTTAAGACTGTTCCATCATTAATAAGGAGAGACGATGAATTTACTTGTAATTGGAAGTGGTGGTAGAGAACATGCTATCATCCGTAAATTAAAAGAAAATAAGAACGTAGAAAAGATCTATTGCTTACCTGGCAATGGCGGTATTGCTGAGGATGCTGAATGTTTCCCAATTGGCGCTACTGATATTGAAAAGCAGATTGCTTTTGCCAATGAACACAGTATTGACTATGTCGTTGTTACTCCTGATGATCCTTTGGCACTTGGTGCCGTTGATGCTTTCAACAAGGCTGGTTATAAGTGTTTTGGCCCTGAAAAGAAGGCGGCTATCATTGAAGCTAGTAAGGCTTTCAGTAAGGACTTAATGAAGAAATACAATATTCCTACTGCAGAATATGAAGTATTCTCTGATGAAGAAAAGGCTCATGCCTATATCGATAAGATGGGTGCACCTATCGTTATCAAGGCTGATGGTTTAGCTCTTGGTAAGGGTGTTATTATTGCTGAAACTGTGGAAGAAGCTAAGACTGCTGTTAGCGAAATGTTAAATGATGGCAAGTTCGGTGATGCTGGTAAGACTATTGTTATTGAAGAATTTTTAACAGGTCCAGAAGTTTCTATTCTTACTTTTACTGATGGTAAGACTTTAAAGCCAATGATTTCTTCAATGGACCACAAAAGAGCTCATGATAATGATGAGGGCTTAAATACTGGTGGTATGGGTGCTATTGCCCCAAATCCTTACTACACTAAGGAAATTGCTGAAGAAGCTATGAACACAATCTTTGTACCTACTATCCGTGCAATGGAGGCTGAGGGCAGAACTTTCAAGGGCTGTCTATATTTCTCACTAATGCTTACAGAAAAGGGTCCAAAGGTTATCGAATACAATTCACGTTTTGGTGATCCGGAAACTCAGGTTGTGCTTCCTTTAATGGAAACAGACTTACTTGAAGCTATGATGGCTACAACTGATGGCACTTTGGATAAGTGTGATGTAAGATTCTCTGATAAATCTTCATGTTGTGTAGTTATCGCTTCTCTTGGTTATCCTCTTTCTTATCAGAAGGGTTTTGAAATCAAGATGAGTGAAGCTGCTCATAAGGCTACATATGTAGCTGGTGCAGCTATTAAGGATGGCAAACTTGTTAATAGTGGTGGTCGTGTACTTGGTGTTACTGCTGTCGCTGATACTTTAAAAGAAGCTATTACAGATTCTTATAAACTTGTTTCAGAGATTGACTTCGATGGTTCTTTCTATCGTAAGGACATCGGTCAAAGAGCTCTGAAAGCTTTGGAGGATTAAGATGGTTTATCGTATATATTCAGAAAAGAAGCCTGGTTTTGCACCAGAAGCTGAAAGCCTGTTAAGTGAATTACACAGCTTTTTAGGCATTAAGAGTGTTAAAAATGTTCGTATCTTAAACAGATATGATGTTGAAGATATCGAAAAAGACTTATTTGACCGTGCGGTTACAACTGTTTTTTCTGAACCACCGGTTGATAATGTTTATGAAAATATTGATTTAAGTGAAGCTGATAAATGGTTAGCGGTTGAAGCTCTTCCTGGTCAGTTTGATCAGCGTGCAGACTCTGCTGCGCAATGTATTCAGTTGCTTTCACAAAAGGAAAGACCAATTGTCAGACATGCGAAAATCTATGGTTTCGCTGGTGAAATCACTGACGAAGAAATGAGCGCTATTTCTCATTATCTGATCAACCCCGTTGAAACAAGAGAAGCAAGTCTTGATTTACCTGAAACTTTACATCAGGAATATGCTATTCCTAGCAAGGTTGAAACTGTTACAGGTTTCATCAATATGGATAAGGATGAGTTAAATAACTTACTGGATAAGTTAGGTTTAGCGATGGATATTGATGATTTATTATTCCTTCAGAAGTATTTCAAGGAAGATGAACAAAGAGATCCAACTATTACTGAAATCAGAGTAGTTGATACTTACTGGTCAGATCATTGCCGTCACACTACTTTCTCTACTCATCTTGATGAAATTGAAATCGAAGATGAAAAGGATAAGGCGGCTTATGAAAGATACTTGAACTACCGTGTTGAAGTATATGGTGAGGAAAAGGCCAGCAAGCGTCCTAAGACTTTAATGGATTTGGCTACTATTGGTGCCAAGACTTTAAAGAAGAGAGGTTTAACTCCAGAAATAGATTCTTCTGAAGAAATCAATGCCTGCTCAATTAATGTTGTGGCTGATGTTGATGGCAAGGATGAAGACTGGTTATTAATGTTTAAGAACGAAACACATAACCACCCAACTGAAATCGAACCATTTGGTGGTGCAGCTACTTGTATTGGTGGCTGTATCAGAGACCCGCTTTCAGGTCGTGTCTATGTACACCAGGCTATGAGATTTACAGGTGGTGGTGATCCAACTGTTTCCTTAAAAGATACAATTCCTGGCAAACTTCCTCAAAGAAAGATTGCTCAGCGTGCAGCTGCTGGTTATTCTTCTTATGGTAACCAGATTGGTTTGGCTACAGGTCATGTTGCGGAAGTATACCATGAAGGTTATGTGGCTAAGCGTTTAGAATGTGGTGCCCTGGTTGGTGCTGCCCCTAAGGCTAATGTCGTAAGAGAAGTTCCAAGTCCAGGTGACGTTATTGTCTTACTTGGTGGTAGAACTGGTAGAGATGGTATTGGTGGTGCGACTGGTTCAAGTAAGTCTCACAACATGAAGTCTTTACAGACTATGGCCAGTGAAGTTCAAAAGGGTAATGCCCCTGAAGAAAGAAAAATTCAGCGTCTGTTTAGAGATGGCAACGTTACAAGATTAATCAAGAGATGTAATGACTTTGGTGCTGGTGGCGTTTCTGTTGCGATTGGTGAACTTGCTGATGGCTTGGAAATCAATCTAGATGCTGTTAGAAAGAAATATGATGGTCTTGATGGTACAGAATTAGCTATTTCTGAATCTCAGGAAAGAATGGCGGTAGTATTAGATCCTAAGGATGTTGATACTTTCATCAAGGCTGCTGAAAAAGAAAATCTGGAGGCTTATCGAGTAGCAGTAGTTACTGAAAGCCCAAGAATGGTTATGAGCTGGAAGGGTGAAAAGATTGCTGACCTTTCTAGAGAATTCTTAAATACAAATGGTGCTGTTAAGCATACTAATGTAAAGATTGAAAAGTGCGATCGTTCTAATTACGGCCATATTGAAGCTAATGATTTAAGAACTATGGCTTCAAGCTTAAAGAGTGCTTCTAGAAGAGGCTTAACTGAGCGTTTTGACTCTACTATCGGTGCTAAGAGTATCCTTTTACCATTTGGCGGTAAGACTCAACACTCTCCTGCCCAGGTTATGGCGGCATTATTCCCGGTATTACCTGGTCAGACTACTAAACAGGCTTCATTAATGTCTTGGGGCTTTGATCCAGATCTTACAAGTGTTGACCCATATGATGGTGCTAAGGCCAGTGTTTATTCATCTGTAGCTAAGATTGTAGCTGCTGGTGGTGATTATAAGAAAGTTTACCTGTCTTTCCAGGAATTCTTTGAAAAACTAAAGAATGAACCAAAAAGATGGGGCAAGCCTTTCTCTGCTTTACTTGGTGCTTTAGATGCGCAAATGGAAATCGGTGCTGCTGCTATTGGTGGTAAGGACTCAATGTCTGGTTCATTCCTTGACTTGGATGTTCCGCCTACTTTAATTTCTTTTGCGGTAGCTCCACTTAAGGCTGATGAAGTTCTTACAACTGAATTCAAGGCAGCTAATAATCCAGTATGTCTATTTACTTGTGACAAGATTGAAGACGCTGTACAGATGTGGGATTCTTTCATGGCTTTAAAGAATGAAGGTAAAGTCTTATCTGCTTACGCTGTAGAAGGTGGTATTGCGGAAGCTATCATGAAGATGTCTTTCGGTAATGAAGTAGGTTTTGAATTAACTAACAAGGATGTAAACCTATACCAGTCTATGCCAGCTGCTATTATTGCTGAAATGAAGGAAGAAGCCGGCGTGGTATTAGGTCATACAAGTGCTGATAGCTATATCACTTTAGGTGAAGATAGAGTTTCTATTAAGGAATTATTTGAACTTAATGAAAAGACTTTGGCTAAGGTATATCCGCTTGCAGTTGAAGAAAATGAAAAGGAAGTTCCAACTTTCTCTTATGATAAGAAGTCTAATTTAAGAGCTCCTGAAGCTTATAGAACTGATAAGCCATTAGCTCTAATTCCAGTCTTCCCTGGTACTAACTGTGAATATGATACGGCTAATGCTTTAATTGAAGCTGGTGCTGAGGCAGAAATTTTCGTTATCAGAAACTTAACAAGTGCTGATGTTGAGGAAAGCGCTAAAGAATTTGCTGAAGCTATTAAGAAGGCTAATATGATTGTTATCCCTGGTGGTTTCTCTGGTGGTGATGAACCAGATGGTTCGGCTAAGTTTATTACTGCCTTCTTCCGTGCTCCAGTAGTTAAGGAAGCAGTAACTGATATGCTGGATAATCGTGGTGGTCTAATGCTTGGTATCTGTAATGGTTTCCAGGCTCTGGTAAAACTGGGCTTAGTTCCTTATGGCAAGATTATCGATACTGATGATAAGTGTCCAACTCTTACTTACAATACAATTTCTAGACACCAGTCTAAGGTTGTTCATACAAGAGTTGCTTCAAATATGTCTCCATGGTTAAGTGAAGTTAATACTGGTGATGTAGTTGCAGTTCCGGTTTCTCATGGTGAAGGCCGTTTCGTTGGTGATAGAGAACTATTAAAGCAGTTAGCTGCTAATGGTCAGGTTGCTACGCAGTATGTTGATTTAGAAGGCAATCCTTCTATGGATACTGAATACAACCCTAATGGTTCATTCTTCGCGATTGAAGGTATCACTTCACCTGATGGCAGAGTACTTGGTAAGATGGGTCACTCTGAACGTATCGGTAAAGATCTTTATAAGAATGTTCCAGGTAACTATGAACTTGGTCTATTCAGATCAGCTGTTAATTACTTTAAGAAATAATGATGAAAAGTGTGGTTTAGGCCACACTTTTTTGATACACAGATTATTGAAAGTGTCGGATTATGAATATATTGTTTAACAGGTTATGCTTATCGGAAATAAGTGTTTGATATAATTGATATAGAAAATATGAGAAAAGAATATTTTATTGTTTTATACTGAATTTATTTAATTAAACAAATCAGTACTTTTTCTCATTCCTAGAATGGTCACTAGAATTAAAGGACCAGGTAGATATTATAATCAGGAGGCGCTAAATGAAAATTATAATTATCGGTGGCGTCGCAGCTGGTACTAAGGTTGCGGCTAAATTGCGTCGTGAAAATCCATTTGCTGAAGTAAAAATCCTAACTAAGAGTAAAGATATCTCTTATGCTGGTTGCGGATTACCTTACTATGTTGGCGGTGTGATTGAAAACGAAGCTGAACTAATTGTGAATACTCCAGAAAAGTATGAAGGTCTAACATTGGCTAATGTTGTGACTGAATGCGAAGTTACTGGTGTAGATTTTGCTGCTAAGACTGTTAAGGCAGTTAAGGGTGGCGAAGAATTAAGCGAAACTTATGACAAGTTAATCATCGCTTCTGGTGCTGAACCAATCTTACCTCCATTAAAGGGTATTGATCTTGAAGGCGTCTTCCCTATGAGACAGCCAAGTGATGCGATTGCTTTAAGAAAGTATGTTAAGGACAACAACTGCAAGTCAGCTGTTGTTGCTGGTGCTGGTTTCATTGGATTAGAAATCGCTGAAAACTTAAGAAAACAGGGCTTAAATGTAACTGTTGTCGATATGGCTGATCAGGTTCTTACTGGTTTACTTGATAGCGAAGTTGCAGACTATGCTACTAAGGTATTAAGAAACAGCGGCACTAGAATTCAGTTATCTTCTAAGATTGAAGAAATCACAGGTGAAACTAAGGCTGATGGCATTATCGCTAATGGCCAGAAGTTAGCTGGTGATGTAGTAGTTATGGCAATTGGTGTAAGACCTGCTACTTCATTTGTAAGTGGTTTAGAAATGATCAATGGCTCTATCGTTGTTGATGAAAAGATGGCTACTTCAGTTGCTGATGTATATGCAGTAGGTGATTGCGCTATCGTTAAGAATAGAATCACTGGTACTGCACAACGCTCACAGATGGGTTCTACTGCTAATATTACAGGTCGTTTATTAGCTAAGAACTTAGCTGGTCAGGATGCTGCTTACCATGGCTGCTTAGGTACTGGTGTTGTTAAACTAACTGAAGGCTTCAATGCTGGTAGAACTGGTTTAACTGAAAAGGCTGCTAAGGATGCTGGCTTTGATGTAGTAACTGCTGTTTCAGTAGTTGAAAACAAGCCTCATTACATGCCTGGTTCTTCTTCACTAATCGTTAAGCTTGTAGCTGATAAGGCTAGCGGCAAATTACTTGGTATCCAGGTATTAGGCGATGAATGTGTAGATAAGGTAGTAGATGCTGCAGTTGTAGGTCTATCTGTTGGTCTAAAGGTTGAAGACTACTTAGATATGGACTTCGCTTATGCACCTCCATTCTCAACTGCTATCCATCCGCTGGTTAACGCATGCTTTGTTCTTGAAAACAAGATGAGTGGTAAGTTAGATACAGTTACTCCAGTTGAATATGCTGCTGGTGCTTGTGCTGATTACACAGTAGTAGATGTACAGGCTGTTCCAACAGTTGCTGGTGCTAAGGCTGTTAACTTCGAAAAGATTAATGGACCTGTTGAAGGTTTAGATAAAGATGCTAAGATCCTGCTTGTTTGTGGCAAGGGTAAGAGAGCTTACCTTGCTCAAAACAGATTAAGAAGCTTTGGTTACACAAATACTAAGGTACTTGAAGGTGGCTTAACTTTCACTCCAGTTAAGGTTAAGATCACTGGTACTCTTCCTGCTAGCGAAATCAAGCGTGTTAAGGGCTTAGGTTGCTTACAGGATAAGAGATATCCAGATGTATTCAACGTTCGTGTAATTACTCGTAACGGTAAGATTACTGCTGATGAACATCGTGCAGTTCTAGAAGCTTCTGCTCTATTTGGTTCAGGTGAAGTAGCTATGACTACAAGACTTACTCTGGAAATCCAGGGCGTACCATTTGATAAGATTGATGACTGTATCGCTTATCTAAAGGAAAGAGGTCTAGATACAGGTGGTACTGGTTCACTTGTAAGACCAGTAGTTGCTTGTAAGGGTACTACATGTCAATACGGTTTATTAGATTCTTATGGTCTAAGTGAAAAACTTCATAACGAATTCTATATCAAGTGGCATACAGTTACTCTTCCTCATAAGTTCAAGATTGCAGTTGGTGGCTGTCCAAACAACTGTGTTAAGCCTGATCTAAATGACCTAGGTATCATTGGTCAAAGAGTTCCAGTATTTGATGCTAGCAAGTGTCATGGCTGTAAGGTTTGTCAGGTAGAAAATACTTGTCCTATCAAGATCGCTAAGGTTGCTGATGGCAAGCTGGTAATTAATCCTGATGAATGTAACCACTGTGGCAGATGTATCGGTAAGTGTCCATTCAAGGCTATTGAAGATGGTACTTATGGTTACAAGATTGCTATCGGCGGCAGATGGGGTAAACGTGTTAAGTACGGTGTACCTCTAAGAAAAGTCTTCACTACTGAAGCAGAAGTTATGGAAATTGTTGAAAAGGCAATTCTATTATTCCGTGATGAAGGTATCACTGGTGAAAGATTCTCTGATACAATCGATCGTTTAGGTTTCGATTACGTTGAAGACAAGCTTCTAAATGGTAAGATCGACAAGGAAGAAATTCTAAAGAAGACCGTTATCGGTGGAGCTAAGTGCTAAAAAATTATGATGCAGTAGTGCTTGCCTGTTTTGGTACAGGCAGGCCTGCTGAATTTGAAAAAACATTCTATAAAATATATCAGGGACTAGTTAAAAAGTTAAACAAACCTTGTTTTCTGGCTTTAACTAGCACCATTTTTTTAAAGACTTTAAATCTTAAACTGGTAAAAGACTGTTTAAATGATTTAAAAGAAGAAGGATATAAAGACATCTTAATCGTTCCGTTAATTATGGCTGATGGTGTTGAGTATCAAAGACTTTTAAAAGCTGTTGATAAGGATATGTTTGATAGGGTGGATATTTTAGAACCTATACTGAAACAGAACAGGAAAGAGATTGTTTCTTTACTTAATGGATTATTAATAGAAAATGGTGAAAGATATCTATTGTTGGGTCATGGCAGTAAGCTTGGTCACAATGAGGATTACTTTGACTTGTTGAAAGAAATGGGTAGAGGGGATATTAAGCTTTCTTTTATGCATGATGAAATAGATGAAAAGGATTTTCTGGTCTTCCCTTTATTTATTTCAAGGGGTCATCACTATCTGGAATTTATGGAAGAACATCCTGAATTCAGATATTCTGATCAGTGTTTAGGTGAAATGGATGAATTGATTGAAATCATCTATAAGGGTATTTAATATGAAAAAGTTATTAGTTGTATTATTTTTGGGTCTGATGGTCTTAAGTGGCTGTCAAAAAAAGGAAGAAGTAGTCAATAATTCTTATTATTACTCATTTACAGATTCCCTGGGAAATGAAGTAGTACTGGAAAAGAAGCCTGAAAGAGTTGCTGTACTGTTTTCTTCATATGCAGAAATCTGGACTTTAGCCAAGGGTGAAGTAGTTGCAACAGTTGGTGACTCTGTTACAAGAGGCTTTGTTAAAGAGGGTGTAGAACTGGTAAATGATGGTGCTGGTTTAAAGATTGATAATGAAAAACTTATTGCCAGCAATCCCGATTTTCTTATTGTTACTGCTGATTTAAGTGCTCAAGTTGAAGCTTATAATATGCTTAAGGATATGGGTGTGCCTTGTGCAGCTTTTAGAGAAGAAAACATCGATGATTATTTAAGCATTCTAAAAATCTTTACTGATATCAATGAATGTCCAGAAGTATATGAGGAATATGGTGTTAAAGTAAAAGAAGAAGCTGACAAGATAATTAGTGATAATAAGGGTGATGGTCCATCATACTTATTCATCAGAGCTGGTTCGGCTTTTAATTCAACAAGAGCTAAAACAGCTGAAGATCACTTTGCCTGTGTCATGATTGATGAGTTGGGTGCCAAGAATATTGTTGAACCAGGCAACTTATTGACTGATGAGTTATCTTTGGAAGAAATTGTAAACAAGGATCCGGATATCATCTTAATCGTTTGTCAGGGTAAGGGTAATGACAGTCAGTTATATATGGAATCGTTACTTAAGGAAGATGGCTGGAAGGATTTGAAGGCCGTTCTTAATAATAATTATTACTTTGTAGAAAAGGACTTATTTAACTATAAGCCAAATCAGAAGTGGGCTGCTGCTTATAAGGCTTTAGCGGATATTTTATACTAATGAAAAAAAGAAACACTATCATACTTTTATCGATATTGCTTGTAATAGTCACTATTATGGGGCTATGTTTTGGTAGTGTTTCTTTATCTTTTAATGATTTAATAAAGGCTTTTACTGATTATAAAAGTATCAGTCATACGATAGTCTTTAAATTAAGACTGCCTAGAGTTTTAGGTGCTATCCTTTCAGGCTTGGCCCTGGGCTTAAGTGGTTTAATACTTCAAACCATTACTGATAATGAACTATGTTCACCGAATATCATTGGTGTAAACTCAGGTGCTGGCTTAATGGTAATGCTGGTACTGTGCTTTGCCGGTGGCAGTTTCTATTTGCTTCCCTTAGCCTCATTTATTGGCGCCTTTTTTACGACAGTTCTGGTAATTGCTATTTCAAGATCAAGTATAGCCCATTCTTCTAAGACTTCTATTGTTTTAACTGGTGTGGCGGTAAGTTCTTTATTCAGCGCCTTTATTTCAATGTTGTCACAGCTATATCCTGATGTTTTACCATCTTATGTCTATTTCCAGACTGGTGGTTTTAATGGTGTATATCTCAAGGATATCGCCTTACCAGCTATCATTATTATTGGTGGCGCAATTCTTGTTTATTTACTAAATAATCAATTGGAAATCATGTTACTTAAGGATGATCTGGCTTCTTCTTTGGGTGTTAATGTTAAAAAGTTAAGAGTTGTTACTCTTCTTTTAGCCTCAGCTTTAACAGCTTCAAGCGTTACTTATGCGGGACTGCTTGGCTTTGTCGGCTTGCTTGTACCCCATATGGCCAGAAAGATAGCTGGTGCCAGAATGAGCAATCTGATTATTATTACTGCTTTACTAGGTTCTATTTTAACAGTTACTGCTGATTTAATTGGCCGTATGGTCTTTGCGCCAAGTGAATTATCAGCTGGTGTTATTTTAGCTTTTATTGGAGCTCCATTCTTTATTTATCTATTGTTTAATAAGAGAAACAGTCTATGATCAAGTGTACTAATCTGAATCTGAAATATGGCAAAAAAGAAGTATTGAAAGATGTAAATCTTTCTTTTTCTGATAATAAAATTACTGTCATATTGGGTAAAAATGGTTCAGGTAAGACAACACTTCTTAGATGTCTGTCTTATATACAACAGAAATATAATGGCGATATTTATATAAATGATAAAAATATTAAGGATTTTAAGGACAAGGAAAGAGCACAAAAGATTTCTTTAATGCCTCAAGTCTTGCCTAGACCTGCCATCAGTGTTGAAACACTTGTAAGTATGGGACGCTTTCCTTATTCAGATGATATGGGAAGACTAAACAGTGATGATTATGAATTAGCTGATAAAGCGATTAAACTTTGCGAGATTGAGTCTTTAAGAAAGAATCTTGTCTGTCATTTATCAGGAGGTGAAAGACAACAGTCCTACTTTGCAATGCTGTACTGCCAGAATTCCGATATTCTTTTAATGGATGAGGCGACCAGTGCTTTAGATGCTCTATATCGCAAAAGATTTAAGAAACATCTAAAACAATTAAAAGACACTGGCAAAACCATTATCCTGACAATACACGATATCAACGAGGCCTTGAATATCGCTGATGAAATCATTCTGATGGATAAGGGTTCAATTATTTATCAGGGCGATGTAAAGGAATTTGTTGATTCTGGATTAATTGAGGAAAAGTTTGGTCTGGAAAAGAAGACATATATTGAAAATAATATTGAAAAGTATTTTTATCTCTAAGTTTCTTAGGGATTTTTTCTTATTGGTATAATATCTTACATGAGTAATAGAAAAGCACATTTATCAGCTTTATTCTGCATTATTGTCTGGGGTTCAGCCTTTGTAGGAACTTCCATACTATTAGAGAGTTTTTCACCATCTAAACTGGTGTTTTATCGTTTTTTAGTAGGATATCTATTTGTTCTGTTATACAATCATAAATCTTTAAAAATGGATTTAAAAGATACTTTGGGTATGATTCCCTTTGGCTTAGTAGGGGTAACGATTTATTATCTTTGTGAGTCATATGCCCTTAACTATACGTATGCTGCCAATGTCAGTATCTTGATTACATTCGCTCCATTATTAACTATTCTTTTAAATGTCTTAATTCATAAGAATGAAAAGATTAAGAAGCAGTTTATCAGTGGCTCCTTTGTGGCACTAATTGGTGTAATAATGGTTATCTTTAATGGCAAAGTTGTCTTAAAGCTTAGTCCTGTAGGTGATTTTTTGGCTCTGGGTGCAGCTATGTGTTGGGCACTTTATTCGATTCTTTTAAAGTATTACAGTTCAAAATATGATGAGATACTGATTACCAGAAAAGTCTTATTCTATGGCTGTTTAACTCTTTTCCCAATTGCCTTCTTAGATAAGTCGCCCTGGAATATCTCTTTAATTTTTGAATTAAAGAATTTATTGCTATTTATCTTTTTAGGTGGCCTGGCCAGTGGCGTCTGCTATATCTTATGGAATATTGCCAATGTAAAGATTGGTATAGTGGCGGCCAATATTTATGTCTATGTTTCACCCTTTGTGACTTTGATTGCTGCTTATATTTTCTTACATGAACCGATTACGTTAATGTCGGTTATTGGCTGTATATTAATTATTTTAGGTGTCGCTATTTCGGAGAAATAATATGTTACTTAGTATTGCGCTGATATTATTATGTGGTTCCTTGCTTGGAACCATTTCAAAAAAATTAAGGCTTCCAGCACTTTTGGGCATGCTGATAACAGGTATACTGTTGGGACCTTATGTTTTTAATTTGTTGGATGAAAAGATTCTTTTAATTTCGGCAGATCTTAGAAAGATTGCCTTAATCATCATCCTGACAAGGGCTGGTCTAGGTTTGGATCTTAATGGTTTAAAGAAAATGGGCAGACCTGCTTTTCTAATGTGTTTTGTTCCAGCTACTTTAGAAATAATTGCTGTAACGATATTGGCGCCATTATTCTTTGGCATTAATTATCTGGAGGCGGCATTACTTGGCTCAGTCTTAGCGGCCGTTTCACCAGCGGTTGTTGTCCCAAGAATGGTAAAACTTACTGAAGAGGGTTATGGTACAAAGCAGGGTATACCGCAGATGATATTGGCGGGAGCCAGTGTGGATGATGTCTATGTCATTGTCTTATTTACTACTTTCTTATCACTCTTGCAGGGTGGTGAAGTATCAATTCTAAGTTTTATCAATATTCCGGTTTCTATTATTTTAGGTATTCTGATTGGTATCTTATCAGGTGAGGCTATGGGTATCCTGTTTAAGAAGTATCATTTGCGTGATACTGCTAAAGTATTGTTTATACTAAGCTATTCTTTTATCCTTGTCAGCATTGAAGAAATGCTTGCTACGCCGATTAATTTTTCAGCTTTAATTGCAGTGATGTTTATTGGGGTTGGCTTACAAATGACCAGAAATATTGTGGCTAAAAGATTGTCGCTTAAATATGGCAAGCTGTGGGTAGGGGCAGAAGTCTTCTTATTTGTTCTGGTAGGCGCCAGTGTAAATATCAGCTATCTAAAAGGTTTGGGTTTAATAGCGCTTGTTTTAATACTTTTAGCTCTAATTTTTAGAATGTTTGGTGTTTCTTTATGTCTTTTAAAAACAGACTTAAATAAAAAGGAAAGATTGTTTACCATGATGGCTTATACGCCTAAGGCAACAGTTCAGGCAGCTATTGGTGGTGTTCCTTTGGCTTTAGGATTAAACTGTGGTGATATCATTTTAAGTATTGCTGTCTTAGCCATTGTCTTTAGTGCACCTTTGGGGGCTTTTATGATTGATAGTTCTTATAAGAAGTTGCTTCAAAAATAAAAGAGATGTTGCCATCTCTAATACATAAGTGAATATTCTTTCATATCCCAGATTTCATCAACAAGTCCTGCGTAGAATTCCGGTTCATGACATACAAGCAGTATGGTACCTGGATATTCCATCAGGGCTTTTTTAAGTTCATCCTTAGCCTCTGGGTCTAAATGGTTAGTAGGTTCATCCAGTACCAGTAAATTACTAGGTGAGTTCATTAACTTACAAAGTCTAAGCTTGGCCTGTTCGCCACCACTTAAGACAAAGACTCTTGATTCAATCTGTTCAGTAGTAAGACCACACTTAGCCAAAGCTGATCTTACTTCAAACTGCGTCCATGATGGATATTCATCCCATAGTTCATCGATACATGATTTCTTGCTTGGTTCTTCTTCCTGCTTGAAATAGGTAATCTGCAGGTTTTCACCAGTTTCGGTATTACCTTTAATTGCTGGAATGATATCCAATAAACTCTTTAAGAGTGTTGATTTACCTAAACCATTGGCACCAACAATCGCAATCTTCTTGCCTTTTTCCAAAACCAGATTCATTGGCTTAGATAGAGCTGAATCATAGCCGATTTCTAAGTCCTTAGTTACAAAAATGAATCTGCTTGGTGTTTTGCCATATTTAAAGCTGAATTCCGGTTTTGGTTTTTCAGCCTTTAATTCAATCTTTTCAATCTTTTCCAGCTGTTTCATTCTGGAATTAGCCATACCACGGGTAGCTACTCTGGCCTTATTGCGGGCGATGAAGTCTTCCATCTTTTTAATTTCAGCCTGTTGCCTGTTGTAAGCTGCTTCCAGCTGGCTCTTTTGCTGTTCATAGACCTTGGTGAAGTCATCATAATTGCCGGCATATCTTGTAAGACTTGGCGCTTCAACATGGTAGATGACATTGACTGTATCATTTAAGAAAGGAATGTCGTGACTGACCATAATAAAGGCGTTTTCATATTCCTGCAGATATCTCTTTAGCCAGTCGATATGTTCCTTATCCAGATAGTTGGTAGGTTCATCCAATAGTAAGATATCGGGTTTTTCCAATAATAACTTTGTAAGCAAGACTCTGCTTCTTTGACCACCAGATAGTTCGGTTACATCTTTTTCAAGTCCATAGTCAAATAAACCCATAGCTCTTGCTACTTCATCAATCTTGGAATCAATCATATAGAAGTCATGCTGTTCAAGATATTCTTGTCTGGTACCGATGTCTTCTAGGACTTCATTCATTTCTTCTTCGCTCATATCGCCCATGCGCATATAGTCGTCATTGATAGACTTTTCAATATCAAACAGGTCAATATAGGCATCATTTAAGATATCTTTGATAGTCTTGCCTTTTTCTAAGACAGCATGCTGATCAAGATAGCCTACTTTTACTCTTTTAGACCAGATAACTTTGCCTTCTTCGGCTTCCAGTTTTCTGGTCAGGATATTCATGAAAGTTGATTTACCTTCACCATTGGCTCCAACCAGGCCAACGTGTTCGCCTTTATTAAGGCGGAAGTTTACATCTTCAAAGATTACTCTGCCACCAAAGCTGTGGCTTAAATTTTCTACGATTAAAATTGACATATTTACATTCTACCAAAAGAAAAGGACTTTGAAAGACCTTAGTCTTTATTGAATGAATCTCTATCTGAGAATAGTTCTTCGATTTCTTCAAGTTCATTTGAATAAGAAGCATCTAGTGGACTATTGAATTTAGATTCGGTCATTGATTGAGCTAATGTTTTCTTGGCACTGTTGATTGGTAGGATTGTACCAGCACCAGCAATACAGCCACCTGGACAAGCCATACCTTCTAACAGGTAACCGTTGTATTTGCCAACTTTTGCCAGCATCATCATCTTCTTACAATCAGCCAAGCCCTGAGCAGCATTGACTTTAACTTCTAGTTCTGGATGAGTCTGACCTAATAGATTTACTACAGCCTGAGCTACACCGCCAGATTGAGCGAAGCCTCTGCCATCAGCTGAAGTGTGATATGGTAATTCTTCTTCTGCCATTTCTTCAAAGTTAACATTTTTAGCCTTAAACATGCCACCAAGTTCTTCGAATGTCAGAACGAAGTCAACGTATGATTTAACGTCTTTTCTTGAAGCTTCCAGTTTCTTAGCGGCACATGGTCCGATGAAACAGATTTTAGCTTCAGGGTGTTCCTTTTTGATTAGACGGGCAGTAAGTACCATTGGTGTTAGAGACATTGAAATCTTTTCTGACTGATCAGGGAATTCGTTTCTGATCATTTTTGCCCATGCTGGACAACAAGAAGTTGCCATATATGGAATCTTGGCAGGTACTTCATCAATGAAGTCCTGAGCTTCCTGGATAGTACATAAGTCAGCACCTACTGCTACTTCGACAACGTCAGTAAAGCCTAGAGCCTTGAATGATGATCTCATCTTTTTAAAGCCCATCTGTGGGAACTGGCCAGCGATTGCTGGAGCGACAATTGCATATACTGGAGTATCGGACATTGTAGCTTTTACTGTCTGATAGATCTGTGATTTATCAACGATAGCACCAAATGGACAAGATACCAGACACTGACCACAACTTACACACTTTGAATGATCAATATTGGCTCTGCCAAATTCATCACTGGAAATAGCCTTAATACCACAAGCCTTCTGACAAGGTCTTTCCTGAACGATGATAGCGTTGTATGGGCATACTTCCGCACACTTGCCACACTTGATACACAGGATTTCATCGATTACTGATTTGCCATTTACCATTTTGATGGCTTTTTTAGGGCAAACGTCAATACATGGATGTTCAAAACAGCCCTGACAGCCGTTTGTGATTAAGACTCTTTTTTCTGGGCATGAGTGACATGCATATTTAATGATGTCAATTAGTGGTGGTTCATAGTATTTGTCAGAAATCATTGAATCTTCTAAGCCTTCAGAAATTCTTCTTGATTCACCACCTGAGAATAGTGACATACCCATGGCAGCGCGCAGTCTTTGACCTACTACTGCTCTTTCAGCGAAGACACTATCACGATAAGTAGCTACTTCACCAGGAATGATTTTGAATGGAATTTCTTCCATTTCTGCTGCGCCGCCACCAGTATAGGCAAGGGCAGCAATTTCTTCGAAAATCTTTTGACGGATTACCGACTTATTGGTTTTTAAACCTCGCATTGTTATATCTCTCCCTCAATATTACTTAATTAGTATACAAGAAATAATTAATAAATTAGATAATCTTCACAAGTTTGTGTTGAGATTTATTTACTTCATATACAAAGATTTGCGAATTCTTGGGTTTTGGTCGCCATTTAAGACCATTTGGACTATCTTCAAGATAGCCTCTTAAGGCTCTGATAATACCCCCATGGCAGACTATTAGGACATTGTCATAATCTTTGTTTTCTAATTCTTTTAAGAAAGAACTTGCACGCTTAATCATTGAGTCTGTGCTTTCAACACTTTCAGGGTTTTTAAAGAATTCCGGGAAGGCCCAGTAAAGGGTCATTCTAAGTCCCAATAGAAAATAATTTCTTAATTCATATTTTCCAAAGTCAACTTCAATAATTCTTTCATCTTTTATGATTTTACTTTCATCAGTATCAGCGATAATTGAAGCTGTTTCAATCGCTCTTTTTAATGGTGAAGTATAAATGGCATCAAACTTAATGCCTTTTAATACTTCATTTTTATCTTTGGCTTGTTTTCGGCCGGTTTCATTTAATGGTTCATCGGTTAAACCCTGCATCAGTTTCTTTTTGTTGTAGCGGGTCTGCCCATGTCTTGCTAAATAAATATTCATACTTTAAATATATCTTATATTGTATTATTTTTCTAAAAGCAACACTATTCAAAAAATGTTGCCTGAATTTTTATTGACAACATTTTAACAAGTTATTAGAATGTAAACGTATTCATCTTTGCATGTTACCTGATTGATTATGATGGGCATAGCAAATCTAGTTTTTTCTAGTATTTGCTATGCCTTTTTTGTTAGAAAGGAGGTTCAGAATGAATTATCGCGTTATCAAGGTTCTAAACAACAACACCGTTATTTCTCGTGATGAAGATGATAGAGAAATTGTCGTAACCGGAAACGGCATTGGCTATGGTAAACATTATGGAATGGTGATTGAGAGTTCTAAGATACGTAATATTTATGAACCTCGCAACAAGGCGTTTATCAGACGTTTTGAAAAGATGGTAGCAGAAATTCCCGAAATCTGTTTTCTAGAGGCAGAGAAAATCAAGGGAATGGCAGAAGAAAGCCTAAACATGAATTTGAATGAAAATCTGGTTCTGACTTTAGCTGATCATATCAATTTCACGATTGTTCAGTATAAAAACAAGGAAACCAGAGCGGTGTTAATGAATACTGAGTTTCAAACTATCTATTCAAAAGAATATGAGATTTCCAAAAGGGCTGTAGAAATGCTTTCTAGAGATTTCGCTATTGAGATTTCTGAAGGCGAGGCCAGTGCTATTACTTTCCATATTGTAAATAGTGAAGTTGGTCACAGTTCAAATGATGCGGTAATTATTGCTAATTCAGTTCAGGATATCTTGAATATCGTTAAGAGAAATCTTCGATGCATTAAAGATAATGAGGAAGTCGATTTCTCAAGGCTGATAGTTCATCTGCAGTTTTTCTTAAAAAGAGTAATCAATAAGCAGACTGATGATGCGTCAGACTTTGGACAATTATTGCTTAATCCTAATCAGGGAATCTATGAAGGTATTACTGATTGCTTGAATGAAATAACTGAGTACATGGCGATGTCTTTTGATTACAAGATGTCTGAAACAGAAAGATTTTATTTATTGATACATATTACAAGAATTTTAAATACAAAAAGAGGGGAATAAAATGGCAAAAGATTTTAAAAGATTAGCCACTGATATTACAAGACTTGCTGGTGGCAAAGAAAATATTACTTCAGTATTCCATTGCATGACTCGTCTAAGAATGACAGTTAAGGATATTGAAAAAGTTGAACAGAAACAGATTTCTGAATTAGAAGGTGTACTTGGCGTAGTATACCAGGGTGGTCAGCTTCAGGTTATTATCGGTAAGGATTTATTAAATGTTTACGATGAAGTTATGAAACTAGGCTACAGCGATGGTGGTTCAGTTGACGAAAATCTTGATGATGACAAGGCTGACAACAAACTGTCTCTAGGCCAGAAAGTAATCGGTTATATCTCAGCTGCTGTACAACCTATGATTCCAGCTTTAATTGCTGGTGGTATGATTAAGGTCTTCTTACTTTTAATTTCTAAGATTTATGGACCTTTCGCTGCTACTACTACTTATAAGCTATTAAGTATTGTTGGTAACGCTCCTTTCTACTTCATGCCTATTACTGTAGCTTATGGTGCTGCTAAGAAACTTGGTGCTACACCAATGTATTCAATGATGGTGGCTGCCGCTTTAATCGCTCCAGAATGGACTGGTATCGTTTCTGCTGGTGAACCTGTTAGTATCTTTGGTGTAAATGCTGCACTAAAGGGCTATGGTTCTTCACTTCTTCCAGCATTACTGTTAGCTATCGTTGCTTACTATGTTGAAAAGTTCTTAAACAAGGTTATTCCTGGTGTATTCAAGCCAATCTTTGTTGGTACATTAACTCTTGTTGTAACTTATGCTGTAACTATCGTGGCTTTAGCTCCTGTTGGTCAGCTTGCTGGTGTTTATGTAACTGCTGCTATCATGTGGTTATATAGAATTGCTGGTCCTATCACAATGGCTGTCTTCACTGGTTTATTCCCTTACATGGTAATGACTGGTATGCATATGACTCTTGGTGCTCCAATGGTTCAGTTATTAGCTGAAAATGGTTTCGACCCTATCTTCCGTCCAGGTATGTTACTTTCAAACATGGCTGAAGGTGGCGCTTCATTAGGTATCGCTATCAAGGCTAAGGATAAGGAAGTTAAGTCAGAAGCTCTATCAGTTGCGATTGGCTGTATCTTTGCTTCAGTTACTGAACCTGCTATCTATGGTTTTAACCTTCCATTAAAGAAACCTATGTGGGCTGTTTCTATCGGTGGTGCTATTGGTGGTATTGTAGCTGCTCTATTAGGTGCTCATAACTACGAATATGGTTCATCTTCATTATTCGCTTTACCAATCTTTGAAGATACTATCATCGCAATGATTATTGCAATTGTTGTAACTATCGTTGCTGCTTGTGTATTAACTATTGTCTTCGGTTTTGATGAAAGCTTAATCAAGAAAACAAAATAAAAACATATAATCTACGCCAGGAGGCATGGCTTCCTGGCTTTTCTATCTATGGGGGAATAAAAATGAGCGAAAAAAGAGAATTCTTATGGGGTGGCGCTTTAGCCGCCAATCAATGTGAAGGTGCATATCTGGAAGATGGAAGACTGCCTTCTTCGTGCGATCTTTTACCAGATGCTGCTCATGGCCGCTGGGATGTAATGTATCATCCTTGCAAAATACTTGAAACTGATTATGGTTTCTATCCAAGTCATGAGGCTATTGACTTCTATCATAGCTACAAAGAGGATTTAAAACTATTAGCTGAAAGTGGTATTAAGGCATTAAGACTTTCTATTTCCTGGACTAGAATTTATCCTAATGGTGAAGAAGAAACTCCTAATGAAAAGGGTCTTCAATTTTATGAGGATTTATTTAAAGAATGTCTGAAGTATGGAATGGAACCAGTGGTAACTCTTTGTCATTTTGATGTTCCTGTTAATCTTATTAAGAAATATGGTTCCTGGACTAATCGCATCATGATTGATTTATATGCCAAATATGCCAGAACTGTTTTAGAAAGATATAAGGATCTGGTTAAATACTGGCTGACTTTTAATGAAATCAATATGATTACACATATCCCTTATCTGGGTGGTGGTTTATTGGTTGATAAAGATGATAAAAACTTTAATTCCATCGTTTATAATGCGGCTCACAATCAGTTACTGGCCAGCGCTAAAGCTGTTGAGATTGCTAAAGAAATCAGCTCTGATCTAAAGATGGGCTGTATGATGGCAGCTGGCTCTTTCTATCCTTATTCATGTAATCCAAATGATGTGATGGAAGCTGTTACCTGCAATAATAAAAACTACATCTTTATCGATGTGCAGATGAATGGCGAATACTCTGGTTTTGCGAAAAATCATTTCAAGAAACTGGGCGTGGAAATCAAGATGGAAGAAGGCGACATTGAATTATTAAAAAACAATACCTGCGATTATCTGGGCTTCAGTTACTATTCTTCAAGACTTATTTCAACTGATCCTGAACATTTAAAAAATGTTGCGGATGGTAATGCCATCACAACTTTAAGAAATCCATATTTACAGATAACCAAGTGGGGCAGACAGATTGACCCGGTGGGCTTAAGAGTAACCATGAATGACTTATACAGCCGTTACCATAAACCATTATTTATTGTCGAAAATGGTCTTGGTGTCGAAGATAAAATGGATGAAAAAGGCGAAATTCATGATGACTATCGTATTGAATATATTGATCAGCACATTACACAATTAAAAAAAGCCATCCTGGAAGATGGTGTTGAATGTATTGGTTATCTTGTTTGGGGCATTATTGATATAATAAGCGCTGGTGGCGGAGAAATCGATAAACGCTATGGCCTGGTTTATGTTGATAAACATAATGATGGCAGTGGTGATTTAAAAAGATATGTAAAAGACTCTTTCCACTGGTATAAAAACAAGATTCAAGAAGAAAAGATTTATGAATAAAAAAATTAAACAGTACAGTAACCTTGTCTTAGGCTCAAGTTTATTGGCTTTAGGCATTTATTTGTTTGTAACACCAAACAATATTAACTTTGGTGGTGTAATCGGTTTATCACAGATTATTGACTACTTCTTAAGTAAGACATTAAACATTTCCAATAAGGTTGGTATTATCAACTTCTTAATAAATGTTCCCTTATTCCTGTTTGCCTTAAAAATCATGAATAAGGAATTCTGCTTTAAGACAATAGTGTCACTGATTATTCAAACTCTGATTCTATCGGTCTTACCACCACTAAAAGCGCCACTGGTTGACGACATCCTGCTTAACTGTTTATTTGGTGCCATGGTATGTGGCATGGGCGTAGGTATAGCCCTTAGAAGCAGTGGTTGTTGTGGGGGTATTGATATCGCCTGCATGTGTATTGTTAAGAAACATCCAGACTTTAAGACTGGCCAGTTATCTATTTATATAAATGCTGTACTATTCTCAATCTGTTTCTTTATCTTTGATTTACAGACAACAATGTATTCAATTGTCTTTGTCGCAATTCTATATACAGTAGCCGATAAGTACCACGACCAGAATATCAATGTTGCTGCTCTAATCATTACTGACCATGATGAAATCAAAGAAATCATCATGAAACAGATGGGGAGAGGTGTTACTTTCTGGCATGGCTTTGGTGCCTATACCGGCAACAGTAAACAGATACTGTTCTGTGCTGTAAATAAATATGAAATATCTGAAATAAGACACATAGTTACCGACAATGATCCAAAAGCCTTCATCACTTTCTTTGAAGGGCCAATGATCAGAGGTGGCTTTGAAAAGAGATTATAAAATCGTGATTACTCACGATTTTTTCTTTAGCTTAGATGTTATTTTCCGATCATGGAAAATCTCAATTATGAATCCCGATAACCAGACCGAAAATAAAGAAAAGAAGATATCCTTAAAAGGAATATAAGATAAAGATAATAAAAGAACGATAGTATCAGAAACGATATATGTCGTTGATACTTTAGTATTAAATTTTTTATTTAATACTAAAGCCAGGGCATCGTCGCCACCAGCTGCACAACCATTTCTGACTACCAGTCCTACACCAACTCCGACAAAGATGGCTCCGATGATGGCTGTTATAAATAGATTATTGAATACTGGAAGAAGAGGACCAGTTACTTTTTCAAAGAAGCGATAACATAATGAGAATGAGATAGAGGCGAAGGCTGAGTCTTTTAGAAAGTCCTTGCCCAAGACAATGATTCCTAGAATAAAACAGATACTGTCTAAAGTGAGAGAAGTAAAGGATGGAGATATATTAAACCATTGTTTAAACAGTAAGGAGGCTCCAAGTATTCCGCCTTCCGAGATAACTGATCTTGAATGTATATTAAAAAGGCCAAACGATAGTATGACCATGCCTGTAAAAATTGATAGATATTTAATTAATGTATTCTTCTTGAACATCTTTATAGATTATGGACAATAGAACACATTATGTCAAATATGTTGGATTTGTTTTGTGAGTATTTTTCTTTAAAAGATAGTTTATAAATTTTATAATTAAATAGTTAAGTAGGGGAGATAACTATAATGATTATTACTAACGACATTAAGTATGTTGGTGTTAATGACCACCGCGTTGATTTGTTTGAAGGACAGTATGTTGTTACTAAGGGTATGACATACAACTCATATGTAATTGATGATGAAAAGACAGTGGTAATTGATACTGCTGATGTGAATTTTACTGAAGAGTGGTTAAACAATGTTGAAACTGTTTTAGCTGGTAGAAAGCCTGACTATCTATTAGTACAGCACATGGAACCTGACCATTCAGCTAGTATTGTCAGCTTCATGAATAAGTATACTGAAACAACAATTCTAGCTTCAGCTATGGCTTTCACTATGATGAAGAACTTCTATGGCTTTGATTATTCTGATAGAAGAATTGTTATCAAGGAAGGTGACAGCCTGGATTTAGGTAAGCATAAACTAAGCTTTATTTCTGCGCCAATGGTACACTGGCCAGAAGTAATGGTTACATATGATGCGACTGACAAGGTTTTATTCTCAGCTGATGGCTTTGGCAAGTTTGGTGCACTGGATGTAGAAGAAACAAACTGGAAAGATGAAGCCAGAAGATACTATATCGGTATCGTTGGTAAATATGGCCTACAGGTACAGGCTTTATTAAAGAAGGCTAGCGCATTAGATATTCAAACTATCTGTCCTTTACATGGTCCAGTTCTAAAAGAAGACTTAGGCTATTATATCGGTCTATATGACACATGGTCTTCATACAGACCAGAAGAAGAAGGTGTATTGATTGCTTATACAAGTATTTATGGTAACACCAAGAAGGCTGTTGAACTGTTAGCTGAAGAATTAAAGGCTAAGGGTGAAACAGTTGAGGTAATTGATCTAGCAAGATGCGATATGGCATATGCCGTATCTGAAGCTTTCAAGTTCGATAGACTGGTTCTTGCGACTACAACTTACAATACTGAAATCTATCCAAGCATGCATACCTATATCCATAAGTTAACTGAACGTCTATTCCAGAATAGAAAAGTCGGTTTAATTGAAAATGGTTCATGGGCTCCTACAGCTGCTGCTGTTATGAAGAAGCTGCTTGAAGGTTCTAAGAATCTTACATTTACTGATACAACAGTTAAGATTAACTCTGGTTTAAATGAAACAAGCATTGCCCAGGTTAAGGCCTTAGCTGAAGAATTAGCTAAATAATAAAACAAGGCACTAATTAAAGTGCCTTTTTGATTGGATTAGTCTAATTATTGGAATTAAGAATAAGAAGAAGGAATAAGGAATAGCCTTGATACCTACTCCTAACATACTAAGTGGTACTGAGCAGGCAATACACCAGGGCACCAGTCCGGCAATGACGATAACTGAACTTTCAATATCCAGCATCTTTATATCTTTTTCTTCTTCACTATATAAGTTATTACAAATCAGATTCAGCATGATGACACCAATTGTCTGATTGCAGAAGATAGCACATACAAGAATTGAAATAAGGACCATGACCATAAAGCGACTGGTCTTTTCTTTTAACTTAAACAGATATTTATCTAACTGATCTAAGAGTGATGCTCCTTCAAAGATGCCACCATAGGAACCAGATAATACCAGTATTAAACAGATATCCAGCATGGATATTAGACCACCACCAGAGAAGGTGCTGATTAATTCTGGATTATGAGGCTTAAAGCCCATAAGCATATAATTTATGATTTCTAAAATACTTTGATTTTGAATAAATAAGCAACAGATTATTGAACTGATAATAGAGATAATCATACAGTTGGATACCTTAACTTTAAAGAAGGGCAGTGCCAGCATTAATACCGCTGGAATTAAACAGAAAGGACTTTGAACAAATTCATTTTCCATAATGTTTAAGAGACTTAAATCCTTAACAGTTAAAGGATTAAGAATGCTGAAGACGCTGTATAAGACAATACAGATTAAGACAGGAATTATAGAAGTCTTCATCAGTTTGGGGATATTGTCCTTGATATCAGTCTTGGTAATTGAAGCCACAAGGTTGGCTGAAGAGGCTGCATAAGAAGCACGGTCGCCAACATAGACCCCTGACATAATGGCTCCTGCAGTGATGATGACATTGGCATTACCAGCTCTGGCGATAGTCATTAAGATTACTCCACAGGTTGCGGTAATCCCAAAACTTGTGCCCAGGGCCAAAGACATGATGGTGGTAATTAAAAAGGCTGAAAGAATAAATAAAGATTCGGGAATTATTCTAATGCCCATGGATACAAAGTAGGCGATAGTGCCTGATGCTCGCCATAGACCAGTCATACAGCCGATTAAGAGCAGAATCTTTACAACGATCATTGATTCCTTGACAGTCGAAATTGCAAGTTTATAGATTTCTTTAATACTCAGTCCTTTTTTATAGGCTGCAAGTCCAAATATTAAAACACCAATGCCGACTGGAATTGACATATTAATATTTAAGATTAACGAGATAATTAAGACAGCCAGAAAGACTAAGAAATAATTAATAATATTCATAGAATTTATTGTAATACTTTTGGTGTATGATTATGTGAGTATGAAGAAAAATATCTTTAAAACTGATTTATTAAACGGACCAATCTTTAAGTCAATTGTCCTTTTTTCAATACCTTTATTTGTATCTTCTTTATTCCAGAGTTTATATTCAGCTGTTGATACTATGATAGTTGGTAATATTCTTGGTGATACATCTTTAGCGGCAGTTGGTGCTACTTTAGCCATCTTTGAATTACTGATTGGTTTTACTAATGGTGTGGGTGTGGGTCTATCGATTGTTACGGCCAGATGCTTTGGAACTGGTGATAAAAATATCTTGAGAAAGTCAGTGGCCTTTGCCCTGATAATTGGTTTTTCTTTTGCAGTATTTGTATCGATTGTGGGCTCTTTATCTTTAAAGCCATTGCTTACGATTTTAAATACGCCAATTGAGATATATGAAGAGGCTTATTCTTATATTTCCTATATAGTCTATGGGGCCAGTCTGATGTTTGCCTATAATCTGTTTTCGGCACTATTAAGAGCGATTGGTGATTCTTTGATGCCTTTTGTCTTTTTATTAATCTCAAGTTTCATTAATATCGTTTTGGATTATGTCTTTTTAACATACTTCAAGATGGGTGTTGATGGGGCAGCTATTGCGACGGTTATAGCTCAATGTTTTAGCGCAATACTGTGCTTTATATATATCTACAAGAAAAAGAACTATATTATTCCTTCAAGGGAAGATTTCAAAATGGATAAGGCCTTATTTAAAGATATGTTTGGTCAGGGTCTTTCTTTAGGTTTAATGTCTTCAATAGTCTGTGTTGGCTCGGTTATTCTGCAGTTTGGCATTAATGGCTTAGGCAAGTCTTATATTGCAGCTCATAATGCCGGCAGAAGAGCCTACAATATTATGATGCTGCCAGTGCTTAGCGTGGGTATGGCAGCTCCAACCTTTGTTTCGCAAAATGCGGGTGCGGGTAATTATAAGCGTATAAAGATTGGCTTAAGAGATATGTATATCTGTGATATCGTCTTCTCTGTCTTTATCTTTGTCCTGTCTTTCTTTTATGCGAAAGATTTAATTGCCTGGATTACAGGTAGCAGTGATGAAATTATTTTAAATGCCGGAGCTAACTATGTAATTGTTTCTTCAGCCTTCTTTGGCATACTGGGTATACTGGTACAATCCCGTAATTCTTTACAAGGCTTGGGAGCAAAGATTGTGCCTTTATATTCTTCGACTATTGAATGTCTGGGTAAAATCTTATTCTGCTTCGCTTTTGTGCCAAAGTTTGGTTATAACGCCATCATATGGTGTGAGCCCCTTATCTGGGTGGTAATGACCATACAGCTTGTATATACTTTGTGGAACAGTCCACAATTAAAAAATAGACCGTGAGGTCTATTTATACATTTCTGATACTTCTTTATCAGCGGCTAGAACTTTTTCCTTATCTTTATTACGAGCTTCATTTAATTTAGCAGCTAAAGTATCATCGCCAACTGATAAGATTTCTACTGCTAACAGGGCAGCGTTTTTAGCTGTGTCGATACCTACTGTAGCTACAGGGATGCCAGGAGGCATCATTACTGTTGATAAAAGAGCATCCATACCATCTGAACCAGATGAGCGGCATGGGATACCAATTACTGGCAGTGTTGTATTGGCAGCTAAAGCGCCAGCTAAGTGAGCAGCCATACCAGCAGCACCAATTAGAACACCAAAACCATTTTCTCTGGCATTCATTGCGAAGTCTCTGGCTTCAACTGGACAGCGGTGTGCTGAGAAGACATGTACTTCAAATGGTACTTCATATTCTTTTAAAACGTTGATAGCTTTTTCAACGATAGGCAGATCAGACTTACTGCCCATTACTAATCCAACTTTTTTCATTTCAATTTCTCCTGATTACTAATTCATACTATCACATTCAAATGATGTTTTTAATTTCCTCAATGGTGAAATCCCTAAACTTTTTTGATGAATAAGAAAGATCTTTATTTTTACTGTAGGCTAAAC
Organism: Erysipelotrichaceae bacterium; assembly: GCA_030526485.1. Taxonomy (GTDB): domain Bacteria; phylum Bacillota_I; class Bacilli_A; order Erysipelotrichales; family Erysipelotrichaceae; genus Colivicinus. The sequence goes on along the minus strand of JAUNCS010000006.1, from coordinate 36,637 downwards.
AGATGGTTCTTTTGATTGGTGTCTTTAATTCATGTATTGAAACATCTTCTTCAAAGCCTTTGATAACGTTTTTGAATAAGATGGAAATACCTAAACGATTCTTGACCATAGAAAGAATAGAATAGTCGTCATAAATTTTATATTCAACATTGGGTTTTAGATTCTGTTTTTCAAAAGCGGTTAAAGTAGTCGAATATTCTCCTTCATCCAAAAGAATAAAGGTATCTTCTGCCAGCTGTTCTAAAGACAGTTTCTTATATTTATTTAAGGGATGTTTTAAAGGCAGAACCGCCAGCATTTCATCGGAATAGAGTTCTTCATAATTTAAGTCGCTTACCATTTCTGAAGAAATAAAGCCCAAGTCAATGTCACCATTTTCCAGCCATTCTCTGATATTGTTGTAGTCGCCCTGATGAAGTTCAAAAGAAACATCAGGATACTGCAGTTTGAATGTTGTCATAAGCGAAGGAAGAATGTTTCGAGAAACAGAAGTAAAGGTGCCAATACGAATGACCGCTTTTTCCAGTCCTTTTAAAGAATTGATTTTCTTTTCAATTTCCAGTTCATTATTGTAGATATTTAGAAAGTGTTCCTTAAAGATTTCACCGTCCTTAGACCATTTGATACTATGTCTTTTGCGCTCAATCAGACTTAGTCCATATTCTTCTTCAAGGCTTTTGATGGCCTGACTGATAGAACTTTGGGCATAGCCGTATTTTTCCGCTACTTTTGAGAAGCTGCCACATTTGGCAACTTCGCAGATTATTCCATACTTTGATAACATACTCACTCCAATTATCGATATTTCCGATACTTATATTATAAATATCAATTTTACCGATATTAATATTTTATTTAGAATTAAGCCATGAAAAAGAATTTAAGTAATGTTGTACTCAGTGGAATGCGAGATGGCCTTCCTATTGGCCTGGGCTATTTTGCGGTTTCCTTCTCTCTTGGCATTGCCGCCTATAATGCAGGAATGACAGTAATGCAAGGAACTTTCATGAGTCTGTTAAATAATGCCTCAGCTGGTGAATATGCTGGTATTGCAGCAATCAAGGCCAATGTATCTTTGTTAGAAGTAGCTGTTTTAATTCTGGTGACTAATGCAAGATACCTGTTAATGTCTTGTGCACTATCTCAAAAAATCAGTCCAGAGACTGGTTTATTCCATCGTTTATTGATTGGCTTTGATATAACTGATGAACTCTTTGGCATTTCCATTGCCCAGAAGTATCCTTTGAATCCTTATTATGTCTATGGTGCCTACTCAATAGCTTTACCGATGTGGGCTTTAGGGACAGGGCTAGGAATCTATGTTGGTGATATCCTGCCTGCCAATGTAGTTTGTGCCTTAAGCGCATCAATCTTTGGGATGTTTATTGCGATTGTTATTCCACCAGCTAAAGAAAATAAAGGCGTCTTAGTAGCGGTCATTGCCAGCTTCATCATTTCGACAGTTGTTTACTTCGTACCAGTTCTAAATGCGATGTCAGAATCTTTTAGAATCATCATCTTAACGCTGGTGATTTCGGTTGTGGTGGCAATACTGTTCCCTAGAAAGGAAGAAGCAAATGACTAGATCGGTATGGGCCTATATCTTTACAATGGCCATTGTCAGTTATCTTTTAAGAGTTTTACCTATTACTCTTATTAGAAAACAGATTACTAATCCCTTTATTAAATCATTACTGTTTTATCTTCCTTATGTAACCTTATCGGTGATGACGGTTCCTTCTATTTTCTTTGTCTCAGAAAATGTAATCTGTGGTGTTGGAGCCCTGGTGATATCTTGCCTAGTTGCCTATAAGACTTCTAATCTATTTATGACAGCTGTAACAGCCAGTGTAGTTGTCTTCCTATTGAGCCTGATATAGGCTCTTTTTTCTCGTAATATTTATCTAATCTCGTAAAATAGGTATAATTATACGAGAAAAGGAGGGTTTTTATGAGAAACTTCAATTATGAAAGCTTAAAAGAATTAAGTTTTGATTTAAAAATGGTTCGGCTTTTAAACAACATTCATGAAGCTAAAGGGAGGTGTGAAGCGTATCTTTCTAAAAAACCACAGGAACTGGAAAGACTTGTGGAAATTGCGAAGATTCAAAGCGTTGATGCCAGTAATGCGATTGAAGGAATAAGAACGACAGAGACAAGATTAAAACAGCTAATTAGACAAAAAACCACTCCTAAAAATAGAAATGAAGAAGAAATTTCGGGCTACAGAGATGCCTTAAATGTGATTCATGACAGTTTTGAATATATTTCATTAACACCAGGTTATATCTTACAGTTACATAAAATAATGTTTTCGCATGTAAGCAATGCAAGCTTTGGGGGAATGTTTAAGAATACTCAAAACTATATACAGGGTATAGATGAAAATGGGGAAGCGACTACGATATTTACGCCTTTAAGCCCTTTTGAAACACCTGCAGCCATTGAAGAAATATGTAATCAATATAACAAGATGATTAAAGAAGGTGAGATAGATCCACTTATTCTGATTCCAGTCTTTATTCATGATTTTTTGTGTATACATCCTTTTAGAGATGGTAATGGACGTATGAGTCGCTTGTTGACGACCTTACTTCTATATAGAAGCGGATACTTTATTGGAAGATATATTTCTTTAGAGGCAATTATCGCTCCTATTAAAGATTTATATTATGACGCTTTAGCTGAAAGTCAGGTGGGCTGGTATGACAATCAGGATGATCCACTGCCTTTTATAAAATATATTCTGTCTATTGTTGATATGGCATATAAAGGTTTTGAAAGTCGCCTTGAACTGGTGAATGATAAAACATCAGCTAAAGAAACGGTTGAAATGGCGGTTGAAAGAAAAATAGGCAAATTTACTAAATCTGACATTATGGAGCTTTGTCCTGGTTTATCAGCCAGTGCCGTTGAAAAGGGGCTTTCGATATTGCTGAAAGATGAAAAAATAATTAAATATGGCGGTGGTAGAACAACCTTTTATGTAAAGAAAAACTAAGCGTGACGCTTAGTTTTTATATTTAAGTTCTTTAAAGAAACTTAATGTGAATGGTAAAGCTACAATAGCTGCCAAGATATAGGCGATTGGAGTAGCCAGAGCAATACCTTTAACTCCCAGAATTCTTGGAAGTATTAACAGTAATGGAATATGGAATAGTCCGCTTTGAGTGATTGCCAGGAATAGAGCCCTGCCACTTTTACCAACGCTTTGAAACAACATATTGGAAATAGATGAGAAGGGTAATAGAACTATTGATAGACAGATGTATCTAAGAGCCATTGAGCCAATACTTATAACATCGATGTCTTTTCTAAACATTGAAACAATAAGTGGAGCATTTAAATAGACCACTGTACCAATTACAACCATTAATATTGTTCCAAACAGCATGGTGAAGCTGGCTGCTTCTTTTACACGCTTATAGTCTCTGGAACCATAATTGAAGGCTGCCACTGGCTGAAAGCCCTGAGCTACACCTAAGGCAGTCGAGAAGATCAGATTTGAGCAGCGTCCAACAATTGACATGGCAGCGATTGCTCCATCACCAAATGGCTTAGCTACAATATTTAAGGTAGCAGAAGTAATTGAATTTAAACTCTGACGGAATAAACTAGGTGATCCTGTATAAATAATATTTTTATAATCTTTAAAGTCTTTACTTACGTTTTTGATTGATAATTCAGAAGAACTGATGCCCTTTAAATAAGGGTAAAGCAGAATCAGCAAAGAGATATATTGAGAAATAGCTGTTGATAGACCTGCTCCGGTAGTTCCTAATTTAAGGCCAAATATCAGAATGGGGTCCATAAACATATTCAAGATACCACCGGCTGTTAAGCCAAACATGGCATAGGTAGCTCTTCCTTCATATCTTAAGATATTGTTTAAGACACAGCCCAGAGTCATAGCTGGTCCTGAGATAAAGATGAAGCGGGCATATTTGATAGCTTCAGGCAGTATTGTCTCTGTTGATCCCAACAGCAACATCAGTGGTTCAATAAAGACTAGACCGAAGATGCCAATAAGCGAGCCGGTTAATAAGGCCAGCATAAATGAAGTTGAGGCAAACATTGAAGCTCTTTCTTTATTTTTGGCACCTAAAGATCTTGAGACATTAGAGCCAGCGCCATGGCCAAACATAAAGCCAAAGGCCTGTAAGATACACATGACTGAGAAAACAATACCGGTAGCTCCAGAGGCTGATAAGGATATCTGGGATACGAAGTAGGTATCGGCCATATTGTAGATATTTGTTATCAACATGGAAATTGTTGTGGGAATACCAAGAGTAATAACAAGCTTTGGTATTCTTTCTTTGGTCATTCTATTAAAATGCGCTAAATCATTTTTATTTTCCATACTTAATCTAATATACACCCATTTTGGTATAAGAAAAGTCTGTTTTCACAGACTTAGAACCAGCCAAATTTTTCACAAGCTTTATAGATACCGTCATTGATATTTGTATCAGTTACATAGCTTGCGGCTTTCTTTAATTCTTCAGTAGCATTGCCCATGGCAATTGAGGTCCATCTCTTATCAAACATGACCATATCATTGGTATCGTCACCAAAGACAACCACATCTTTTAAGTCGCCATTTACTCTTTCCATCATATTTAAGATGCCTTGTTTCTTTTCATCATACTGGCAAATCAGATATTCAGGAATAAAGCGAATATAGCCAATGGGACCTAATTCTTTAAATAATTTTTCTTTTTCAAGTGGACAAGAAAGATAAATCTTATAGATAGTATCAATCTTATCAATGTCCAGGTTTTCATCGTAGTGATAGATTGTTGGTTCTTTTCTTTCGCCAACCTGTCTTACGAATAAGTCGTTTTCACTATAGACTTCATTGGAATCTTCCAGTTGTAATAAGTAACCGACATTGTACTCTTTAGCTTCTTTTACTAAGGCACGGGCATGAGTGATATCAAGAGGAATATTATAAACAAGTTCATTGTTTATAACTAAACCGCCACCACCACAACAGACCATATTGTTTAGACCACAGTCTTTCATAAAATCCTTGGCCTTGTAGTAGGCACGACCGGTCGCGATAGCCACAAAGTGACCTGCTTCCTGAAGTTTATTTAAAGCTTCTAAGGCACTAGGGACAATAAGACCGGTTTTACGGTCCGTTAAAGTACCATCGATATCGAAGAAAAAGTATTTCTTTTCCATTAGTCTTTTAATTCGCCAACTTCGTGTTTTTCAGCTTCCTTGTTTTCGAAGATGATGATTAATACAAAGATAAATCTAACACCAGCTGTTGCAGCAATTTTACCAAGGTGTACAAAGTCAGAACCAAGTAGAGTTTCCATGATTTCGGCAATGATAAGTACGCTTAGGGCATAAGATAATCCAGAAGGAAGAGTTGTATCGTGATGAGCCTTCTTGAAGTTAAACTTATGTACCTTGATAAGGCGATAGATTGCCTGGAATAAAGCGATTAAGACAATAACTACTGCTGTAAGTTCAGCCAAAGTTACAATTAGTTCAATTAATTCAATAAATAATTCATGCATAATAATGTTTCCTTTTCAAAATCCTTTATTATTATTTACTAAAAGACCATATAAGGCAATATAATAACTAATTATGAAGATAATAGTCAGTGATTTTGATAACACAATTACTAAAAATAGAATCATTCTAAAAGAAAATAAAGAGGCTGTTAAGAAGTTCCGCGAAGCCGGCAATCTTTTCTTTATCTGTTCAGGACGAGGCAAGAATGCCAGAAGAGGAATGGGAGGCATTGAAAGAGATGGCTTATTAATGGCATCGGGTTCAGCGATGGAAATTGGCGATGAAGTGATTGAATCTTACTTTGAAAAGGGAGTGATTAAAGAAGTATATTCATTCATTAAGAAGAACTATCCTTCACATGTAACTTTTAATGGCAATTCCCATTTTGTGTATTGTTTAAAGTTTTATTTCAAGAAACTTAAGAATAAGGATTTAGAACTATATGATGATGTGACTTCCATAACTTCTTTCTTATTTAATAAGAAAAGAATGCTTAATGAAGCCAATGATTTAAATAAACTGTTTAAGGGTAAATTGAATACCTTCCCAAACAGCGGCTGTGTAGATATAGTCCCACCCAATGTTTCCAAGGCCAATACCTGTGACTTTATTAAGAATAAGTATGGGGTAGATAAGGTCTATGTCATTGGTGATAATCTAAATGACCTGGAAATGATCGAAAGACACAAGGGGGCTTGTGTCAGTTCAGGCTTAAAAGAAGTTAAGGAAAAGGCGACTTATGTCTATGATTCTTTGGCTTTATATATTGAGGATATATTAAACGAAAAGATATGAGAAAAGGATTGATACTTGAAGGCGGCAGTATGCGCGGTATGTTTACGGCTGGCGTACTGGATGTCTTTATGGAAAATGATATTAAGTTTGATGGAGTTATTGGGGTAAGTGCTGGTACGGTATTTGGCTGCAACTATAAGTCTCATCAAAAGGGCAGAACTATTCGCTACAACAAGAAACATTGCAGTGATTATCGCTATGGTTCTTTTAAGTCATGGTTAAAAACTGGCGATGTCTTTGATGAAGAACTCTGCTACGAAATAATTCCTTATCATGATGATCCCTTTGATATTGAAACTTATCGCAAGGATCCGATGGAATTTTATTCAACAGTAACTGATATAGAAACAGGAGAAGCTGTTTATTATTTATGTGCTGATGGTGGTAGAAAAGATCTTAAATGGTTTCAGGCTTCAGCTTCGATGCCTCTTGTCAGTAATACGGTTTATATCAATGACCATGGCTATCTTGATGGTGGTATCTCGGATTCTATCCCTTTAAAGGCGATGGAAGAAAAAGGCTATGATAGAAACGTTTGCGTTTTAACCAGACCCAAAGAATATCGTAAAAAGAAACAGATTGGTTTATTCTTATTCAAGATAATGTATAAGAAGTATCCTAAACTCGTAGAAGCGATGGCTAAGCGTCATCTTGAATACAACAAGACCCTTGATTATATAAGAGGGAAAGAAGAAAAAGGTGAGGTCTTTGTAATACGTCCACCTAAAGCAATAGAAGTCTCTTCTTTAGAGAGTGATCCCGAAAGACTGCAGGCGGCTTATGATATGGGCAGAGAGACAGCCTCGAATTGTCTTGATGATTTAAAAGAATATCTAAAAAAATAGAGCTGTTTTTAACAGTTCTATTTTTCTGATAGTTCCATCCATTTTTCCAGGACTTCTTCATATTCATTATTGAGTTTATTTAATTCATCAGAGATACTTCTGATCTCTTCAAAGTTAGAAGTGTTATTTAACTTGCCTTCTAAGACTTTGATGTTTTCTTCCATAACCGGAATCTTTTTATCCAGTTCTTCCAGCAGCCTTTTCTCGTTATAAGAAAGCTTAGTTGTATGAACCTTGGTATTAACTTTTACTTCTTCTTTAACTGTGCTTTCATTTAACTTGGCTTCCAGATAATCGGAATAGTTTCGGTTATCCAATTTGATAGTCTCACCTTCAAAAACAAATAAGTGATTACATACCTTATCCAAGAAGTAACGGTCATGGGATACAGTCAGCACCGCACCCTTAAAGTCTTCAAGATAATCTTCTAATATACCTAATGTCTCGGTATCCAAATCATTGGTAGGTTCATCCAAAAGTAAGATATTTGGGGCCTGCATTAAGATTGAACAAAGATATAGTCTTCTTTTTTCACCACCAGAGCACTTGCTGATGGGCTTATACTGGTCTTCTTTAAAGAAGAGGAATCTTTCCAGCATTTTAGAGGCCGTAATTTCCTCACCATCCAGGGTATAGATAATATCGCCAAAGTCTTTTAGATAGTCGATGACTCTTTGTTCAGGCTTGAAGACCTCGTTCATTTGCGCAAAGTAGCCAATCTTGACAGTTTCGCCAATGGAAACAGTGCCGCTTGTGGGTTTTACCTGACCCATGATTATTTTTAACAGCGTTGATTTACCAGCACCATTATCGCCAATAATACCTACACGGTCATTTCTTAAGAGGTTATATGAGAAGTCTTTGAATAAGACCTTATCATCATAAGACATTGATAGATGTTCAATTTCAATGGTCTTTTTGCCAAGTCTTGAGGAAGCAGCCTTGATATCTAATGTTTCTCTTACTTTAGGAGCTTCAATAGCGGCAATCTCTTCATATCTTTTAATACGACCTTTTTGCTTGGTGGTACGGGCTTGAGCACCAGCTCTAATCCATTCAATTTCCGTTCTTAAGAAACTCTGCCTTTTAGCTTCACGGGCTGCAATATTGGCATAGCGTATTTCTTTCTGTTCCAGATAATCGGCATAGTTACCTTCATATTTATAAAGCTTGCCCTCATCAATTTCGACGATGTGATTGGTAATTCTGCTTAAGAAATATCGATCATGGGTTACCAAGACAATAGCCTTAGATGATTTTGATAAGTATTTTTCCAGCCAGACTATCATTGACTGATCCAGATGATTGGTTGGTTCATCTAATAGATATAAATCAGCTTCTCTGATTAGAGCGATAGCTAAAGAGACTCTTTTCTTTTGACCACCTGATAATGTCTTAATCTTTAATGAATAGTCATCGAAGCCCAGCTTATTTAAGATGGAATTAATGCGATAGGCCTCTTTTTCTTCAGTGGCTTTTTCTACTGCTTCTTTAATACTTAATTCTTCATCGAAGTCAGTATTTTGCGGACAATAGGAAATTTTATATTTGTTTAAAGTTACAACTTTACCACTGTCAGGTTTGTCTTTACCAGCCATCAGCTTTAAAAGGGTTGATTTACCCGAACCGTTTAAACCAACCACACCCCACTTGTCTTTTTCGTTGACCACAAAGTCAGCGTGGTCCAGGATGGGTTCAATATTATATTTGTAAGATACATCTTCTAAAGAAATAATCATTATTTACACGTATTCTCCATTAAGTCTTTGATTGTTTTATGCAAAAGGAAATTATTGATCAAGTCGTGCAGTTCTTCACAGGTTTTATGAACTGAGCAGTTCTCTTTATTAGTGCAGGGTTCATAATCCTTCTTTTGACAAAGTACTGGTGCCAGGTCATCTTCGGTAGTATGTAAAATAACCAGAAGATTATATTCTTCCGGTAATCTGTTTAAGCGGTAACCGCCGTTCTTGCCATAGGCGACATCAATAATGCCATTCTTGGATAAAAGAGTCATGATTGATTCCAGATACTTGCGGGAAATGTTTAAGCGATTAGATATTTCGGAAATCGAAATAATTTTTTCATTTCCATTGTTTGTGGCCATATCAATTAAGACTCTGATTGCATAGGTTCCTTTTGACGATATCAACATGCCTCCATTATACCTTAATCCCTATTGACCGACTAGGATATAAGGTTCTATAATGCAAATGCCTATTAAGGAACTAGGAATTAAAATGTCTGAACGCGTAATTGAAGTATTAAGTGATTCTTTTTTAAAAATCTTATTACCAGGTATTAAGGTAACCATTCCTTTAACGATTGTTTCGTTCATCCTGGCTTTTTTGATTTCTTTGATAGTGGCATTTATACAGCACAGCAAGATTAAAGTTTTAGTGCCGCTTACCAGATTCTACATCTGGATAGTAAGAGGTACGCCATTACTGGTTCAGCTTTATATCTTCTTTTATGGCCTGCCTTCAATTGGTATTAAACTGCCAGCCTACCTTTGTGCCTTTCTGGTCTTTGGTTTAAATGAGGGTGCCTATATGGCGGAGACGATGCGTGCTTCTATTGATGCGGTGCCTAGTGGACAACTGGAAGCAGGGTATTGTGTAGGCATGTCGTATTTACAGATTATGCTTAGAATTATTCTGCCTCAGGCTTTAAGAACAGCTTTTCCTTCATTGATGAATTCGCTTATCGCCTTAATTAAGGAAACAAGTATGGCTTCAACTATTACCGTAGTGGAAATGTTTAGACAGGCCCAGATTATCAATGGCCGTGTTTATCAACCATTTGCCTTGTATCTGGAAGCAGCCTTTATTTATCTGATGTTCTGTTCGATTGTGACTTTTATTCAAAAGAAGGTGGAAAAGAAACTGAATACTTATGGAGGTGTTAAGTAATGATTGAAGTAAGAAACCTGCATAAGTCCTATGAGGGTCATGAAGTTTTAAAGGGTATAAACTTTGAAATCAATAAGGGTGATGTTATTGCGATACTTGGTCCTTCAGGTTCAGGTAAGACAACAATTCTTAGATGTATCAATTTCTTAGCAGAAGCAGATGAGGGAACTTTGGTCTTTGATGGCAAGGAATATGACTTATCAAAGATGAATAAGAAGGATATCGCTGAGCTTAGAAAGAAGACAGGCTTTGTTTTTCAGAACTATAATCTTTTCTTAAATAAGACGGTTCTGGAAAATGTGACTGAGGGTTTAATAGTAGCCCGCAAGATGAACAGGGAAGAAGCTATTGATGTTGCAATGTCTGCACTTGAAAAAGTTGGTATGGCTTTAAAGAAAGACAGCTATCCAAGTCAGTTATCAGGTGGCCAGCAGCAGCGTGTAGCTATAGCCCGTGCCTTGGCTTATAAGCCAGAAGTAATCTACTTTGATGAGCCAACAAGCGCTTTAGATCCGGAACTGATCAATGAAGTATTGAATGTCATGAAGGATCTGGCTAACAGTGGTATCACCATGGTAGTGGTAACTCATGAAATGAGTTTTGCGAAGAATGTTTCTAACAGGATTATCTTTATGGATGAGGGTAAAATCGTTGAAAACACTGATTCGAAGTCATTCTTTGAAACGCCAAAGAATGAGCGTACAAGAAAATTTATTGAGAATGTCTCAATTAGATAGGAAGGATAAAAAATGAAGAAATTATTAGTATTACTTGTAATGGTACTTACTCTTAGCGCTTGTGGTTCTAAGAGTGAAACAAAGGACTTATTAACTGAAATCAAGGAAAGAGGAAATATCACTGTTGCCAGTGAGGGTAACTGGTCTCCTTATACTTACCATGATGAAGAAACTGGTGAGCTTGTGGGCTTTGATGTTGAACTTGGTCAGTTAATCGCTGAAAAGTTAGGTGTTGAATTCATCGCTCAGGAAACTGACTGGGATTCAATTCTGGCTGGTGTAGAATCTGGAAGATATGACTTAGGTATTAATGGTGTTACTTATTCTGATGAAAGAGCTAAGTCTTATAACTTCTCTGAACCATACTTATATGACCAGACTGTACTTATCGTATTAGAAGACAATAACGATATCACAAGCTTTGATGATTTGGCAGATAGAGTTACTACTAACTCTCCTGGTTCTTCATATGCTGATATGGCTATTGAATATGGTGCGACAGTTAACTACGTTAATACTTTCGCTGATACTATTCAGGTACTTTTAAGAGGTGATGCTGAGGCTACTATCAATGCCTTAGCTGTTTACAATGACTATTTAAGAGAAAAGGGTGATGATGCTGGTATTAAGATTGTTGCTAGAACTGAGCCAGAAAAGACTGTTATCGCTACAAAGAAGTCTGATTCTACAAATACTTTAGTAGAAGAAATCAATAAGATTCTTAATGAATTAAGAGAAGATGGCACTTTAGCTGAATTATCTATCAAATACTTTGGCTATGATGCGACTGTAGTTGGTGAATAAATAATATTGCGGACCTTTGGGTTCGCTTTTTTATATAATAAATGTATATGTATAAAAAAGGTTTTACACTGGCTGAGCTTTTAATAGTTGTGGCTATCATCGCGGTACTAACAGGAATATCCGTTCCTGTTTTTTCTAATCAGCTGGAAAAGTCCCGTGAAGCTACTGATTTAGCCAATGTCAGAGCAGCCTATGCTCAGTTGATGACAGCGGTAATCAGTGAAGACAAGGATGCTACCTATAATGGCAAGACTATCTATCATTCAGTTGATAAGTCTTATAGTGTTAATGTAAAACTTAAACAGAAAAAAGAGGGCTGGTCTATGTCACTTCCCCTGGTTCTTGGTGGAGTGGAGTCAGCAGCTAATAATAATGGCGATAATGGCGCTAACTGGTTAAACTGGCCAAGTGGTTCTGATAAAGCCATCTGTCAGTTAACTTATGTTAATGGTAATGGTTTAACAGTTGACTGGAAGAATGATTCAACTATTACTTCTACGGCCAAGGATTACCTGCTTGAAAATCCTAAGAGCTATAAATATGTAAGTGGTGAAGACTTATATCAGAAGATTAAATATTCTTATTCAGCTAGTGTAATCTTGCAAAAATATGGAATGACGCTGGAAGAGTTAAGAAGTCTTCCACAGATTAAAGTGGTTAATGGTTATGTCAATTCAGACTTGGCTAATTATATTTTAGAGAATATGAATCTGACCAAGGATGAAGCTACCCATTCGGTCTGGCTTTTTGATGAAAATAATAATCTGATTGCTGGTGGCTATGAAAAGACTGAATATCGTGTATCTTTAAAAAATACCTGGGTTGATTGTGCAGTCTGCGAGGGTACTGGTGGTGATGATGACAGCGATTGTCCAACATGTGATGGCAGTGGTGGCGAGATGAAAAAGGTTGAAAAGGGTGGCTATGAAACCGTCTATATCAACGTCGATTCTAAGGGCAATGAAAAAGAAGTATCTCAACAGGTAGCTCAGACCAGTGGCTGGTTAGGAGCTTACAGTGAATCAGGTATTATTCTTAAAAGTCCAAATTAGAAATATCAAATAATATCCATAAAATTTCTTGTGTTAAAATTAGTTAGTTAGAAAAAGAGGTGTTTTTATGATGGAACGTCCAAATTTCCCAAAAAGAGCAGTCGTAACAGGTGGTATGCCTTATGGTAATAAGACACTACACTTTGGCCATGTTGGCGGCATGTTTGTTCATGCGGACTGCTATGCCAGATTCTTAAGAGACAGAATCGGTAAAGAAAATGTATTATTTGTCAGTGGTACTGACTGTTTCGGTTCACCTATTGCGGAAGGCTACCGTAAGAAGTGTGAAAACGAGGGTTTTACAGGTACTATTGAAGATTATGTAAATATTAATCATGAGGCTCAGGAAAAGACTTTAAATGATTATGAAATCAGTCTGGACTTATTTGGTGCCAGTGGTTTACTTGATTCAAAGGATATTCATCAGGCTGAGTCAAATGAATTCATTGGAACTTTATATAAGAATGGCTGGTTAGAAAAGATGGTTACCAAGCAGTTCTATGATACAAGATATGACTGCTTCTTAAATGGCCGTCAGGTTATTGGTAAGTGTCCAATTGCCGGCTGCCAATCAGAAAAGGCTTATGCGGATGAATGTGACTTAGGTCACCAGTATATGCCAGAAGAACTGATTGATCCAAAGTCTACTCTTTCTAATGAAACTCCAGAAATGAGAGATGTAACTAACTGGTATTTCAAGCTTACTGAATGTAACGACGTATTAACTGAATATGTCGATAAGATATCTAAGAAGAGAAATGTCAGAAGAATTGTTTCGGAAACAATGAGAGAGTCTCTGGCTAAGCCAATTATCTATGTTCGTAAGGAATATGTAGAAACTTATCAGAATATCGTTAATGAACTTCCTGAACATACTTGTTCAGATCTGGAAAAGATTAAGGGTGGCAGCTTTGAAATCGAATTTAAGACTTTAAAAGATAGAGAAGATGCCTGCGTTATTCTAACAAGAGAAAATATCAGATATCGTACAGGTAAGACCTTAGTTCCACTAAGACTTACTGGTAATATCGAATGGGGTGTAAAGGCTCCAAGTTTAGAAGGTGAAGAAGGTTTAACTGTCTGGGTATGGCCTGAATCTTTATGGGCTCCTATTTCTTTCACTAAGACTTATTTCAAGCGAAAGGGTGAAAGTGATGAGAGATGGAAGGACTTCTGGTGTGATCCAGAGGCTGAAGTATTCCAGTTCATTGGTCAGGATAATATCTACTTCTATGGTGTTGCGCAAATGCCAATGTTTATGGCTCAAAATGGTCCTGAACTAAAAGTAGAATATCCAAAGGGTGACTTACAGTTAACTACTTTAGTGCCTAACCACCATATCTTATTCTTAGATAAGAAGGCTTCATCTTCAGGTGCAATCAAGCCACCAATGGCTGCTGATTTATTGGATATGTATACTGCTGAACAGTTAAGAGCTCATTTCTTATCTTTGGCTTTATCAAACAAGTCAGTAAGCTTTATGCCTAAGCCTTTAAATCCAGAGGCTAATGAAAACGAACTTGATCCAGTTCTGACTCAGGGTAATTTATATACAAATGTTTTAAACAGATTAATCAGAGGTGCTTTCTATACAACTCAGAAGTATTTCAATGGTGTTCTTCCTAAGGGCGAAGTAAGTCCAGAAATTAAGGAAATGTCAGATAATGCCATCCTTAAGTACGAAATGTTTATGTATAGAACTGAAATTCATCAGATGATGAATGTCTTGGACTCTTATATTAGAAACGCTTCTAAGTACTGGGCTAAGAATTCTAATGATGAAGAAAGAATTGCTCAGACTTTAGTGGACGCTTTCCATTTAATCAGAGTGGCAACTGTTCTTTCTCACCCAGTAGTTCCTACTGGTACCGAAAAGACTTGTGAATACTTAAATGTTGATCCTGACAAGTTCTTCTCTTGGGATTACATTTTCAATACACTATATGAACTTGTAGATGATCCTGATAATCATCAGTTAAAAGAACTGAAGGAAAAGGAAGACTTCTACTACAAGCATCCAAGTCAGTTTGTAACTAAATAAAATAATTTATATTTATGAAAAAGATACTTTTAACAAGAAAAATGTATTTTGATCATATCAAGGAAATAGATGTGAAGGATTATGAAGTCCTCACATCTTTTGATTATCTGCCAAGCAAGGAAGAACTGCGTGAAGTAGAAATCGTTCTTGGCAATATTGATACTGATCTATTGAAAGATATGCCGAATTTAAAGTTTCTGCAGATTTCTAATGCGGGTAGTGAAAAATATGCCTTTAGAGATGAGATAAAAAATAAGGTAATACTGGCTAATTCGACTGGCTGTTATTCAGATTCTATCAGTGAGTGGGCTATTGGTATGATTATGTATTTCTATAAGAATCTTAATGTGATTATTCCTAATCAGTCTAAGCACATCTACTTTAATCCGGGTGAGACTAAGACAGTTTATGGTTCCAAGGTCTTAATTATAGGTTGTGGTTCCATTGGCATGTACACAGCCAGAAAACTGAATGCCTTGGGGGCTCTTGTTGATGGAATAAAGAAGACAGTGGGTGAAAAGCCTGATTATCTTGATAATCTTTATACCAATGATAAGCTTAGTGAAGTTATATCTGATTACGATATTATCTTTATGTCTTTACCGGCCAATGATACAACTTATCACTATATGAATAAGGAACTTTTAAATAAGTTAAAAGATGGTTCTTTATTGATGAATGTGGGCAGAGGCAGCTGTATTGATGAAGAAGCGCTTATTGAAGTTTTGAAAAATAAGAAGATTTATGCTTGCCTGGACGTGTTTGAAAAAGAACCTTTAGATGAAAAATCTGAGCTTTGGGATCTGGAAAATGTTCTGATTACACCTCATTCTACTGGCAATGAAACCTGTGAGCGAACCAGACAATTACTTACAAAACTGGCTTTGGAAAATCTTGATAATTATCTGAATAATCGACCTCTTAAGAACGTGGTTGATTTCAATACCGGTTATAAAATTTCTAATACTTAGGATGTAACTGCTTTCATTAAAAAGTGTTAAAAATTCCTTGTGTTAATACTTTGTAGTACCTATACTAATAAAGGAACTTTAATATAGTACGAGATACTATAAAGCGCAAATTTGGGACTTGGTCCACGTATATTAAAATTTTGAGCTCTATAGTCTTTACTATGGAGTTTTTTATTAACAGGGGAGAAAACACATGGAAAAGAAAACAAAAAAGAGTTTAACTCAAAAAATGACTATCGCCTTAGTATGTGGTTTACTTGCTGGCCTAGTGGCAATCTTCGTTAGAGAATCACTAGTTGCTGGTGGCAATGCAGCTACTTGGGCTACAATCAACAACTTATTATTCGCTGATATCACTGCTGCTGGTAATGAAAAGGCACTTGGTATCTTCTACATCATTGGTCAGTTATTCGTAAGAGCTATGCAGCTTGTTATCGTGCCAATGGTATTTACTTCAATCGTTTCAGCAATGCTTAGAATCGCTGACAGCAAGAAGTTAGGTCGTATTTCAACTAAGACTGTTCTTTACTTCTTAACTACTACTGTTATCGCTATTATCTTAGCTGCTTCAGTTGGTATGATCGCATACAATGCTGGTGCATTCAGAATTTCAAACTTAGCTTTAGAAGGTGCTACTGGTAAGACTGGTTCTAACCCATTAGCTATCATCATCAATGCTGTTCCTAATAACTTCGCTAGTGCTTTAACTAATAATGGTGGCGTATTAGCTATCGTTGTATTAGCTGTAGCTGTTGGTTTAGGTATCAACTCTGCTAAGGAATCTTTCCCAATCTTAACTAAGATGTGTGAAGAAATTTCTAATCTTGTAACTATCGTATTAAGCTGGATTATCAATACTTGTGCTCCAGTTTCAATTTTCTGTCTATTAACTAGAACTTTCGCTGCTTATGGTGTTTCTTACCTAAGACCAGCTATTTCTTATATCGTTATCACAACAGTTCTACTATTTGTCTTCTTACTAATCGGTTATCCATTATTTGTTAAGATCACAACTGGTAAGAATCCTGTTACTTTCTTAAAGAAGATTTCTGAAGTAAGCTTATTCGGTTTCTCAACTTCTTCAAGTGCTGCTACTCTTCCATTAAACCTAAAGGTTGTTAGGGAAGAATTAGGTGTAAGTGATGATATCGCATCATTTGTACTTCCTCTTGGTATGACTATCAATATGGATGGTACTGCTCTAATGCAGGTTATCGCTACATTATTCATCGCTGGTGCTGCTGGTTATGAAGTAAGCTTTACTTCAATCATCCTTATCGCAGTATTAGCTATCGTAGCTTCTATCGGTACTCCTGCAGCTCCTGGTGCTGGTGCAGTTATCCTGTTCACTATCCTTTCAGGTGTTGGTTTCACTGGTGAAGTTGCACTTTCTGTATATGCATTAATCTTAGCTATCAACAGACCAATCGAAATGTTAGTTACTGCACTAAATGTAACTGGTGACTCTGCTTGTGCAATGGCTGTAGCTAAGTCTGAAAATGCTCTTTCAGATGAAATCTTTGATAAAATTAAATAAATAAAATTTAAAGGTGGAAATAATGAAGGAACTAATCGCTCACGACTTATTAAAAATTAAAGCGGTGTTTTTAAGACCTGAACAGCCATTTACTTGGGCTAGTGGTATTAAGTCGCCAATCTATTGTGATAATCGTTTAACACTTTCTGATGTGGAAGTTAGAAATGATGTTGAAAATGCTTTAGCGAAAATCGTTAGAGAAGAATACCCTGAATGTGAAATGGTTATGGGTACTTCTACTGCTGGTATCGCTCATGCGGCTTTAGTAGGTAATATCCTGAATATGCCAATGGGCTATGTAAGAGGTGGAAACAAGGATCATGGCCGTGGTAATCAGATTGAAGGTAAGTGCGAACCAGGAACTAAGGTTGTCGTTATTGAAGACTTAATCTCAACTGCTGGTTCTTCGATTGAAACAGTAGAGGCTTTAAGAAGTGCGGGAGCTGAGGTTCTTGGCATTGCCTCAATCTTCACTTATGGTATGAAGAAGGCTACTGATAGACTATTGGCTGCTAACTGCAAGAATGTTTCAGCTAGCGACTACGATACTTTACTGGAAGTAGCTGCAAAGGAAAACTATATCAAGAAGGAACAGATTGATTCATTAATTTCTTTCAGAAATAATCCAAGTGATGAATCTTGGATCGGAAAATAAAATATGAAACAGGTCGTATTAACTATTAAGGAAAATGTAAAGATTGCCAAGGATGTCTATAAGATGAGACTTCTTGGTGATTCTTTAGAAAATATTAAGGCAGGTCAGTTTGTAAATATTAAGTTAAAGGAGCTTTATCTTAGAAGACCAATTTCGGTTTGTGAGGTAGATGGCAATGAATTAACAATTATTTATAAGGCTGTGGGTGAAGGAACTAAGTATTTAAGTACTTTAAGAGAAAATCATAAGCTTGATGTTTTGATTGAACTTGGTAATGGATACGACCTTTCTTTTACTCAAAACAAAGTTGTCTTAATTGGTGGTGGCGTTGGTGTTCCACCAATGTATGAAGCTTGTAAGCAGTTATTAAAGCTTAATAAGGAAGTGACTGTTGTCTTAGGCTTTAACACAAAGGATGAAATCTTCTATGAGGAAGAGTTCAAGAACTTAGGTGTTAAGACTTTAGTTACAACAGCAGATGGTTCTTATGGTCATAAGGGCTTTGTAACTGATGTCTTGGATGAAGTGGATTTCGAATACTTTATTACCTGTGGTCCAGAGCCAATGTTGAAGGCGGTATATAAGAAGACTACTGTCGATGGTCAGATGAGCTTCGAAAGAAGAATGGGCTGTGGCTTTGGTGCCTGCATGGGCTGTTCATGTAAGACTATTACTGGCTACAAGCGTATCTGTAAGGAAGGTCCAGTTATGAGAAAGGATGAAATACTATGGGAAGGCTAAGTGTTAATCTTTGTGGAATCGAATTAGATAATCCAATCATTCCAGCTTCTGGTACCTATGGTTATGGCAAGGAATTTGCTGATCTATATGATTTAAATATCCTTGGTACTTTCTCGTTTAAGGGAACTACACTTAATCCTCGATTTGGTAATGAAGGTGTCAGAATTGCTGAGACACCAAGTGGCATGTTGAATGCGGTAGGTCTACAGAATCCCGGCGTTGAAAAAGTTATCAATGAAGAACTTGTTAATCTTAAAAAGATTTTCAATAAAAAGGTTATGGCCAATGTCTGCGGCTTCTCTAAAGAAGAATATGTAGAATGTGCCAGAAGACTTGATGAACAGGATATTGTGGGCTGGTTAGAAATCAATATTTCTTGTCCAAATGTCCATGGCGGCGGTATGAGTTTTGGTACAAATCCGGATATGGCCTATGAAGTAACCAAGGCTGTTAAGGAAGTTTGTAAAAAACCAGTTATCATTAAGCTTTCACCAAATGTAACTAATATCGTGGAAATCGCCAAGGCATGTGAAAGAGGAGGAGCTGATGCCATCAGCTTAATCAATACCGTTCTTTCAATGCGTATCAATATCAAGACTGGTAAGCCAATCATTAAGAATGTTACTGGTGGCTTATCTGGTCCAGCTATTTTCCCATTAGCCGTTAGAATGGTTTATGATGTTTCAAGAAACGTTAATATTCCAGTTATCGGCTTAGGTGGCGTCAGCAAGGCCGAAGATGTCATTGAAATGATGATGGCTGGTGCCACAGCTGTTGAAATTGGTGCTGCCAACCTGGTTGATCCATATGTATGCAAGGATATCATCGAAAGACTTCCTTCATTAATGGATGAATTAAAAATTGAAAAACTGAGTGATATTATTGGTAAAGCTCATTAATGTAAATGTTTTCAAAAGAATGTAATTAATTTACATTCTTTTTATTTATTCTTGATTTATAGTGCTATTATTAAGTTGTAGAAAGAAACCTTTGATTAAGGGGAGTAAGTTAAAGAAATTCTTATAGAGAGTTGGTGGCTGGTGTAAACCAACAGAAAGATTTAACCGAATGGGCTTAAGAGGGTGTTTGCGAATTATAGTAGTGAACAACGGGTATCCCTATCCGTTATCAGTCAGGGCATGTATGATGGTACATGAAGCGAGTGGATGCTTAGCATCAATTTGGGTGGTATCGCAGAAGTTTATAATAGGCTTTTGTCCCATTGGGGGATGAAGGCCTTTTTTGATTATTTGGCACATACATCTGCCACTCAAAGGGAGGTATAAAAATGAAAAAACTATTAACTGTATTATTGGCATTATTATTAATGACTGCTTGTGGTGCAAAAGAAGAAAACAAGGAAGACAATGGAATTACTACTTATAAGGTTGGTATCTGTAACTATGTTGATGACGCTTCTTTAAATCAGATTGTTGAAAATATTGAAGATAAACTGGTAAATGTTTCTTTAAATAATCCGGTTGAATTTAAAATCTATTATCAAAACTGTAACGCTAATCCAAATGATCTGGCACAGATTATTGCTGATTTTGAAGCTGAAGAAGTTGACCTGATGGTAGCGGTAGCTACACCGGTTGCCATGGCTATGCAGGGTGCTACTGATGAAAGTCAGATTCCGGTAGTCTTTGCGGCTGTATCGGATCCGGTTGGTGCAGGACTGGTTGATTCACTTGAAAATCCAGGTGCAAATCTAACTGGTACCAGTGATTATCTTGATACAAACGCTATGATGAACTTAATTCTGGCTTTAAATCCAGAAACTGAAACTGTTGGTTTATTATATGACCTTGGTCAAGATTCTTCTTTTACAGCTATTAAGGCTGCTAAGGATTACTTAAATGCGAAAGGTGTAGCTTATAAGGAATACAATGGTGGCAATACTACTGATGTAAGCAGTGCTGTTGATGTGATGATTGATGATGGCGTTAAGGTTGTCTTTACTCCTTCTGATAATACAATCATGGCTGCTGAACTTACTATCTATGAAAAGATGGCTCAAAACGGTATCAAACACTATGGTGGTGCTGATTCATTCGCTTTAAATGGTGCGTTTGTAGGCTATGGCGTTGACTATGCAAATCTTGGTAAAGAAACGGGTGCAATGGTTGCGGATATCCTAATGAATGGCAAAGATGTAAGCACATATCCAGTTAAGACTTTCGATAATGGTACTGCTACTGTCAATACTGAAATCTGTGCAGACCTGGGTTTAGATTTTGAAACTGTTAAAGAAACCTTCGCTCCATTATGCACTAAGGTTGAAGAAATTAAGACTGCAGAAAGTTTCTAAAATATGAGTTTAACTGCTTTATTCAATATGTCTTTTACAGCTGTGGAACTGGGATTAATCTGTTCGCTTACAGTTTTATCCCTTTTCCTAAGCTATTCAATGTTAAATGTTTGTGATTTATCAACTGATGGCTGCTTCACTCTTGGAGCAGCTGTTGGTGCGATTGTAGCTCTTAGTGGCCATCCCTATCTGGCGCTGCCTATGGCCATGCTGGCAGGATCTGTTTCCGGTTTTGTGACTGCCTTCCTACAAACACGAATGGGTGTTAATTCACTTTTGGCTGGTATTGTAGTTAATACCGGTTTATATTCAGTTAATATTGCCATCATGGGTGGTTCATCATTGCTTAATATGAATAAGACAGAAACTGTCTTTGTTAAGATGAAGAACTTCTTAAGTACTTATGGCCTGGCTAAGTACAATGTGATGTTTATTGGTTTGATTGCTGTGGTTATCGTATTAATCTTCTTATCTTTATTCTTAAAGACCAAGCTGGGTTTGGCAATTAGAGCTACTGGTAATAATCCATCAATGGTAAAGACTTCATCAATTAATCCAGTCTTTACTACGACAGTTGGCTTATGTATTTCCAATTCTTTTACAGCTTTATCAGGCTGTTTACTGGCTCAATCCCAAAAGTCAGTTTCAATTGATATTGGTAATGGCATGGTAACGGTTGCGCTGGCTTCATTACTTATTGGTTCTACTTTGGTAAGAAGAGGTTCAAGTGCTAAAAAAGGCGTTGCCTGTGTAATTGGTGCCATTATCTTTAGAATCACTTATATGTTGGCCCTTCGTCTAAAGATGCCAGCTTATATGCTTAAACTTGTATCATCAGTTATTGTTGTTCTGGCTATTTCGCTTCCTTATATTAAGAGTAAGTATCCTGAATTTAAAAGAAGAATGAATCATAATAAGGAGATTAAAAATGCTTGAGTTAAAAAATATTTCAAAGACCTTTAATTCAGGCACTCCTGATGAAAAGAAGGCTTTAAATCACTTTAATCTTAGTGTTAAGGATGGCGACTTTATTACAATTATTGGTTCTAATGGGGCTGGTAAGTCAACCTTATTTAATATGATTGCTGGTACATTTTTAACCGATGAGGGTTCAATTATTCTTGATGGTAAGGATATCACTTTTATGAAGGAACATCTTCGTTCCAAGAAGATTGGTCGTTTATTCCAGGATCCAATGCTTGGTACCTGTCCTGATTTAACAATCGAGGAAAATATGGCTTTGGCTTATCTGCAGTCTAAGAATAGACCTTTGTTAAGCAGATTAACTAAAAGTGATAGAGAGGAAATCAGAAACAGATTAGCCTTACTTGATATGGGACTTGAAGACCGCATGAGTTCGCCTATTGGCTTATTATCTGGTGGTCAAAGACAGGCTTTAACACTTTTAATGGCTACTTTGGCTAAGCCTGAACTTTTATTGTTGGATGAACATACAGCAGCCTTAGATCCCGCTACTGCTGATAAAGTACTGGAATTAACCAAGAAGATCGTTGAAGAAGATAAAATCACTACTTTAATGATTACCCATAATATGAAACAGGCTTTAGAGCTTGGTAATCGTACTTTAATGATGAAGGATGGAAGAGTCGTCTTTGATTGTGAAGGGGAAGAGAGGAAGTCTTATACTGTGGATGATCTTTTGAAGAAATTTAGGGAAAATTCTGGTGAAGAACTGGATAATGACCGCATTATCTTGAGTGATTATTTTTTCTTAAAATGAAAATATTTTCATAAAAAATGGTAGAATTACCATTTTTTTATTGTATGACCCTTATTTTTAGGTAAAATTAATGTTGTATGCGTTTGTTGAAAGGAGAGATGTATGAATTCTAAGACGTTAGGTTACATTATAAAAAGAATTTTACTAGCCGCTCTAACTGTCTGGTGTGTTATTACAATTACATTCTTTGTAATGCACGCGGTTCCAGGTGGACCATTCTTATCTGAAAAGTCAGTTTCTGAATCAGTTAGACAGGCTCTAGAGGCAAAATATGGTTTAGATAAGCCATTATTTGAACAGTATTTAACTTATTTAAAGGGCATCGTTTTCCATTTTGATTTCGGTCCTAGTATTAAGCAGAGAGGTAGACTTGTTATCGACATCATCGCCGATGGTATGAAAGTATCAGCTAAGCTTGGTGTTATTGCAGCTATCATCGCTTTAATCATGGGCGTATTACTTGGTTCATGTGCAGCTTTAAATAGAAATAAATTTGTTGATAGACTAATCATGGTTATTTCAACAGCTTTCGTATCTATGCCTTCATTTATCATGGGTACTTTCCTTTTACTATTGTTTGCAGTTAAATTAAATGTTTTACCTGCCAATGGTGCTGCTGCTGGTGGTTTGATATTGCCGGTTATTACCTTATCTTTATCACCAATGTCACATGTTACCCGTTTAACCAGATCAAGTATGCTTGATGTTCTTGGTCAGGACTATATCAGAACTGCTAAGGCAAAGGGTGTTTCTAAGTGGGGTGTAGTCTTTAAACACGCTTTAAAGAACTCTTTAATCCCAGTTATCACTTATGTAGGTCCAATGCTGGCTTATATCGTTACTGGTTCACTGGTAGTTGAAAAGATTTATTCAGTTCCTGGTATTGGTAGAGCTTTCGTTAACTCTATCACTAGCCGTGACTATCCATTAATCATGGGTACTACTATCGTACTTTCTGTATTAATCGTTATTTCTAACTTAGTATCAGATATCATGTACAAGATTGTTGACCCTAGAATTTCATTTGAATAAGGAGGAAGGCTAAGATGAAGAAAAAACTAACTATGCATTTAGATACAGATAGCTTCCTACCTGCATCTGAAGAAGAAAAAGCCTATATGGTGCAAATGCGTCCATCTTCTACTTTCTTTAAGGATGGTTGCAAGAGATTATTCAAAAATAAAGTTGCGACAGTTTCTTTAATTATTATCGTAATTATCACTATCGCTTCTATCGTTATTCCAATGTTCTGGCCATATGCTTATGACCAGCAGTTAGGTATGCAACCTGGTAAGCCTGTTGATCCTTCTTTCAACAATCTATTCCCTATGCAGTGGTCTGAATCTGAACTTAAGAGAATCGCTGCTGGTGAAAGCCTGGTTCCACATATCTTTGGTACAGACTCAGCTGGTAGAGACTACTTCATTCGTATCATCTATGGTACAAGAATTTCTCTTTCTATCGGTTTCTTCGCTTCTATCATCGTATTAATCATCGGTATGACTGTTGGTTCTATCGCTGGTTATGTTGGTGGTAAGGTGGACTTATTTATCATGCGTATCGTTGATATTATCTATTCATTACCTGATATGTTGATGATTATCCTGTTGGCTTCAGTATTAAAGCAGACTAACCTGGCTACAGCTATTCAGGGTACACCGCTTGAAAAGATTGGTTCTAATATCATTTCGTTATTTATCGTATTCGCTCTGTTATATTGGGTTTCAATGGCTCGTTTAATCAGAGGTCAGATTTTATCTTTAAGAGAACAGGAATATGTATTAAGTGCACAGGCTTCAGGTGCTAAGGCTTTCTGGGTTATCAAGAAGCACTTAATCCCTAACTGTATTTCAGTTATCGTTATTTCAACTGCTCTTCAGATTCCAAGTGCAATCTTTACAGAATCTTATCTGTCATTCCTTGGTTTAGGTGTTAACGCACCAATGCCTTCACTTGGTTCACTTGCTTCAGATGCTTTAAATGGTATCAATACTTATTCTTACCGTTTAATCATCCCTGCAATCGTTATTTCATTAATTGTATTATCACTAAACTTATTTGGTGATGGTCTTCGCGATGCGTTTGACCCTAAATTAAATGCGTAAGAGGAGGAAGATATGGCTTTATTAGAAATTAATAATTTACAGACTTCTTTCTTTACAGATGCTGGTGAAGTAAAGGCTGTTAATGGTGTTTCTTACTCACTGGAAAGAGGTAAGGTACTAGGTATCGTAGGTGAATCTGGTTCAGGTAAATCAGTTTCAGCTTACTCAGTATTACAGATTCTGGCTGGTGCAGGTCAGATTCTTGAAGGTTCTTCAGTTGTAGTAGATGGACAGGAACTTGTTGGTGCTGGTGAAAATGTTCTTAGAACTATCAGAGGTAATAAGATTTCTATTATCTTCCAGGACCCAATGACTTCTTTAAATCCTACTTATACAATTGGTCATCAGATTATGGAGGCTATTCTTCTTCATACTGATAGAACTAAGGAAGAAGCTAGAGAGAGAACAAAAGAACTTTTAACTCTTGTTGGTATCAATGAACCAGATAAGAGAATTAATCAGTATCCATTTGAATTATCAGGTGGTATGAGACAGAGAATCGGTATCGCTATGGCTTTAGCTTGCGAACCAGATATTCTGATTGCCGATGAACCTACTACAGCGCTGGATGTTACTATTCAGGCTCAGATCATCGACTTAATGATTTCTTTACAGAAGAAACTTGGTATGGCTATCATCATGATTACTCACGACCTTGGCGTTATCGCTCAGATTTGTGATGAAGTAATCGTTATGTATGCTGGTTCAATTTGTGAAAAGGGTAGTGCAGATGATATCTTCTACAACCCTAAGCATGAATATACAAAGGGTCTATTAAGATCTATTCCAACTAGTTCAAATTCAGGCAAGAAGCTTGAGCCAATTACTGGTACACCAATTGACTTATTAAATATGCCAAAGGGTTGTCCATTTGCGCCAAGATGTCAGAATGCAATGAAGATTTGTATCAACAATTGTCCAGAACTTGAGGAAGTTGGTCCTAATCACTTTGCAAAGTGCTTCATTAACTTAAAGGAAGCAATTGAAAAGGGTGAAGTAGAAGTGGAGGAAGCTAAATAATGTCAGAAGTAAATAAACAAACTCCACTTATTGAAGTAAAGAACTTAAAGGAATACTTCGATATTGCTGATGGAATGTTTAAGACTAAGCAGCTTAAGGCTGTTGATGATGTTTCTTTTTATATCAATAAGGGTGAAACATTAGGTTTAGTTGGTGAATCTGGTTGTGGTAAGACTACTGTTGGCAGAACTGTATTAAATCTATACAAGCCTACTGGCGGTGAAATCTACTACAATGGCAAGAAGATTGAAACTAAGGAAGATATTCAGGAGTTCCGTAAGAAGGCCACAATGGTTTTCCAGGATCCATATTCTTCTTTAAATCCTCGTATGACAGTTTCAGATATCATTGGTGAACCACTTGATATCCATCATTTATATAACTCTAAAGAAGAAAGAGAAGCTAAGATTTTAGATTTAATGGCTAAGGTTGGTCTTAACTCTGAACATGCTTCAAGATACGCTCATGAATTCTCTGGTGGTCAAAGACAGAGAATCGGTATTGCCAGAGCTTTAGCGGTAAATCCAGACTTCATCGTTTGTGATGAACCAGTATCAGCTCTAGACGTATCTATTCAGGCTCAGGTTATCAACATGTTTGATGAACTAAAGAAAGAGCTTGGCTTAACTTACTTATTTATTGCTCACGACTTATTAGTTGTAAGACACATTTCTGATAGAATCGCTGTTATGTATCTTGGCCACATGGTTGAAATGGGTGATGCTGATGAAATTTATGAACATCCTCTACATCCATATTCACAGGCTCTAATGTCTGCAGTACCAGTACCAGATCCAAAGATTGCCAGAGCAAATGAGAGAATCGTCCTTGAAGGCGATATCCCTTCACCATTAAATGCTCCTTCAGGTTGTCCATTCAGAACTAGATGTCCTAAGGCTAGTGAGGAATGCGCTAAGTCAATGCCAGAATTCAGGGAAGTAAAACCTGGTCATTTCTGTGCTTGTCATAAGGTTAAATAAGTAATAAAATTTTGTTTAAATGTAACGCATAAAAATATGCGTACAGATAAAAGGAGAAGAAAGATGAAAAAATTATTAACAATTCTTTTAGTAATCGCTATGTTATTCTCTGCAACTGCTTGTGGTGGTAAGAAGGAAGACAACAATACTACAACTACTACAACAGCTCCAACTTTAACATACCTTTACAACAACGGTTCTGGCCACCAGGCTATCGCTGAATACTTCCAGGGTGCATTAGCTACTGCTGGTGTAAATATTCAGCTTGAAAACCAGGAATGGGCTACTTTCTTAAACACAAGAAAGAACGGTGACTTCACTATCGCTAGAAATGGTTGGTTAGGTGACTTCAACGACCCTATCTCATTCCTTGATATGTGGACAACAGAATCTGGTAACAACGACTGCCAGTTTGGTAAGGGCGCTCATAAGGATGCTGCTATCTACTCTGTAGACTGCACAGACTTAGGTATCGACCTAAAAGTTGAAAATGGAACTTGGGCTGAAACTTATGATGCTATCATCGCTATCGTAAAGACAAGTGCTGATCAGGATTTACGTTTCGCATTAATGCACAAGGCTGAAGACTTATTAATGTCTACAGGTGCTATCACTCCACTTTACTACTACACTGACGTATACATGATCTCTGACAAGATTTCTGGTTTCTATTCAAGCCCATTAGGCTACAAGTTCTTCAACAAGACTACTTTAGCTGATGGTTCTACTACACTTCCTGTATGTATCGCTTCTGAACCAGATAACATCGACCCAGCTTTAAACTCTTCTGTTGATGGTGCTACTCTTGTTTCTCATTGCTTCTCAGCTTTAGCTAAGTGGGACAGCGTAAACGGCGTTCCTACAGTAGTTGCTGAATTAGCTAAGGAATTAAGCGAACCAGTTTACAACGAAGACGGTACAGTTACTTACACTTATGAACTAGTTTCAGGTGCTAAGTGGTCTGATGGCGTTGAAGTTAAGGCTTCTGATTTCGAATGGGCTTGGAAGAGAGCTGCTAGTGATGAACTAGGTGCTGACTACGGCTATATGTTCGACTGCATCAAGGGTTACGGTACTCCAGAAGGTCTTGATGTAACTGCTGATGATGCTGCTGGTACAATCACAGTAACATTAAATAACTACACTGCTTACTGGAATGAATTACTTGCATTCCCTACATACATGCCTTTAAGAAGAGATATCGTTGAAAACAACGAAGCTTGGGCTACTGATCCTTCTACATACGTAACAAACGGTATGTACACTATGACTGGTTGGGATCACAACTCTAAGATCACTCTAACTAAGAACCCAGACTACGTAAATGCTGATGAAGTTACAATGGAAGTTATCGAATTCTACTTATCAGATGATGATAACGCTATGCTTTCTAACTTCAAGACTGGCGACTGGTTATTCATCGATTCAGTTCCAAATGCTGAAATCGACACTCTAAAGGCTGAATACGCTAACGAATTCGTTATCGCTGGTC
This sequence comes from Erysipelotrichaceae bacterium, assembly GCA_030526485.1. Taxonomy (GTDB): domain Bacteria; phylum Bacillota_I; class Bacilli_A; order Erysipelotrichales; family Erysipelotrichaceae; genus Colivicinus. The sequence goes on along the minus strand of JAUNCS010000006.1, from coordinate 8,363 downwards.
AGTTAGGTACTTACTACGTTTGCTGGAACGTTAACGCTGACTTATTAGGTGCTGCTGGCAAGGATATGGATGTTGCTGCTTACCAGAATGAACAGGCTGCTGTAAGAAACGCTATGTCTCTAGTATTAGATAGAAACTACATCGTTAGAGAAATCGGTAAGGCTGGTCAGGAACCTGCATCTTCATTCGTTGCTTTAGGTTTAATCGAACCAGATGGCTCAGAATTCTGCAAGAATGCTGGTCATAACGACGCTTTCGTTGGTTACTACGACGTAGCAGAAGAAGCTTATGAAGCTAACTACAATGCTGCTATGGAAGTAATCTCTAAGTACTACGGCAAATAATTAATTTAAATAATTAGTTAATCTAAGGATCTATAGTAATATAGGTCCTTTTTTTATTCTTTGAAGAAATTTTTAATTTGTAAGGGATTACGTTTTTAAATCATATTGAAACATTTTTTACATATGTTAATATTGAAAAGTATTTGAAAAAAGGAGTCTTTATGGAAGTAAAAGTTGATGCAAAAACTGAACGTGTTCGTATTTGGGAAGAACTATTAAAGGTAGCTAAACCAGATTCAAAATTTAGCTGGCAGTTCTCTGAATTTATCTGTGATTATGAAGGTAGTGAAAAGGGTACAGAACTTCTTTGTGCTACTGATATGTATAAGAATGCTAAGGTAATCTTTATTACTCCTGACAACAATCTTGAAACTTTAAGAGAAAGAGCTTTTAAGGATAAGAAGACTGTTATCATGACTAACTATGGTATTACTAGAGGTTTCTTCTTAATTGAACCAGGTCAGATTCCTGAAGGTAAGGAAGAAGTTGCTTCATTACTTGATGGCATTGGCAGATACTGGAAACACCAGACATTAGCTCAGCTTTCAGAAAAGATTAATCATATTGATATGATGGTAACTGGTGCTAGCGCTATCACACCAAGTGGTATCAGATTTGGTAAGGGCCATGGCTACTTCGACTTAGAATGGGCTATGCTTTCAACTGTTGGTATCGCTGATAAGGATACAGTTATCATTGGTGCTGGTCATGATTGCCAGGTTGCTGATGTACCAGTAACAGTAGAAGAATACGATACAGCTATCGACTATATCGTTACTCCTACAAGAATCATTGAAACTAGACATGAATTCCCACGTCCTAGCAAGGGCATTATCTGGGCAAGACTTGCTCCAGGTATGAGAGAACAGATTCCACCTGTACAGGAATTATGGTGCAGAGTTCACTGTAAATAAGCTTTTTATTAGAATAAAGGAATTTAAAACATGGCAAATGAGAATTATCTGCTTGAACTAAAGGGTATAAGTAAGAGTTTTAAGGATGTTAAGGCAAATGATAACATCTCTCTTCACTTACAAAAGGGCGAAGTACTGGCTTTACTTGGTGAAAATGGTGCCGGTAAGAGTACTTTAATGAACATTATTTATGGCATATATAAACCAGATAGTGGTCAGATTTTCGTGAACGGTTCAAGAGCTAATATTAACTCAGTAAAAGATGCCATGTTTTTTTCTATTGGCATGGTTCATCAGCACTTTATGCTGATTGGCCGTTTCAATGCTGTTGAAAATATTATTTTAATTTCTGATGATAAATCATTTTCTGTTTTAAACAAGAAAAAGGTTAAGGACAGGCTGGAAGAATTAAAGGCTCAGTTTGGTATTGACGTTGACCTTGACTGTCCAGTTGAACAGTTAAGCATTTCTATGCAGCAGAAAGTAGAAATCTTAAAGGTTTTATATGTTGGTGCAGAAATTCTTATTCTTGATGAGCCAACCGCTGTATTGTTACCGGCGGAATGCGAATCTTTATTTAAGATCATCAGAAATATGACTTCATTAAATAAGGGTGTAATCTTTATTTCCCATAAGCTTGATGAAGTACTGGAAATTTCTGATCGTATCAATGTCTTATCAGCTGGTAGAGTTACTGGTGAAGTTAAGACTGCTGATGCGAATAAAGATATTATCGTAACTATGATGTCTGGTGAAGATGCCTTAAAGAAATTTAATTTCGAAAAAGAAAAGCCATCAGATATCGTAATCATGAACTGTAAAGATCTGGCTGCCAAGGATGATAGAGGCGTACAAACTCTAAATCATGTCGACCTGACTATTCATAAGGGTGAAATCGTGGGCATTGCTGGTGTTGAAGGCAATGGCCAGGAAGAACTGGCTCAGGTACTGGCTGGTGTCAGAAATGTTACCAAAGGTTCTATTGAGGTAGCTGGTGAAAACCTGAAGCCAGGCAAGACTAAAGAATTTATGGAAAAAGGTGTAGCTTATATCCCTTCTGACCGTAATCATACTGGTACGGTTTCTGATTTCTCTTTAGTTTCTAACTGGTTATTAAGAAAAATTAAAGTGCCAAAGAAATTTGGTTTATTAGATAACAAGAAGATTAATGAAGACTGCAAGAAGGGCATGGAAAAGTTTGATGTCCGCGCCAAGGATCAGAATGTCAGATCGGCTAATCTGTCTGGTGGTAACCTGCAAAAGTTTATCCTGGCCAGAGAAATGGAAGAAGTTTCTAATGTCTTGATCTGTTCTTATCCAACAAGAGGCTTGGATATCAAGGCTTCATATTCGGTTAGAAGTCGTCTATTGGAAGCTAAGAAAAATGGCAGTGGCATCCTTGTCTTATCAAGTGACTTAGAAGAATTATTTGCCATCTGTGACCGTATTGTGGTTTTATATCGCGGTGAAATTATTGGCGAATGTGATCCAAATACAGCCAGCACAGGTGATGTTGTTTATATGATGATGGGAGGTAAAGCATGAGAAAATTATTAAATCAGTTTCAAAGCTTAGAATCCCTGAAGAAAATCATTATCATTGTCTGCAGTGTAATTATGGCAATGCTTGTTGGTTCGCTTCTGGTTATTGCCAGTGGTGCTAATCCAATGGACGCCTATTACTACATGATACTTAGACCTATGTCGTCAGTATCTTCGCTTGGTGAAGTATCTATGTACTTTACACCGTTGTTACTGGTAGGTGTTGGTGTTAGCTTTACATTACAGTGCAAACTGACAAACCTGGGTGGCGAAGGCCAGATTTTATTTGGTGCCCTGGGTATGACTCTTGTTGGCGTTTCCCCATTAGGTAAGTCACTTGGCATCTTCTCACTTGTCTTAGGTGCCTTGTTAGGTATGCTGATGGGCGGTTTATATGCCTCTATCGCTTCAATCTTTAAGACAATGTTTAATGCTTCCGAACTGGTTGTGACCTTAATGCTTAACTATATCGCAACGCAGTTAATCAGTTATATTATTTTCTACCATTTAAGAGCAGGTGCTGAACCTCAATCTGCCAAGATTGGTACGATGATTCCAAAAATCTTTACCGGTTCAAGAATCAATTATGGGGTAATTATCGCTCTTATCATGGTTGTGATATATGCCATTGTCATTTATAAGACAAAGTTTGGTTATAACTTAAGAGTATTGGGTGGCTCTATCAAGGCCAGCCGCTATTCAGGTATCTCTGAAAAGAAATACTATTTCATTGCCATGCTTATATCAGGTGCTATCTGTGGCCTTGCGGGTATGATGCAGGTTGCCGGTAATACTGGTCGATTAATGAGTGGTGTAGCAGCAGACTTTGGCTTTGGTGGCATTGTTGTTGCCTTACTTGGTAACTTAAATCCTATCGGTATTGTGATTGCGGCTTTCTTTATGGCCTTAATCAGTTCAGGTGCTGTTACTATGCAAGTAAAAACCGGTATCCCAACATCATTTGCCTCAGTACTTGAAGCATTAATTGTTCTATTTATTCTTTTAGGTATGGCAATAAGCGTCTACTTAGACAAGAGAAAGAAGGTGAAGTAAGATGAAAGATTTCTTTACAATGACTTTCCTTGTAGCTTTATTTGGTGCTGGTGTCAGAATGGCAGTACCACTAATCTATGCTTCAGTCGGTGACTGCTTCTTAGAAAAAGCAGGTGCCATTGGTATTTCTATTGAAGGCGAAATGTTATTTGGATCATTATTCTCTTACATTGTAGCCTTAAAAACCGGTTCACTTTGGTTAGGTGTTTTAGCTGGTGGCTTAGCTGGTATGTTTGTATCACTGATCCCTGCTATCTGGTCAGTCTTATTGAAACAGGATCAGTCAATTACCGGTATTATGTTTAATATCTTTGCGGCTGGTTTTACTAACTTCTTAAATAGAATTGTCTTTGGAACTAACAATGCAAATATTGCGATTGCGACATTCCCGATTGTTAAGATTCCTCTATTATCAAAAATTCCGTTTATCGGACCTGTCTTCTTCGAACAGTCATTACTTACATATGGGGCAGTAATCTTTGCCTTAATCATGTTCTTTGTGATGAAGAAGACAAAACTTGGTTTACTATTAACATCTGTTGGCGAAGATCCTAAGGTTGCTCAATCATGTGGTGTTAATGTTTACCGCTTTAGAATTTTAAGTTATATGTTCTGTGGCTTTGCAGCGGGTATTGGTGGTGCCTCACTGGTACTTGGCTCAGTTGGTGCCTTCTCAGAAGGTGTTACCAGCGGTCGTGGCTTTATCTGCTTGGCTATTGTTATATTGGCGAGATGGAATCCGCTGGTTGCGGTTCTGGCTTCATTTACTTTTGGTTCAATCGAAGCCTTACAGATTCGTCTACAGGTAATGGGCTCTTCATTACCGTTCCAGTTCTTTGTTGCTTTGCCATATCTGATTACTATTGTGGTATTGGCTATCGGTGGACGCAACCTAAGGGCTCCTAAGGAGCTTGGTCTTCCTTTTGATAAGGAAAGCCGTTAATTTGGTGATAACTCATTTGAGTGTCATATATAGGGAGGAAAGAAAATGAAAAAATTATTCGCTTTATTACTATCTGTAATGATGGTACTAAGCCTTGCTGCTTGTTCTTCAAATAAGACTGAAGACAACAATTCTACAGCTGGTGACAACAGTGCTCCAGTTGCTGATCGTAACACTGTATCTAAGATTGCTGTTATTCTTCCTGGTTCAATCACTGACCAGTCATGGAACCAGTCAGCTTATGAAGGTTTAATGACTATTGAATCTCAGGGCTATGAAGTTGCTTATACTGAAAACGTTGACGTTGCAACTGCTGAAGCAGTAGCTAGAAGCTATGCTGAAGAAGGTTTTGACTTCATCATCGGCCATGGTGCGCAATACGGCCAGGCTATCTGCAATGTTGCTGAAGACTTTGATACTGTAAACTTCTTCATCACTGGTAATGCTCCAGAAGATATCGCTGAAGAAGATCTTCCAAAGAACATTATGTTCGCTGATTACAGAGAATGTGAAGGTGCTTACGTTTCTGGTGTTATCGCTGCTTTAATGACTCAGACTGGTGTAGTTGGTTACATCGGTGGTGGTAACAACACTACTCAGCAGTCAGATAAGAATGCTTTCGTTGAAGGCGTTAAGTCTATCAATGCTAATGTAGAAGTTAAGACTGTTATTACTGGTACTTTCGATGACTCTAACCTAGGTTATGAAACTGCTAAGGCTATGCATGAAGCTGGTGCTGATGTAATCCTTCAGACTTGTGACCACACTGGTTTAGGTGCTCTTCAGTACTGTTCTGAAAATGGTGTTTGGTGCATCGGTTATACTTCTGACCAGTCAGCTTTAGTTGAAGGTGGTAAGATGTTAACTTCTATGTTAATCGACATCCCATTCATGATTTCTTCACAGACTGATTTAATCAAGGCTGGTAACTACGGTGGCCAGAGCTTCCCAGGTTTACATGATGGTGTTGTAAGCATCGCTGCTTTCTCATCTGAAATGCCTGAAGAAGTAGCTACTCAGGTTAATGACATCATCGCTAAGATCGTAGCTGGTGAAATCGTTGTTACTCCTAACTACAGCGAAAACTAATTTAGAATTTTCATTTGTTATACATCAAGAGCCTTAATGGCTCTTTTTGTTTTGGGCTTATAATATAGACATGAATGAAGTAATTAATGTATTAAAAACAGAAGAAGCTGTCGTGCTTTTTCAAATAAGGAAGTTCCTTTTGAATTGGTGGAACAGATTTGTGAGGCTGGTACTTATGCACCTACTGGTATGGGCAAGCAATCACCTCTTATTGTTGCGGTTACAAATAAAGAATTAAGAGACAAGTTATCAAGAATTAATGCTGAAATAATGGGTACTGATAATGATCCTTTCTATGGTGGCCCAGTAGTGCTTACTGTTTTAGCTGATAAGAATAGACCTACATATCTTTATGATGGTTCTCTTGTTATGGGTAACTTATTAAATGCTGCTGAAGCATTGGGTCTAGATGGTATCTGGATTCATCGCGCCAAGGAAACTTTTGAAACTGAAGAGGGCAAGCAAATCTTAAAGGATCTTGGTATTGAAGGTGATTATGAAGGCATTGGTAACTGTGTAATTGGTTATCGTGCAGGTGATAAGAATATTGCTCATCCAAGAAAAGAAAACTATATTTATTACGTTAAATAATGAAGAAGGTACTAATTATCGGTACAGCCTGTATCGATATCATTGTTGATGGAGTTAAGGAAGATGTTTTATCTTCCTTTTCAGTACGTTCTAAAGAAAACTTATTAAACTTTGGTGGCGATGGTTTAAATGAGGCAGTCATCTTGGCAAATAGTGGAATTGATACATCATTTGTAACTACTTTAGGAAATGATGATGCTGGCAAAGCTATCTATAATTACTGTTTAAATAATAATGTAAAAATAAGTGATGACTGTTTTATTGATGAAAAGACCAATGTTTCCGTTATCCTGATTGATGAAATGCGCAAGCGTCATTTCATTTCTACTTTAAGTGGTTCGATGCGCGAGTTATCAGTTAATAATATTCATTATGATTTGGATGATATCGATATCGTATCTTTGGGTTCAATGTTTATTTCTAATCGTTTAAATGATGATGAAATGTGTGTATTGTTTGAAGATATCAAAAGAAAGAATAAGATACTATGCGCCGATATGGTTAAGCCAAAACACAATGAAAAGTGCTTTGATATGAAGTGTCTTAAGTATCTGGATTATTTCTTCCCCAATGATATTGAAGCCTTATATTTTACTGATAAAAATACTATTGAAGAAGCTGCAGAAGAACTGTTTAAATGTGGAATTAAGAATGTCATTATCAAGTGTGGCAAGAAGGGTTGCTATATAAGGAATAAAGAATTAAGTACTTATGTAAATGCTCTTATAGTAGATAACATAATTGATACTACAGGGGCAGGAGATAGCTTTGTAGCGGGTTTTATCCACGGAATGAGTAAAGATATGGATATTATTGAATCAGCCAAATTGGGGCACAAATTCGCTTCAAAATGTATCGTTAAAAATGGTGCCAACAGCTGGAGTAAGAATTTGAAAGTAGAGGAAATCTTATGAATGTAGACTATCATTTACACAGTGAATATTCTGATGACTCTTTCTATGATATGGAAGAACTTGTTAAGGATTATATTAAATTGGGTATAAACGAAATCTGTTTTACTGACCATGTAGACTATGGTATTAAAAGAGATCATGATGATCCTCGTGGCTTTGAATATTTCTGTCCTTATAACGATGGAAAATATGTTCCTTTAAGTAATGTTGATTATCCTAATTACATCAAAAGAATAGATGAACTGGCCGATAAATATAAAGACCAGGTTGTGATTAAAAAGGGCTTGGAACTGGGTCTTCAGTCACACAGGATAAAGGAATATGAAGAATTGATTCAGAAGTATCCGGTCTTTGATTTCTTTCTTTTATCATTTCATGAAACTGATGATTTAGAAACCTGGAATCAGGATTATCAGAAGGGTAAGAGTCAAAAAGAATATAATGAGGGCTATTATCTCGATATGCTTAAGACAGTTAAAAACTTTAAGAACTATAGTGCATTAGCTCATATGGATCTTTTAAGAAGATATGATCTGGAGGGTGATTATCCATTTGAACTGTTGAAACCATTAATAGAAGAAATATTAAAAATAGTAATAGCTGATGGAAAGGGTATAGAAATCAACGCTTCAAGTATTCGTTATGGTTTAAAGGATTTAACACCGAGCAGGGATATCTTGAAACTGTATAGGGAACTTGGTGGAAGAATTATTACCATTGGTTCTGATGCTCATAAAAGAGAACATTTAAGTATTGATATTCTGAATATGGCTAAGGAAGAATTAAAGAAACTGGGATATAAAGAGTATTGTACCTTTGATAAGTTGGAACCGATTTTTCATAAGTTATAGGCAAAATTAAAAGAGGCAGTGCCTCTTTTAATTTTCGAAAGGATTTATTTCAATAAGTGTTATTGATGATTATAAAGTTTTTCTGAATTCTTTAACGATGTCCATGAATTCTTTTACTCTAGC
>JAUNCS010000043.1:4235-16188 GCA_030526485.1 Erysipelotrichaceae bacterium | reverse complement strand
TGCATATAAAAACCCGACTCATCTCTCCACTTATAGAAGTGGGAGAATTCTCGGGTGATTTGTTAAAATAGGTCTGTAATTGATTGGAATCATCTCAAAAAATATATAAGCCATGATTACGACAATATAATAAATACCCAGAATAATGATATCCGGATCCACCTTGAAAAGACTTCTTTTCTTAATCAACTGAACTAGTCCCACTCCAGCAAAGATCAGGCATACTACAACAGGCACCAGCCCCATCCAATCAGTAATCGAATAAATCATCATGTGTACGCCTGTGAAGCGGTGAAACCATCAATTGAGTGTTGCAAACCCAATATTCGTTCCGTTTTGACCATGAGGCTGCACATCTATCATCTGGATTAAAAATGTCCATAATACAAACATTACAATGAATATTCCTCCAAATAATAAATTCTTAATTCCTTTCTTTTTCATCATTCTACGTCCTTTCTATATGGGGTTGTCTTTTCGACACGTTCACCATATCCCAAAACATAAAATGATGATAGAATCGCTCGGTCACATACGTGATACGATTCGTATCATATCCGTAAATGCTTGTTTTTTCAGTATTTCCTTCTGATTATCTGTCCTCTGCAAATTTGTCGCACTGATTTTTGCAACGAATCTACTTTTCAAGTATTTGCGGTTCAAGGAGGAAGTCATAAATATTCACAGTTAAAACGCCATATTCATCATAGTGTGGCTGAACGATATCTTTTGTAACAACAATTTTCTTGAAAGAATCATCAATCTTTCTGAACGGCCTGATTTCCTGAGTACGCTTTGCTTCATCTGGCAGCGAGTACGCAGACTGAATATAGTATCTTGAAGAACCAATATTGCATACAAAATCAACTTCAAGCTGTTTACGGATAACCTTGCCATCCTGATCTCTTTCTGCAATAGGTACCACACCCACATCCACGCTGTAGCCACGCATACGAAGTTCGTTATAAATTACATTCTCCATAGAATGGGTCTGCTCGAACTGACGGAAATTGATTCGGGCATTACGAAGTCCAAGATCGGAAAAGTAATATTTCTTAGGAGTTTCTATATATGCCTTTCCTTTAATATCATATCTTTGAGCTGATTCAATCAAGAATGAATCCTCAAAATAATCCAGATATTTTTTAATAGTGGCAGAAGTGATTTTTGATTTCTTTACCGTCTTGAAAGTATTCTTTAGTTTTTCCGGGTTGGTCAGGGAACCAATGGCAGAGGAAAGAACATTCAGAAGATCTTCCAGTTCTCCAATGTTCTTTACTCGATTACGTTTGGTAATATCTCGAAGATAAATCTCGTTGAACAGATTTTGCAATGCAACAGCCTTATCGTTTGCTCCCTCACGAAGAACAACCAGAGGTATACCGCCGTACAGCATATATTCCGATAAACCCATGTACTTATCACCATTGTAGATGGACATAAACTCGGCAAAGCTCAGAGGATACATATGAATTTCGTCACCACGACCGGCAAACTCAGTGGCAATATCTTTGGACAAAAGTTTTGCGTTACTTCCAGTTACAAATACATCCATATTTTCTTTACGAAGATAGCCATTCAAAACCGCTTCAAAGCAATCCAACATCTGAATCTCATCAAGCAACAGATAATACATACCTTCGCCCACAACTCTGGAACGGATATATGCCATAAACTTTTCAGGATCAACTCCACGCTTTTCCTTTTCAATCTGAATCAGACTTTCGCCAATCAAATAAAGATCGTCTGCTGAATCAAAGGCAAAACGGATAATGTGATCAGTATCAACTCCACTTTCCAATAAGTGATGATAAAACAAATTATTCAACAAATAAGATTTGCCACATCGACGAATACCAGTAATTACTTTAATTAGCCCATTGTTTTTTCTTTTTATCAACTTATCCAGATAAAAATCTCTGCGAATCTCCATAACAAAACCTCCTTAGAAAAGATTTTTGTGATATGTTGCATTTTTCTATTCTATTATATTCGGGTTAATTGTGAATTTCAATCTGTCTGAGAGTTGTTTGAAATATATTTTTGTAACATGTTGCATTTTTCTATTCTATAAGGCTATGAAGATGTATTGATACGAAACCTTACCGTCCCATAGCGAACCCATTAGAGGCGATAGCTCCGGGGCCATTTTTCCATCACTGACATGCCGACCAACTTTCCTCCAGAAATGAAGAAAGGTTTCCCAGATCCCACCGCATAATCCAACGGTAGAAACCCGGAAAACCCTTATAAATCAAGCATTTATCAGTTAGGTGTGTTCAAAACTTCTGCAAGCACTGACATCAATTCATTGACATCTACTGGCTTAGCGATATGTCCATTCATTCCAGCTTCAATAGCATTCTTCACATCTTCTTCAAAGGCATTAGCCGTCATCGCTACAATTGGAATATCAGCCTTTTTGAAATCAGTCATTTCTCTTATTTTCTTAGTAGTCTCATAGCCATTGGTAATTGGCATCTGAATATCCATTAATATCAGATCATAGTCATTGTGTTGATACATCTTAAGACATTCTTCACCATTTAAGGCATGTTCCACAATAAAGCCACAATCTTCTAAGATAGTAATAGCTATTTCCGCATTAAGCTCATTATCCTCAGCTAAAAGGATACGCTTGCCACTGAAGATATTCTTATTGATTACAATCTCTGTTTTATTATTAGCCTTTTGATAAGTCTCTTCATCACAGATGCGATGTTTTAAAGTGACAGTAAATGTTGAACCCTTATTCAATTCACTTTCCACTTCAATTGTGCCACCTAATAAGTCAACAAGTTTCTTAACAATTGACATACCAAGCCCTGTACCGCTGATCTTACTGGTAGTTGTGTTGTTTTCTCTTGAGAAAGGATCAAAGATATGTGGTAAAAACTCTTCACTCATACCAATGCCTGTATCGGAGATAGAAGTTCTAAAGTAGGCATAATCCTCTTCTTCACAAGGCAGTTCTTCAATTACAGCACTGATTTTGCCACCAGCATTAGTATATTTGATTGCGTTACTTACGATATTGACATAGATTTCTTTAACCTTGGTTAAATCACAGACTATGTATTTATCTTGTATTCTAATATCATAGGCAAGCTCAATATCTTTCTTATTAGCTTCTTCAATAAAGACATTCATGATTTCCTTAGGAATATCACTTAAAGCTACATAGGTTTCGCTTATTTCCGTATTGCCACTTTCAATTCTGGCCATGTCCAAAACGTTATTAATTATTGAAAGCAGGATATCACCAGACTGTACAATCTTATTTTGATAATCCAGCATTTTTGGATCACTTAAACCTTTTTTCATCAAATGCGCATAGCCCAGTAAAGCATTCATTGGTGTACGGATATCATGAGACATATTAAACAGAAAATCCGTCTTGGCCTTATTGGCTTGTTTAGCAGCTTCCATAGCTTCTTCTAACTGGTCTCTTACTTCCAGTTCTCTGGCAAAGAACATACACCAGCAGCCAAAGACTGCCGCTAAAGTCTGTACTGGGAAACCATAGACAAATAACTGGAATATTGAGGCAATTAACGGCATACCCAGGTAAATAAGTGATGCCACAAAGACATTTACATTTAAATTCTTGCGATTAAGCATCAATATCCAAAGGAAAATAAACCCACCAGCAATTGGCGCAATCTGTGTCAAGAAGAAGAGTCTTCCGCGATGATACAGATTTAAACCATCAAAGTAGTACAGCCAGTCACCAAACTGGGCCGCCACCAGCATGGCAATCGATAGATAAACCATAGTGAAAATAATGAATTTAAACTTTTTAAATAACGGTGTCTTTGGTGCATAGTTGAAAAGACACTTGCCATAAGAAAGCATAATCCAGTAATTGGTGATATAGACCATGGCGTTGCTGACCGGCACCATAAACCAGCCAAGCTGTGAGGTATCTCCTCTAAAGACATAGGCGATAATATCTGCACAAAGTACTACCAGAGTCAAAAAGATAAGGGTTAAAATCTCCTTATCTACTTCTTTTTTACGATTTTGCAGGCACAGGAATCCACAGATGATTAAGCTCACCATCAGGGCTGATGATTCAACTGATACCGATACCAGACTTCTTAATTCCATGCCTACTCCTTATTACATAAGACTGTTGATAAAGTCTTAATCAGCTCATTAATATTAATAGGCTTAGCCACATGGCCATTCATGCCAGCAGCATAAGCATTCTTTTTATCTTCTTCAAAAGCGTTGGCAGTCATCGCGAAAATAGGAATGCCCGCCTTTTCTCGATCATCAAAGCTTCTGATATTCTGACTTGCCTTGTAGCCATCCATAACTGGCATCTGTACATCCATTAGGATTAACTGGTAGGTACCAGCTTCCATTTCATCCATTCTGGCAACACATTTAAGACCATCTTCTACATGGTCAACAATAATGCCCATATCATTTAATATTTCAACGGCGATTTCGGCATTAAGTTCATTATCTTCGGCTAATAGGATTCTTTTGCCAGCAAACTTTCCGACATCAACAGTTTCGTTTTCTAAATCCTTATCATTTGTATTTGTATCAGTCTTCTTTTGAACAATTTCGATGGTAAAGCAACTGCCCTGACCCATCTTACTTTCAACAGTTATAGTAGCACTCATTAAATCAACCAGTTTCTTGACAATTGACAAACCAAGACCTGTACCTAAAATTTTACTTTCAGTCGTATTTCTTTCACGGGTAAAAGAATCAAACAGATGTTTCTGGAAGTCTTCACTCATACCAATACCATCATCTTTAACACTGAAACGGAATTTAACACTGTCTTCAATATCACAAGGAAGTTCTTTCATAGAGACATGAATATGACCGTTATCCGGTGTGTATTTAATCGCATTAGAAACCAGATTCATAACAATCTGTTTAATCTTTGGCAAATCACCAATGACATGACGATGTTCAATATCCATTTCCTGGCTGATGTGAAGATTCTTTTTCTTGACATCCGCATAGAATAAATCGGAATAGTTAACTCTTTCATCAATCACATAACTTTCCAAATCCAATTTAGTCTCACCACTGTCAATTCTGGCCATATCCAGAATGTTATTGATGATGCCTAAAAGATATTCACCTGACTGTTCAATCTTTTCCAAATACTCATCGTGTTTATCGGGATTCTTACCCATTTTCAAAAGATTAGAATAACCCAGTATCGCATTTAAAGGTGTACGGATATCATGGGACATATTGTATAAGAAGTTAGTCTTAGCCTTATTAGCTACTTCAGCCGCCTTTAAAGCTTCTTCTAAGTCTCTTTGTTTCTGCTGTTCTTCTAAAACTTCTTTATTAACATTGTAGTGATAACCTCTAAGTATCCAGCCCTTACCCTCAACTTTTTCAGCTACACCACCACATCTTACATACTGTTCACCAAGGATTGGATCAATCCACAGATAGGTATTTTCATTCTTTTCACCAGACATCATCGCTGCCACTGAAGCATTAACACTTTCCAGTGCTTCTGGCTTAATACGTGAATGCCACGCTTCATAGATTTCATTTTCATCTGTTACTTCAGCTGGTAAAGACAATAATTCTCTCATCTTGGCATTGGCTGTCATTCTTGGCTTTTCATTATCAAATAAGAAGATATTCCAGACACCCATGCCGGCTGCTGCAATAATATCTTCATTTTTCTTTAAAGTATTGCGATAACTAAGTTCTCTGGTCTTTTCCTCATGGATATTCTTAACACCCCAGATAGCGTGCTTACAGTTACCTTCTTCATCACGTTCAGCCGCAATAAAAAAACCCTCCATCCATTCAGAATTGAAGTCGATAAATGGATGAGATATCCACTGCTTATCCTTTAAACGCTCACTTAAATTGCTTAACTCAGTAAATTCTTTAATGCGATCTCTATAAGTATCATGAACCAGATACTTGCACATGTTCTCGTAAGCTAAGCGGGCATCACCTTTTTCACCAATAACCATTCTTACATCATCAGTAGTCTTACCAAGTTCAACAAAGGAATAATCCTTCATATCAATGTAGTAAAGACAGATGAAAACCTCAGCTACCGAATTGATAATCAGCAACTGATCTCTTAGCTGTTCATTATAGTTCTCGGCCTTTTTATTAGACTCCTCCAGAGCTCGCTTATACTGTTCCTCTTCCTTTAAGAAAGAAGTGATATTAGAAATAGTGCCCTGAATGTAGTCACGGCCATTAATGCGTGCTTCATTAGCTGTACCTGTTACCCAGATATAGCCATTCTTACCCAAAATGCGATAAACCTTATCTTCTTCACCAAGATCATATTTGTTAGGACCCTTGGCGTGATATTTTAAGGCGATATCCAAATCCTCTGGGTGAACCATATTTGGAAACTTATTTTCAAATCTATCTTCTATTTCTTCTCTGGTCCAGCCAGTTATCTCTAAAAAACGGTCTCCAATAAATACAAAAGGATAGCCGTTTTCTTCATCATCTATACAGCAGTGATAACCACCTGGAATCTTATTTAAAATATCAACAGGTAGTCCTAAATCATTTATTGATGTATCAAATTTATCTGTCATATCATCTCGCCCCTTAAACGCCCATATTCTGCATTATTATTTATAAATTATACATAATTATATCATGGCAGATTCGCCAGCAAAGAAGGGTGGCAACATTCCCCAACATCTGTTTGAAAAGCTGCATTATTATTTAATGTATCTTTGATTTTTTACCCTTCTTAATAAGTTCAATCATTTCATACAAAGCAGCATCTAATCATTCAATCTCATAGTCTCCATCTTGCTTATTTTCTTACTACTTTATTACTCCATAAACAATTTAATAGATGCCAAAAGAAAGGGAGCAAAGCTCCCTAATGTTTATTTATTGATTTCTAATACTGCGTTATATGCCTGATGAATAGCCGCTAAAGCCAGACCAGGTTTATTCGCATCACCAACAACGTGATATTCGATATTTAGTTCCTTACATGCTTCCTGTAAAGCGCTTGAATCATTAGATCTAGAACCCACCGCAACTACTACTAAATCAGCAGCCAGGCTAAGTTCTTCTTCACCCTTGCTAACGATAACTGTATTATACTTAATTTCCTTACATACTGTTTCAGTCATGATGGTAATTGGTTCAGCAGCTAAGGCCATTTGCGTACCAATCTGTCTTAACTGGCCAAGTTGAGTTAATACCTTATCCTGCATTTCAACAGTACTTACAGTAAAGCCTTTTTCAGCCAGGAATTCACTGCACTCAATACCAACCAGGCCACCACCGATTACAACAGCAGTCTTGCCACTTACTTCTTTACCTCTTAACAAGTCATGAGCATCTACTACATAATCAGCATCAATACCTGGGATATTAGGTTTAATACTGCTTGAACCAGTCGCAATAATAACCGCATCTGGTTTTACTTCCTTAATAGTTTCAGCATTTAATACTGTATTTAGATGTACTTCTACACCTAAGTCTTCAATATTCTTAATAGCCTTATCGCAAGCATATTTGAAGTCATCTTTTCTAGGAGCTACACCTGCAATTGCAAACTGACCACCCAGTGAAGCACTCGCTTCATAAATTACTGGAGTATGTCCACATTCCAGCAAATCAGCAGCAGCTTCAATACCAGCAATACCACCACCAGCAATTAAAACTTTCTTAGACTTTTCAGCCTTCTTTAATTCCATGTTTTCTTCTTCTAATAAAGCAGGGTTACGCATACAAGTAATATGCTTAATAGCAGGGTTGTATAGTGCATTACAGAAATAGTCGTAGCAGCCCTGGTCACAACCGATACAGTACTTAATAGCATTTAGCTTGCCTTCCTTAGCCTTGTTACAGAAGTTTGGATCAGCCAGTTGTGCTCTAGCCATTACTACTAAATCAGCATCATCATTTTTCAGTACTTTTTCCGCAAATTCTGGAGTATTGATACGACCGCAAGGCATTGTAAGCATACCTGTTTCTTTTCTGATACGAGCTGCATCAGAAACATTGAAACCATTTGGTACATCAACTGGAGCAACTTCATACATTGTTGCAGCAGTTAAGATATTACCTCTTGAGATATTTAAAACATCAACACCAGCTTCCTTAGCATCCTTACAGAATCTGATTACTTCTTCAACAGTTAAACCGCCTTCCAGCATATCGTCATGACAGCCGATACGCATAAACAGTGGCATACCTTCTGGCATATTTTTTCTAATAGCCTTAATACATTCAAGCGGGAATTTTTCACGGTTTTCAAAACTGCCACCCCAGTTATCTGTACGATGGTTAAGACCACCTGAAAGCATAGAGTGAGGAAGATAGTTATGAGCGCAATGGAATTCAATTGAGTCATAACCTGCTTCAACTGCTCTTCTGGCAGCTTCACCATAAGCTTCAATAACGCTTAATAATCTTTCTTCAGTGATTGCTGGAACTGTATATTCAGCAGATAAAGGCATAGCATCTGGTAAAAGAATTTCAGCAGTCTGGTCAGAAGCTACTGCTAAGCCACCCTGCCATAACTGTAAACAAGTCTTACCACCTGCAGCATGTACAGCATCATTTAGTTTCTTGTTGCCTTCAATATATTTATCTTCGGCTAAAGAAAGGAAACCATGTGGACTGCTGGCCTTGTCTACTGCACATACTTCAACAGTATTAAGACCACAACCACCCTTGGCTCTGGCAACGTGATATGCGATCAGCTTATCGGTAACACTCTTGCCATCTTCACTTTCAGCACTTTCGTGTGTTCCCATAGCTGACATAACTACACGATTTCTAAGTTCAAGATCTCTGATTTTAATTGGTGAAAACAACTTTTCAAACATTTAATTTTCCTCCTTTTTCAAAATGTTTATGATGATTTCTTTACAATACGTTTTAATCGATTCATCTTCCCATAGTTCAGGGTTAGCAATAAATCGCTTATACATTACTTCGCAAAAACCAAAGTAAGTCTGAGCCAGTAACCAGGAAGGCATTTCCTTAATTTCTTTATTTTCAACACCTTCTTCTACAATACTTAAGATGTCATTTAGAAAATCCTTGTGAGCATTAGCCACTTCGTTTTGAAACTGTGGTGCAACTTCAAAGATTCCCTCAACTTTTGCCATATCCGTATTATTCATGGCATAGGCAATAATGTTTTCAAATCTCTTAAGCAGCTTTTCAATGGCACCATTACATTCTGCAATACCTTCATTGCAAGCTAAAGCATCCCTGTCATGGCAATAGTTATAAACTTCCTTTAGTAGGCTATCCTTACTATCAAAATAAAAATACAGCGTGCTCTTGGTAAGCCCTACTTCTGTAGCAATATTCTGCATTGAAGATAAGTCCAGTCCCTTTTGACTTATCAGATGAATGCAGGCATTAATTATTTCATCTTTCTTATTCATGTACTCTACCGTCCGTTCGGTATGTTAATTTTATCACATAAAATATCAACGATAGAAACAAAAAAAGTCCTATATATCAGCTTGATACTTCAAACTAATATATAGGACTAACTTTACTTATTCAGCACACTTGCCAGCTGTTTAAACAATTCATCAATATCTATTGGCTTTGCGATATGTCCATTCATTCCTGCAGAAATAGCATTCTTCTTATCTTTATCAAAGGCATTGGCTGTCATCGCAATAATTGGAATAGTGGCCTTGGCCATATCTGGCATTTCTCTAATTAAACGGGCAGCAGTGTAACCATCCATATTTGGCATCTGTATATCCATTAATATCAGATCATAATTAGTGTTTTCTGCCTTATAAAGCATTTCAATACACTTGGCACCATCCTCAGCGCGTTCTACCTTAAATCCTGATTCTTCCAGGATAGAAATAGCAATCTCAGCATTTAAGTCATTATCTTCAGCCAAAAGAATTTTCTTGCCAGCAAAAGCTTTTGGATCTATTACATTCTCACTTTCGGCTTGTGGAATCTTACTTTGATCTTCAACCAGTCTTCTAACACTTCTGACGGTAAACTTTGTTCCCTTTCCAAGTTCACTTTCAACTTCAATTGTGCCACCCATCATATCAACGAGGTTTTTCACAATAGCCATGCCCAAGCCTGTGCCAGTAGTCTTACTTTGAGTACTTGTCCTCTCTCTTGCGAATGGTTCAAATAAAGTATCAAGGAACTCTTTAGACATGCCAATACCGGTATCCTCTATTATGGTTTCAATCATAATGTAGTCAGGCTTATCAGTAGGATATTCCTTGGAACTCATCGTAACAGTTCCTCCACTAGGAGTATACTTGCAGGCATTGCTTAAAAGGTTCAGATAAATATTCTTTAGCTTAGTTCCATCTACATAGATATATCGGTGCTTAAAATCAGATTTTGTAATGAAAGTAATACCCTTTTCTTCCATCTGCTCAGTGAACAAAGGAATAATTTCTCTTTTTATTTCCATCATATCGAAAGCTTCTTCAACAACCGTTTCCTTACCACTTTCAATACGAGCCATATCTAATACGTTATTAATAATTGACAATAAAAGTTCGTTTGAAGACTCAATCTTGCCAATATATTCATCAAACAGTTTATTATCATCCCTGTGTTCCTTTAACAGTCTGGTAAAGCCCATAATGGCATTCATAGGTGTACGAATATCATGAGACATATTAAACAGGAACATTGATTTAGCCTTATCCGCTGCCTCAGCCGCCTTATTTGCCCGATACAGTCTTGAAAACAGTAAGACAATAAGTAGTCCTGCTAAAGACATAAATGTCGCAATAACAATAACCGGCACATACCTGCTGCTGGCACTATAGCTCATGGCATAAACTACAGCGATGGCATAATCCTCCATCAGCTCATAGTTGTAATAATACTTTTCACCCTCATAAGGTATTGTTCCCTTTGCAGCACTTATAGAATATTCTGATAAAAAGTCTAAAGAAAGCAATTTTTCTGATGTAGAAGCAACCATTTCTCCAGAATTAATATCAACAGCATATATTTCAAAGCCCTCTGTCAAAGGGATGTGATTTAAAACATTTACAATATCATTATCTTTTAGTTCACTCAGGAATCTTATTGGTTCTACACCTACTTCTACCATAAATGTACAGTTTGGATCCCACACCATGCCATACATCATACTCTTGCCTTCAGCTGTATTAGGTGTAATATCCTGACATAAAGACAAGCTAAAATCACTTAGCATTGGCTTAAAGAAGGCCATCTGTTCACCCGATTCAAAACTGTATCCATAATACTTAGGTTCAGTACCAGCTACAATTTTTCCTGTTGTATCAAAGATGTGAATTTCATCAACATTCTGAAGTTTGGCTATTTTTCTTAATTCATCAACATCATTAATTAAAACCGGATCCTTATCCAGAATGTATGCGATAGTTTTCGCATAAGAAAGATATGTTTCTTTTAATTCTTCCGTATGTTCCTCTTCTCTCGCCTTATTATCTACAAGTACTTTTTCGACCTGATTTAAAAGTAATGTGGTGGATTTTTCGGCACTTTTATCAATCAAAATCTGGGTAATGCCAATTTCGATAAATACAGCAATAAAAACCAGAAGAATTACGAAAAATATGATGTGTTTTATATTAAATTTGCTCTTATGATTTAAATCACTCACAAACAATTCTCCCATTCAGTATTCTTATTATAAGACGCAATTCATTTAGACATTAGCTCAAATTCAACGATTTACTTCAGTCTTTCAATGTAGGGAGACACTCTGATATGAAGAAATTATTATCTTTATTGTTGCTGTACTCTTGATGTGAGATCTAAAGATAAGGTGCTAAAAAGCTGATTTCCGTACAACATTGTTGCCAGAAATCAGCTTTTTACACTGTAAATTACAATTTAAGAAGTTGTATTTCTTATATACGCAAAGCCTTCTTCATCCAGATATACGGACAGCCTTCATCATCTTCAACTTCGCCATAAGCTTTATAGCCTGAAGTTTCATAGAACTGCT
>JAUNCS010000043.1:0-4135 GCA_030526485.1 Erysipelotrichaceae bacterium | reverse complement strand
CGACCGTTATGATTAGCTGCCATTACTTCTGCTTTTAGAAGCATTCCCTTGCCAATGTGTTTACCGCGATATTCTTTGATAACTGCCAGTCTTCCCATGATGTAAGTATTTGCTTCTTCACTTTCAACTACCCTGCAAGTAGCAATCGGCATCATCTTGTCGTATACCACGATATGTAGAGCCTTATCATCGATTTCATCAAATTCGTTTTTAAAACCCTGTTCTTCCATAAAGACCTTTTCTCTTATCTTTTTCGCATCTTCCGTTAGAAAATTATAAGTCTTTGTAACCATTATTTATCCCCATTTATATCTATTTAAAAATCTTTGAAATTTCCTGTGTAATACTTTCAATGCTGAAAGGCTTAGCGATATGACCATTCATACCCACTTCATAAGCATTCTTCTTATCTTCATCAAAGGCATTGGCTGTCATTGCCACAATTGGCAATTTAGCCTTCTTTTCATCAATCATATGTCTGATCATCTTGGTAGCTTCATAGCCATCCATACAAGGCATCTGTACATCCATCAGGATTAAGTCATAGTAATTGTTCTCATTTACTTCAACCATCTTAACGCACTCTGTACCATCTTTAGCCCATTCAACACTTAAACCCATTTCATTCAGTATTGAAATAGCGATCTCGGCATTCAGTTCATTATCTTCAGCCAATAGTACGCGCTTGCCATGCATTGTTTTCTTTTCAGCTTCCAGATCTGGTTCATTAGCCTTGATATACATGCTTTCATCAGCCAGCTTATGTTCCAGGTAGAAAGTAAACTTTGTACCCTTGCCAAGTTCTGATTCAACCTCGATTGTGCCACCCATTAATTCAGTAAGCTTTTTAACAATCGGCATACCTAAGCCTGTACCAGCTACTCTGGCAGTAGTAGTATTTCTCTCCCTTGAGAAAGAATCAAATAAGTGAGGCAGATATTCTTCACTCATGCCGATACCAGTATCTTCAATTTCCGTCTTAATTATGATATGACCTTCTTTTTCACTTGGAAGTTCATAAGAACGGATAAAGACTTTACCACCTTCTGGTGTATACTTAACCGCATTCGATAATAGATTCAGGAATACTTCCTTAATCTTGGTAGAATCAGCAATCAGATAGCGATGATTAACATGCCAGTCGTTCTCAATACTGATATCTTTATCACCTGCTAATTCCGAGAAAATACTCATCAGTGTATTAACTGTTTCATTTGTATCAATCACATCTTCATTTAGTTCAACACGACCACTTTCAATTCTCGCCATATCAAGCAGGTTATTAATAATTGAAAGTAATAGTTTGCTGGACTGTTCAATCTTTTCATGATAATCAAGCAGCTTAGGATCAGTTAATTCATCCTTAACCAGTTTTGAATAACCAATGATGGCATTCATTGGAGTACGAATATCATGAGACATATTAAATAAGAAGTTAGTCTTTGCCAGACTTGCCTCCTCAGTTTCTTTTCTGGATTGTTCCAAAGAAATATTCAATTCTTCCAGATGTTTCTTTTCCCTCTTCATCTTTTCAATACTAAAGACAATGAAAGCCACTATCGCAAAAGCAATAAATGCTGATAGCGTAGGGTATTGTGACACCATTCTTCTAAGACTTCCCATAAAAGAGAACATCATCTGGTTGTGATTACCAATATCCAGGTAGACATTCTTGGTATTAGAAGAAAGGCTGCTGAAATAGTTATTGATAACGCCAAGTAAAGGCAGAATAGTATTTCTATTTACCGCTACACCTATTTCATGAACCTTGCCTTCAACATCCGCTGTACGCAAAGCAATACCTCTTTCATAGAAGTAATGATCCATGATGGCTCTTTCGCCTACCGCTACATCAGCCTTGCCTTTTTGAACGGCCTTAATACAATCCATGACATTGTCATAGAAGACAACGCTCTTAAACATCTTTGTATCAAAGAAACTTTCCAGGCCTGAAACAGTAGCTACTACTTCATTTTCATAATCAGTATCAAAGTCCTTACGGGCATATGAGACGCCAGTATTGAAGACAGGATCACTGATGACAAAGCCATTAGCTGCACAAAATGCTGAGGTAAACGGCATGCCTACCAGCATATCATAGGTATTATTCTTTATCAGTTCTTCTGCTTCCTTACGGTTATCACAGAAAGTATAATTAACTTCAATCCCTACTTCCTTGGCAAAATCGTTAATTGCTAAGACAAGGGCACCCTTGGCCTCTCCTTCTTCAGAATAAACATAGGGCTCATTATGGTCTACACATAAAACATTTATAGTTTTAATATCTTTGATTTGTTCCTTTTGTGAAGGAGTAACAGTAAAGAAGTCAACTCTTTCACCAAAGTATTTTTCATATAAGTTATCCTGCAGATTTAAATGCAGATTAGAAATCTGAGCGATAGCCTTATCCAGTTCTTCGCATAATTCACTGTTACCTTTAGTTGAAACAAAGTAATAAGGACGTGGGGCAAACTTCGCAAAAACACGGGTATTGTCATAAGGAGATAAAGATACCGTAGACATTACATCTATTTCATCAGCTCTTAGAGCGTCTAACTGCTGTTTTACAGTATCGTAGTAGAAGATTTCATACTTGATATTGTCACTTTCAAGATAGGCTACAACTTCTGCGTTGCGCTGTTCAGCCTTACTTAATAAGCCAACGCGCAAGATGTAATCATTATCAAGATTGGCGCGATACAGATTAGAACTGATATCAGTGATTAATGTTGTATAAACGGTACCGTAGCTGTTTTCAGGATATTCAAACATCTTCATGGCCGCTTCGCTCTTAAGCATTGGTCCAAGTAAATCAACAGCACCATTCTGCAAGTCGCTCATCGCTGCCATAAGTGAGCCATTGGCACCATCAGATTCATAAGTGATGTATTCCATCTGCCAGCCAGTGAATTCCGAAATCTTTTCCAGATAATCAAAGTTATAGCCAATAAGTTTACCGGTATTATCAATCTGGCTCATACCAGGCTGTTCAGGGAAGGCTACTTTAACTACTCTTTGCTCAGCAAAGACATTTACAGAGGCAAAAACTAACAAGAAAGCTAATGAAACCAGTAATGATAATAAATACTTAAATGTTCTTTTCATTTTTGTCCTCCTTTTTGCGCCAGTTCTTATAGGCACCAGTCGTAATGCGTCCATCTTCCGGCTTTTTAGCCTTACTTGGAATTAGCCACATTATTCCTGATTTTGATACACCTTCAATTCGTCCTTGTGAGCAGTAAATCTGTATTCTTCTTGGCGAGACTTTCCAGATAGAGGAAGCCTCTTTTATACTCATATATCCTTCGATCATCAATTCCCCGTTTCTAATAAAAAACACCTGTCTACATAATAGACAGGCGCAATTAAAAACAATCATTTAAGTGCAACTGGCTATCATGCTCCTTTAAGAGTTTAGATCCTCTAGCTTTGTGTCACCATATTTCTATGGTTTTACCGATATGTAATGAGACAAATTATCTCTTTTTATGCATATAAATTGTATTCTGTGCAACGAATGATGTCAACGAAAATGCTCGCATGTAATAATTATTCATTAATTTGGACAAACACCCCACCAATTTGTACTTATTTGTGACTATAATTATCTAAATATTGGAGGTATTTTTATGTGGCTTCTATTCGCACTTGGATCAGCTGTCTTTGCGGCCCTGACCTCAATTCTGGCCAAGATTGGTATTGAAGGAGTTAATTCTACTTTGGCCACAGCTATTAGAACTATCGTTGTCGTTCTGATGTCCTGGTTTATGGTCTTTGTGACCAATACCCAGGGAGGCATCTTGGATATAAGTAAGAAAAGCTGGATTTTCTTAATTCTTTCCGGACTGGCAACTGGTGCCTCATGGCTTTGCTATTACAAGGCTCTGCAGATTGGTGAAGCATCAAAAGTTGTACCCATCGATAAATTAAGTGTTGTCATCACCCTGATAATGGCCTTTATCTTCTTACATGAAGAATTTACTATCAAATCTTTTATTGGCTGTGTATTAATTACCGCTGGTACCCTAATTATGGTTTTATAGGCTAAAATATAGATAAGCAGATGTACAGATAATAATAAAGAGGTAACTTACTATCATAAGTCAAGTTAAAAATGATAAATAAGTTATTCTCA